>CAYWZC010000157.1:0-5105 GCA_964462745.1 uncultured Rhodanobacteraceae bacterium
CCGCGCCGCAACCGCGAGCCACACCGCAAACCTTCGGCGCCCGACCGGTTACCATCCGGTTGAGGAGGATGCGCATGTCCGACACCGATCCCGCGCCCCGCTGGTTGCCGCGCTTCTGCAGCCTGCCGACCCTGTTCGCGGTGATGCTGGTCGCGGAACTCGTCGTGTTCATCGTGCTGCTCGCGCCGGGGGACGACACGCGCGGCTGGTGGAGTCGGCTCGGTGTCACCAGCGTGTTCGCGCAGTGGCTGGCCCTGCTCAACGCGGTCATGCTGTGTTCGCTCGGCGCGCCGTTGCGGCGCCTGTCGATGCGCGCGGGGTTGTTCGTCGCCTGGCTGCTGACCGTGGTGATGACGGCGCTCGCGAGCGCCGTGGTGCAGTCGCTCGATCGCGCGGCCGGCCTCGGCCTGGTCCCGGACGGTGCCGACGACATGCCATTCGTGTTCGCCAATGCCGCGATCTGCGCGCTGATCAGCGCGGCCCTGCTGCGCTACTTCCACGTGCTCGAGAGCTGGCGCCAGCGCGTGCGCGACGCGGCGGATGCGAAGGTCGACGCGATGCAGGCGCGCATCCGTCCACACTTCCTGTTCAACAGCATGAACACGATCGCGAGCCTGATCCGCACCCGGCCGCGCGACGCGGAGCGCGCCGTCGAGGACCTGTCCGACCTGTTCCGCGCCGCGCTCGGCGCGGATGACCATGCCGCGACCCTCGGCGACGAACTCGATCTCGTCAGCCACTACCTGCACATCGAGCAACTACGGCTGGGCGAGCGCTTGCGTGTCGATCTTTCGGTCGCGGACCTGCCGCGCGATCTCGTGTTGCCGCGCCTGCTCCTGCAACCGCTGGTCGAGAACGCGGTCTACCACGGCATCCAGCCGCGCGCGGAAGGCGGCACGCTCGCGATCCACGGCGTGCGAAGCGGCGATGCGATCGAGATCACCGTGCGCAATCCGCTGCCGCGCGACGCGAGCCCGACCGGCAACGGGGTCGCGCTCGGCAACGTGCGCGCGCGCCTCGCGCATCATTTCGGTGCCCGTGGCGGCTTGCGCATCGAGCAGGGCGACGACGAGTTCGTCGTCGTCGCGCGCATCCCGGTGGCGGCATCATGATGCGCGTCCTCGTCGTCGACGACGAGCCGCTCGCGCGCGAGCGCCTCGCCGACCTGCTCGGCGACATCGGCGACATGGAAGTGGTCGGCGAAGCCGCGGACGGTCGCGGCGCGCTGGATCTGGTTGCGCGCGTGCAGCCGGACCTCGTGCTGCTCGACATCCGCATGCCGGGCATCGACGGCCTGGAAACCGCGCGCCACCTCGCCCTGCTCGAATCGCCGCCCGCGATCGTGTTCTGCACCGCGTACGACGACCACGCGCTCGCCGCGTTCGAGCGCAACGCGATCGACTACCTGCTGAAACCCATCCGCCGCGAACGCCTGGAAACCGCGCTCGCGAAGGTGCGGCGCATGCAGGCCCCGGATCCCGCCGGCGAGCGCTCGCCGGCGATCCCGCAGCGGCGCAGCCACCTGTGCGCGCGCGTGCGCGGCAATCTCGCGCTCGTCGCGGTCGGCGACATCCGCTACCTGCTCGCCGACGACCGCTACGTCGCCGCGCACCATCCGGGTGGCGTGCTGCTGGTCGAGGAACCGCTGAAGTCGCTGGAAGAGGAGTTCGCCGATGCGTTCGTGCGCATCCACCGCAATTGCCTCGTCGCTCGCGCGCGACTCGCCGGGCTCGTGCGTGACGCCGACGGGCGCACCTTCGTGCAGGTCGAGGATGTCGCCGAACCGCTCGAGGTCAGTCGCCGCAACCTGCCCGCGCTGCGCAAGCTGATGCGTGCGCTGTGACCGCGTACGGGCTTTCCGTAGGAACCGGCTTCAGCCGTGATGCTCCTGGCTTCGATATGGCGCCGAGCGAAAGGCATCACGGCTGAAGCCGGTTCCTACGATAGCGGACCTCATGGCTGAGGCAGGTTTCCCTGCATTCCAGCGCCGGGAAGTCGGTAGCACTACACTGGAGCGATCTTCATCGCGGCATTCCCTCCCATGTCCCTGATCCGTATCGCCACCCGCCAGAGCGCGCTTGCCTTGTGGCAAGCCGAACACGTCGCCACGCGTTTGCGTCGGTCGCACGCAGGTCTCGAAGTCGAACTCGTGCCGATGACGACGCGCGGCGACCGCGTACTCGACCGGCCGCTCGCCGAGATCGGCG
The DNA here is from genome assembly GCA_964462745.1 of uncultured Rhodanobacteraceae bacterium. Taxonomy (GTDB): domain Bacteria; phylum Pseudomonadota; class Gammaproteobacteria; order Xanthomonadales; family Rhodanobacteraceae; genus Dokdonella_A. The sequence continues at coordinate 2,208 of CAYWZC010000157.1, forward strand.
GCAAGGGCCTGTTCCTCAAGGAGCTCGAGGTCGCGCTGGCCGCGGGCGAGGCGGATATCGCGGTGCATTCGCTGAAGGACGTGCCGATGCAACTCGAACCGGGGTTTCTGATCGGCGCGGTGCTCACGCGTGCGGATGCGGGGGATGCGTTCGTCAGCACGCGCTTTGCGGGGATCGACGAACTGCCGGTGAATGCGCGCGTCGGCACTTCGTCGCTGCGCCGCCAGGCGCAACTGCGTGCGCGGCGGCCGGATCTGGAATTGCTCGACCTGCGCGGCAATGTCAACACGCGGCTGGCGAAACTCGACGCGGGCGATTACGACGCGATCGTGCTCGCGTGTGCGGGGCTCGAACGGCTCGGCCTCGGCGCGCGAATCCGCGCACGTCTCGCCGCGCCGGACTGGTTGCCCGCAATCGCGCAAGGCGCCATCGCGATCGAGGTGCGCGAGGGCGACGACGCGATCACGCAACGGGTGGCGGTGCTCGAAGATGCGATGACGCGTCGCTGCGTCCGCGCCGAACGTGCGCTCGGTTTCGCGCTCGGCGGCAATTGCACGTTGCCGGTGGCGGGATATTGCGTCACGGATGGCGACCGCCTCGAACTCGCGGGCCTGGTCGGCGATGCGGCGGATGGGCGGATCGTGCGCGCGAAGGCATCGGGGCCGGCGGACGATCCCGACGCGCTGGGGCGGCTGGTCGCGGATCGGCTCGTCGAGCGCGGCGCATCCGACATCCTCGCCGCACACGGCCAGCAGGAATAGGCCGGGCGTTGGAGCGGGCCTCGCCTTTGTGCGAGCGGAGCAAGCTCCGCTCTACGAGGGTGCGGGGTGCGGGAAACCGTAGAGCCGAGCTTGCTCGGCTCGGGGCACTTCCTTTCGCCTGTCAACCGCCGAAGTTGTACACCAGGTTCGTGGTCAGCAACTGGTCGGTGTTCTCGGTGCCGGGCGAGGTGTCGGAGTTGTATCGAACCTGGTAGCCGACCTTGAGCGCGAACGACTTGTTGATGCTGACCGCGAGGCTCGCATCGTTCTGCACGAAGGTGTTGTCCTGTCCCGCTTCGACCAGGGTCGTGTTCTCGAATGCGGTGGTATCGGTGAACTTGTGCCGGTAGGCAACGAGACCGCGGCCGACCAGCTCGCCCTCCGCATCGGAATGCACGACCACGATCTCGGGCGGATCGCCAACCGTGGTGACCGTATCGACCGGCCGGTAGCGCTTGTAGCCCGGGCCGACCTCGAACGACAGCTCGCTGCGCTCGTTCTTGAGCAGGGTGTAGCCGTAACCGACCGAGGCGACCGACTGGTATTCATACGGAGAGAAGTCGTCGTTCTCGTAGCGCAGCGCGCCGACGATGTAGCTGCGTTCGTCGAGCTTGTAGCCGACCGACGCGCCCGCGTCGTAGCGGTTCGCGGTGGTCTCGAAGGTCGATACCGTGGTCGGTTCGCCTTCCACCACGACCGTCGTCTTGACTTCGCCCTTGTTGCGCAGCGCATTGAGATAGAAGTGGTTTTTCCAGGTGTCGTCTTCCTTCTCGAGTTGCAGCTTCGCGTTCAGCGATTCCGACTTCGCGTTGCCGCGCGCGGCGGCGAAGCCGAGCTCACCGCTGCCCGACCAGCCCCCGTCCTCTTCGGCATGGGCCGCGACCGGAAGCAGTGCGAGGAGGGTGCTTGCAAGCAGGATCTTGTTCATCTGGGTGTGGGTCCTCGTCCATTCGGTGCATAAAAAAATCCGCGGGATCGCGGATGCGGCGATCCTAGCGTGGCGGATTGAATGCACGGTGAATGTCGCGGCGGAGCCGTGACGCCCGGACGTCGCTTGTCAACCGCCGTAATACGCGATGACCGCGTGGCGTGCCTCGGCGAAGAACAGCCAGCGCTCGACGAAGATGCCGAGCATGCCGAGCGCGAGCGCGACCCAGCTCGCGGGCCAGCCGATGAGCCAGGCGAGCGCGGGAATCGCGAACGGTGCGAGCACCATCGCCCACACCGCGATGGTGCGCAGGCGTCGTGCGTGCTTGCGCGCGAGTGCGAATCCCATCTCGTGGGTCAGGTAGTTTTCCTCGGTGTGCGGCTGCTCGAAGCTGCGCACCGTGCCGAGACCGCCGAGGCCGGTCGCGTCACCCGCGTCGGGCCCGCGCGCCGGCAGGTCGAGCCACTTCCAGTACGCGAGTTTCAGGATGATGCAGGCCGGCGCGACGAGGATCGCATCGAACAGCCAGAACGGCAGCATCGCATCGGCATGGTTGCCCTCGACCGGCACACCGGCGAGCGCGAACCACCAGAGCAGGCCCGCATGCAGGCCGAGCAGCAGGTATCCCGGCAGCACGTACCCGTTGCGCCAGGCGCGTACCGGTTTGAGGCTCGAATAGATGTGCGCGGTGCAGTACACCGTCGCGACGCACCCGGCCGCGAGCAAGGCGGCGCCGACGCGCAATGGAACCTGCGTGTCGGCGGGTCCGAACAGCAACCCGGCGACGACGGCGAGCGGCAGGTAGGTCGCGACCGCCGCGACGCCCTCGCGCGACAGCCACGAGCTGCGCCACTGCGAGAACGCACGCCAGGCGCGCAGCGGCTGGCCGAGATGGCCGACCGACGCGAGCAGTCCCGCGCTGACCAGCAACGCGCCGACCACCAGCGGAATGCCGAGCGCGACGCGTACGTCGCCGGATGCCGTGCCCGCGGTCCATGCGAGACTCAGGCCGAGCACGAACAACAACCCGTAGCCCGCGCCGGACAGCACGGTGAACACGATGATCGAGAACGAGGGCCGCATGTCGGTTTCCTTCAGCGCGACAACGCGCGATCGAACCAGCGCAGCAGCGGTGGCAGTTGCGCCGAATCCACATGGTTCTCCGTCTCGTTTCCAGGGAGGGCGTCCTGAGGGCCCCTGCCGTTCCGC
>CAYWZC010000158.1:0-5086 GCA_964462745.1 uncultured Rhodanobacteraceae bacterium
GCATGGCGGATCGGATTCAACATCGAGAACAACTCGCCCGCGCGATCGCCGTCGCCGAGCCGCGCGAATGCATACACGCCCCAGATCGCGCCATGCGTGTACTGGCCGCCGTTCTCGCGAATGCCGGGCGGATAACCCTTGATGTAACCCGGATCGTGTTCGGTGCGGTCGAACGGCGGGGTCAGCAGTGGCGCGATTTGCGCTTCGCGCCACAGCAGGTGCCGATCGACCGAGGCCATTGCCTGCGCGGGCCGTGAACCGGGCGCGGGGACTTCCGCGGCGGCGAGCACGCTCCAGGATTGCGCGATCGTGTCGATGCGGCATTCGTCGCCGGCCGCCGAACCGAGCGGCGTGCCGTCGTCGTAATACGCGCGGCGGAACCATTCGCCGTCCCAGCCGGCGGTCTCCAGCGCGGCGCGCAAGTCATCGCAATACGCACGCCAGCGCGCGAGGCGCGCGGTGTCGTCGCGCGCGGTCGCGAACGGCGCGAACGCGTCGATCGTCGCGATCAGGAACCATGCGAGCCACACGCTTTCGCCGCGGCCGCCGATGCCGACCCGGTTCATGCCGTCGTTCCAGTCGCCGGTGCCGATCAGCGGCAGGCCGTGCGGACCGCGCGTGAGGCTCGCGTCGATCGCACGCGCGCAATGCTCGTACACGCTCGCGACTTCCGTGCTGATGCCGGGCACGAAGTACGCTTCGTGCTGGTCGTCGGCGAGCTCGGGACCGGTCAGGAACGGCGTCTCCTCGGTGAGCAGCGCGTGGTCGCCGGTGACGGTCGCATAGTGGGCGACGACATAGGGTAGCCATACGCGGTCATCGCTCATGCGCGTGCGGATGCCGGCGCCGCCGGGCGGCAGCCACCAATGCTGCACATCGCCTTCCGCGAACTGGCGCGCGGCCGAACGCAGGATGTGCGCGCGCGCGAGATCGGGTCGCGCGACGCACAGCGCCATCACGTCCTGCAACTGGTCGCGGAAACCGTAGGCGCCGCTCGCCTGGTAGTACGCGCTGCGCGCCCACAAACGGCAACCGAGGGTCTGGTAGAGCAGCCAATCGTTGAGCAGCAGGTCGAGCGCCGGATCGGGCGTGCGTACCTGCACGCAATCGAGCACCTCGTTCCATTGCGCTCGGATCGCATCGAGCACGCGTTCGACGTCCGTCGCGCGGTACTTCTGGACCAAGGCCGAAGCGGTTTGTGCATCGCCGGCTTCACCGAGCGCGACCACGAGTTCCACCTCGGTGCCGGCTTCGATCGTGACCTGCGTCTGCAACGCCGCGCACGGATCGAGGCCCGCGCCGACGCGGCCGGACAACACGTCGTCGCCACGCAGTGCGGCCGGCTGGGCAATCGATCCGCATGGCCCGAGGAATGCGGCGCGGTCGCCGCTCGCGGATTGCTGGTGGCCGCCGAGATCGAGGAACGCGACGCGCCCGCCGAACTCCGCGCGCCATGCGTTGCGCGCGAAGAGCGCACCGGTCGCGGCATCGATCGAAGTGACCACGGTCGGCGCGCCGTTGCGCCCGACCGGCGCAAGCGCCCACTCGACGTACGCCGTGATCGAAAGTCGGCGCGCACGACCGGACCGGTTCGCGATGCGCAGGCGCGACAACTTGACGGGATCGTCGACCGGCACGCATTGCAGCCACTCGACGTCGAGGCCGTGCGCATGATGCGAGAACACGCTGTAGCCCTTGCCGTGGCGCACGCGATACGTCGCCGACGCGAGCCGCCGCGGCGCCGCCGTCGCACTCCACGGCTCGCCGGTATCGAGGTCGCGCAGAAACAGCACGTCGTGCGGCACGTCGCTGACCGGATCGTTCGGCCACGGCGTCAACGGATTCTGCTGGCTGTTGCGCGACCACGCATAACCGCCGCCTTCGGCCGAGACGAGGAAGCCGAAATCCGGATTCGCGACGACATTGATCCACGGCAGCGGTGTCATCCGCTCGCCATCCAGGGTGATCACATACTCGCGCGCATTGGCATCGAAACCGCCGATGCCGTTGTCGAACGCGAGCGCAGCGCGTGCGACCGGCGCGGCGGAAGCGGCACGCGATGCGACCGCGCGCGGTTCCGGCAACCTTGCCGGTGCGGCGACCTCGACCTCGCGCGCGCGCCACTCCACCGCGTCGGCATCGAGCACCACGCGCGCGACTGCCGCGAGCCCCGCGCGCAATTCCCTCGACAACGACGCTTCACGCAACGCGAATGCCTGCGCCGTGGTCGCACCCTTCGACTCGGCGAAGCGTGCGGTCTGCGCATCGACCCGCGCGACGAGTCGTGCGTGCAGCGCGTCGCCGACTTCTCCTGCCGCACGATTCAACAACACGACGTCGATGCCGATGCGCGCGTCGCGCCACTCGCGTTGCATGCGCAGCATGCGCTCGACGCCCGCGAAGCCCGCTTCGTCGGAAACGCGCAGCAACGCGATCGGGCGATCACCGGAAATGCCGGCCGCCCACAAGGTTGGCGGCCCGCCGCGGCCCGCGGCGATGTCCGCGGCGCACGCGCGCCAGGCCGGGTTGCTGTAGAGCAATGCCGCGAGCAACTGTTCGCCGAGGTCGCCTTCGTCGCGGTCGGAGTCGATCGACTGTGATGTGGCCGCGGCGTCCGGACTCGCCGTGGCACGCAGGATATCGGCACCCTTCCCGCGCAGCTCCTCGCAGGTGGCGAGCAGGGCTTCGCGCGAATCGGCGAGCACGGTCCAGAAATCCACTTCGACCGTGGCACCGGCTGCGACCGTGACCCGGCGACGCAGCGCGAACACCGGATCGAGCACGCAGCCCGCGCCGTTCGCGAGATCGCCGCAAACCTCGAGCGCATGCGCGTCCCGCAACGTGCGACCGCGGCCGAGGAACGCCATGCGATCGGTTTCGCAACTCGTCGCGCCCGCATCGTCCGCGCCGGCGAAATGCGCGGCCCAGGTGCGTGCCTCGTCGGACGAACGCGGCCGGCGCGTCGCGAGCACGATCGCGCGATCGGCGAGCCATTCGGTTTGCACGAACAGCTTCGAGAACGCCGGATGCGCGGCATCGGCGGCTGCGCTGCCGAGCACGAGCTCCGCATACGTGGTCAACTCGATCGTGCGCGGCGCGGCGCCGCGATTCGTCACGCGCACGCGGCGCAATTCGGCGTCGCGATCGGGTTCGATCACGACCGTGAGCGAGACCTCGAGCACGGGGTCGCGACGCGTGAAGCTCGCGCGGTCCGCCGCGAACTCCACCGCAGGATCTTCCAGGTCGCTCGCGAACGGCTGCGCGGTCGGCGAGAACCACGTGCCGCTTTCGACATCGCACAACAGCACACGGCTGCCCCACGCGTCACGCGTCGGATCCTCGCGCCAGCGCGTGACCGCGACATCGCGCCAGCGCAGGAAGCCCGCACCGCTCGGCGTCAGCGCACAAGTCAGCCGTCCGTTGGACAAGACGTGGACGCGTGCGGGCGGCATGCTCGCCAGTGGATGGGAGCGCATCGGCATCGCCTCGAATGACCCGGATACTTCTAAGCCTAATGCGCGAACCCTGAATGCGGCCACGCGCCGCGTTGCGCTACCATGCCTGCAATGGACGCGAAACCCAGCGCGGAGGATCGCGAACTGCACCGCATGCAGGCGCGCGCATTCGCGTACTTCCTCGAGGAGTGCGATCCGGTCACCGGCCTGATCGCGGACAAGACCGCGCCGAACTGGCCAGCGAGCGTCGCCGCGACCGGGCTTGCGCTCGCATGCTATCCGGTCGCGGTCGAACGCGGCCTCATGCCACACGATGACGCAGTCCAGCGAACGCTGAAGACCCTGCGCTTCTTCCACCAGGCGCCGCAGGGCGAGCAGCCGGACGCGACCGGCTACAAGGGCTTCTACTACCACTTTCTCGACATGCGCAGCGGCCGGCGCGCATGGCATTGCGAACTGTCGACCGTGGACAGCGGCTTCCTGATCGCGGGCATGCTCGCCGCCGCGTGCTACTTCGAGGACGACACGCCCGACCAGCGTGAGATCCGCGATCTCGCGACCGCGCTCTACGAACGCGTCGACTGGCGTTGGGCGCAGAACGGACGCGCGACCCTGACCCACGGCTGGAAGCCGGAGACCGGGTTCCTCAAGTATCGCTGGGAAGGTTACGACGAAGCGCTGCTGCTGTACGTGCTCGCGCTCGGCTCGCCGACCCATGCGGTGACGCCCGATGCGTATGCGGCGTGGGTGTCGACCTACGAGTGGATGAAGTGCTACGACATCGACTACGTGTACAGCGGCCCGCTGTTCACCCACCAGTTGTCGCATGTGTGGATCGACTTCCGCGGCATTCGCGATGCATACATGCGCGCCAGGGGCATCGACTATTTCGAGAACAGCCGCCGCGCCGCGCAGATCCAGCGTCGCTACGCGATCGACAACCCGCAGCGCTATGTCGGCTACGGCAGCGAATCCTGGGGCATCAGCGCAAGTGACGGTCCCGGCCCCGCGAAACTGCGCATCGACGGCATCTGGCGGCGCTTCTATGACTACGAGGGCCGCGGCGCGCCGTACGGCATCGACGACGGTACGCTGGCGCCGTGGGCGGTCGTCGCATCCCTGCCGTTCGCACCGGACATCGTGCTGCCCGCGATCCGCCACTGTGTCCGCGACCTCGGCCTGCACGACGATTTCGAGTACGGCTTTCGCGCGACCTACAACCGCACCTTCGACAACCAGCCGGGGCCCGCCTACGGCTGGGTGTCGCCATTCCATTTCGGACTCAACCTCGGCCCCAATGTGCTGATGATCGAGAACCACCGCAGCGGCATGCTCTGGCACCTCATGCGCGGATGCCGGCCGATCGTCGACGGGTTGCGGCGCGCGGGCTTCGATGGCGGCTGGTTGTGAACCCTTGCCGCGCTTGCCGGTCGCAGCCTGTGCGCGGTTCCTTCTCCCCGCTGGGGAAAGGTGCCGCAGGCGGAGAAGGCACTTTTGGACTCAATGTGGCTGCTTTACGCGAAATCGATTCACGCAGGCCGGATCGGCAACACAGGCATACCCTCGAACATCGCAGCGCCCGTTGCCCCTCATCCGGCGCTGCGCGCCACCTTCTCCCCGCTTGCGGGGAG
>CAYWZC010000159.1:0-2403 GCA_964462745.1 uncultured Rhodanobacteraceae bacterium
GTCGGATCAGCCTTGTTCCAAGGTCACGGCGACGCCGTGGATCACGGCGGCGATGCGTACCGCACTCTGGATCGCCTGCGCGCCGACTTCGTGCTTGGCGAGCGTTTTCTCGTGCGAGTCCATGCACATGCCGCAACCGTTGATCGCAGACACCGCGAGCGAGGCGAGTTCGAAGTCGATCTTCTCGATGCCCGGCCTGGCCATGACGTTCATGCGCAGGCCGGCGCGCATCGTCGCGTATTCCTCGTTGCCCACGAGGTGGGTGAAGCGATAATAGACGTTGTTCATCGCCATGATCGCGGCCGCGGCGCGCGCGCCGTCGATCTCGTCGGCGCCGAGTACCTCGGCCGCACGTTCCCTGACCGCGTCGACGAGTGGCGCGTGGCGCGCGGCGATCGCGCTCGCGAGCGCGATGATCGCGATCTGCTTCGCGCCGAGGCCCGGCGCACCGGATTCGCTCAGCACGGATTCGAGGTTGAGGCGCAGGTCCTTCGCATAGTCGGGAATCTGTGCGGTGATCTGTTCGATGCTCATGGTTTTCTCCTGGGACGTCCCGCTGCGCGCGCCGTCGGTGTGAATCCGATCCGACCGGAGCCCTGCGATGCGGTAAGCCGCATGGCACACGGGATGCAAATCGGAGAACCGTCGGAAGGCGCCTGGGCGCTGGGCGAAAGGTGGGCGGCGGATACGGGGATCCGCCGCCCCGAACGACACCGCGGGGAGGGAGGAGCGATGCCGTCCGAACTGTGGGGGCTCTGACGCCCCGTTTCGCTCTCGCCGGACGATATGGAGTCGCCCGGCTGTGCTTCAAGCCCTCCGGATCAGGCGACCTTCAGCGTTTCCTCGCCCTGCTGCCAGTTGCAGGGGCACAGTTCGTCGGTCTGCAACGCGTCGAGCACGCGCAGCACTTCCTGCGGATTGCGGCCGACGCTGCCGTCGGTGACGTACGCAAAGCGGATCACGCCCTGCGGATCGACCAGGAAGGTCGCGCGCTTGGCGACACCCTCCTCGTCCACGATGCCGAGCGCCTGGGTCAGATCCTTGCGGATGTCGGCGAGCATCGGGAACGGCAGGTCGCGCAGGTCCTTGTGGTCCTTGCGCCACGCGAAATGGACGAACTCACTGTCCGTGCTCGCGGCGAGAATCTGGCAATCGCGATCCGCGAACTGCTTGTTCAGGTCGCCGAAGCCCTTGATCTCGGTCGGGCAGACGAAGGTGAAGTCCTTCGGGTAGAAGAACACGAGCAGCCACTTGCCCGCATAGGTGTCGTGGCGGATCGGTGCGAACGCCTTGTCGAGGCTTTCGATCGAAACGGTCGCGGTGAGGTTGAATTCGGGGAACTTGTCGCCAACGGTGAGCATGGAAATCTCCTTGGGGCTGGTTGGATGCGAGGTTGGAAGGATCGGGCGCAACCGCGCCACGGGGACCAAGATAGCGCCTGCATTCCAATTACTCCAATTGATTGTTATCATATGATTCATAGTTATTATCAATGCATGAACCATGAACCTCCGTGACCTGCGCTATCTCGTCGCGCTCGCCGAGCACCGCCATTTCGGCCGTGCCGCGGAAGCGAGTTGCGTGAGCCAGCCGACCTTGTCGACCCAGGTTCGCAAGCTCGAGGAGGAACTCGGCGTGGCCCTGGTCGAGCGCACTCCGCGCAAGGTGCTGCTGACCGAGGTCGGCCGCGAGATCGCGCAACGCGCACGCGAGGTGCTCAACGAGGTCGAGCAGATCCGCGCGATCGCGCGGCGCACGATCGATCCGGAATCGGGCACGATCCGGCTCGGCATCTTCCCGACCCTCGGGCCGTACCTGTTGCCGCACGTGATTCCGCAGGTTCGTGCGCGGTTCCCACGCCTCGAGTTGTTGCTGGTCGAGGAAAAGACCGAGCAGGTGCTGCGCCAGTTGCGCGAGGGCAAACTCGATGCGGGCGTGCTCGCGCTGCCGATCCACGACCATCAGCTGCATTCGGAATTCCTGTTCGAGGAGCCGTTCGTGCTCGCGGTGCCGGAGGGCAATGCGCTCGCCGCACGGCAGATGCTCAAGCTCGACGACCTCGCCGACCAGAGCCTGCTGCTGCTCGAGGACGGCCACTGCCTGCGCGACCAGGCGCTCGAAGTCTGCGAGTTGGCCGGCGCCGGGGAAAAGGTCGGCTTCCGCGCGACCAGCCTCGAAACCCTGCGCCAGATGGTCGCGGCCAACGTCGGCGTAACCCTGCTGCCGACCCTCGCGATCAAGCCGCCGGTGCCGCAGGCGGACAACGTGCGCTTGATCGAATTCCGCGGCCGCGCGCCGAGCCGGCGCATCGCGATGATCTGGCGCAAGAGTTCGGCGATGGACGGCTTTCTCCACCAGTTGGCGGACGTGTTCCGCAACCTGCCCGCCGGGCTCCTCGATCCG
>CAYWZC010000159.1:2503-5029 GCA_964462745.1 uncultured Rhodanobacteraceae bacterium
GCCGCGCGACCACGTTGAGAAACCCCGCGCGATCGGATAGCGTGGTCGAATCCGATCCCGTAAAGAGCCCGCGCAGGCATCCGCGCGAACTTCCGCCATGGAGTCCCCTTGAACACATCCACCCCGATCACCGTTTCCAGCCGCGACGTCGAACGTCTCGAACAACTCCTCGAACAACCATCCTGGAGCAAGGCACCCGGCATCGACGCGCTGCGCGGCGAACTCGCGCGCGCGAACATCGTCGAGCCCGGCGACATGCCCGCCGACATCGTGACCATGAACTCGACCGCCTGCGTGGAAGACGAATCGACCGGCGCGACGCACGAGCTCACCCTCGTGTATCCGCGCGACGCCGACGGCTCGGCGGGCAAGGTCTCGGTGTTCGCGCCGGTCGGCAGCGCGATGCTCGGCCTGCGCGTGGGACAGTCGATCGAATGGACGATGCCGGGCGGCCGCCATGCGCGTTTGCGCGTCACCTCGATCCGCTACCAACCCGAGGCAAGCGGCGACCTGCATCGATAGACGCGCTCGATTGCATCCATCGCTATTTCCAACTTCCCCCGCGCACTCGCGCGGACTACCCTGAATCCGGGCCGCCGCAACGCGACGGCATCCATCTCCAGCCAACGCCACGAGGTGAAATCATGAGCAATCTGAAAGGCACGCGCACCGAGGAAAACCTGAAGGCTGCATTCGCGGGTGAATCGCAAGCCAACCGTCGTTATCTCTATTTCGCGCAGAAGGCCGACGTCGAAGGCCACAACGACATCGCCGCGGTGTTCCGTTCGACCGCCGAGGGCGAAACCGGCCATGCGCACGGCCACCTCGAATATCTCGAAAGCGTCGGCGACCCGGCCACCGGCCTGCCGTTCGGCGACACGGTGAAGAACCTCGAGACCGCGATCGCGGGCGAAACCCACGAGTACACCGACATGTACCCGGGCATGGCCAAGGCCGCGCGCGAGGAAGGTTTCGACGAGATCGCCGACTGGTTCGAAACGCTCGCCAAGGCCGAGCGCTCGCACGCGAACCGCTTCACCAAGGCGCTCGGCGAAGTCAACGCCTGAGCCGGTTCCGTTGCATGATCCCTTCTCCCCGTGCGAACGGGGAGAAGCGGCGCGGGTGGATGGGGGTGCTTTTCGCCTCGACGCGGTGTCCGAGCCGCTCGATCCACTGCTTCCGCAGGCTCACGCGAATGGACGCCCCCTCGAACATCGCCACGCCCGTGCCCCTCTTCCGGCGCTGCGCGCCACCTTCTCCCCGCTCGCGGGGAGAAGAGAAAAGATATGCGCCCCGCTCGCGGGGAGAAGGAGATGGACATGTACCCCGCTCGCGGGGAGAAGGAAATGGACATGTACCCCGCTCGTGGGGAGAAGAAAAAGATATGCGCCCCGCTAGCGGGGAGAAGGGAATGGTGTTTCACCACGAGGAGCAACGAAGTGCGTAACTTCTCAGGCGGAAGTCGCCCACAACGAAAATCGTTGCCGCGACCTCGCCTTCCGGGAGATGAAGCATGAGTACCGCGCCGGACGCATCGCGCGAGGGCAGCCTCGATGCGCCGACCCGCCATCCACTGGACTGGCGCAATCCCGAGTTCTACGACGAGTCCGCGCTGAACCGCGAACTCGAGCGCGTATTCGACATCTGTCACGGCTGCCGGCGTTGCGTGAGCCTGTGCCACGCATTCCCGACCCTGTTCGACCTCGTCGACGAATCGACGACGATGGAGGTCGACAGCGTCGACAAGGCCGACTACGCGAAAGTCGTCGACCAGTGCTACCTGTGCGACCTGTGTTACCAGACCAAGTGCCCGTACGTTCCGCCGCACCCGTGGAACGTCGACTTCCCGCACCTGATGCTGCGCGCGAAGGCGTTCCACCATCGCCGCGGCGAAACCGGCCTCGGCGCGAAGATCCTGTCCAGCACCACCGCGGTCGGCAAGCTCGCGTCGATCCCGATCGTGGTCGACGTGGTGAACGCGGCCAACCGCAACGGCGTCGCGCGCAAGCTCATGGACAAGACCCTCGGCGTGCATCCGGAGGCGCGCATCCCGGAATACCACGCAAGGACCGCGCGCAAGCGCCTGGCCAAGCTCGACCGTGGCGGCGCGGCGCCGCAGCCGGCCGGTCGAACGCGCGGCAAGCTCGCATTGTTCGCGACCTGCTACTGCAACGTGTCGCAACCCGCGATCGTCGAGGATCTCGCCGCCGTGCTCGCACACAACGGCATCGCGGTGAAACTCGTCGAGCGCGAGGCCTGCTGCGGCATGCCCAAGCTCGAACTCGGCGACCTGGAATCGGTCGCGAAGTACAAGGAGAAGAACATCCCGGTGCTCGCGGCCGCGGTGCGCGAGGGCTGGGACATCACCGCGCCGATCCCGTCCTGCGTACTCATGTTCCGCCAGGAACTGCCGCTGATGTTCCCGGACGATGCAGACGTGCAACTCGTGCGCGAGCACATCTTCGACCCGTTCGAATACCTGTGGACGCGGCACCGCGCGGGCCTGTTGCGCACCGACTTCGCGAA
>CAYWZC010000160.1:0-4926 GCA_964462745.1 uncultured Rhodanobacteraceae bacterium
ACGTTCGGGTACAGCTTGCGCTCGACGAAGTACGAATCCTTGAGCGCGACTTCCTCGAGCGCGAGCGCGACATCGAGCAGCGGGTCGCTGACATGGAGATCGGCGAGTACCTGGTGGCACATCTCGCGGATGATCGCCGCGCGCGGATCGTAGTTCTTGTACACGCGATGGCCGAAGCCCATGAGCCGGAAGCCCGATTCCTTGTCCTTTGCGCGCTCGACCGCCTTGCCGACATCCTTCACGTCGCCGATCTCGGCGAGCATCTTCAGCACCGCCTCGTTGGCGCCGCCGTGTGCCGGCCCCCACAGCGCCGCGATGCCGGCCGCTACGCAGGCGTACGGATTCGCGCCGGTCGAACCGACCAGGCGCACGGTCGAGGTCGATGCGTTCTGCTCGTGGTCGGCGTGCAGGATGAACAGCAGGTCGAGCGCTTTCGCCGCGACCGGATTCAGGGTCAGCGGCTCGCTCGGCACCTCGAACATCATGTGCAGGAAGCGGTTGACGTATTCGAGGTTGTTGCGTGGATAGCGCACCGGCCAGCCGATCGAGTAGCGGTACGCGGCCGCCGCGATGGTCGGGATCTTGGCCAGCAGGCGCACCGCGACGAGCTTGCGCTGGGCCGCATCCTCGATGTCGAGGTTGTCGTGGTAGAACGCCGACAGCGACGCGATCACGCCACACAACATCGCCATCGGGTGGGCATCGTAGCGGAAGCCGTGCAGGAAGTTCTTGAGCGACTCGTGCATCATCGAGTGATGCGTGATGTCGTCCTCGAAACGGCTGAACTGGGGCGCGGTCGGCAACTCGCCGTTGATCAGGAGATAGGCGACCTCGAGGAAACTCGACTGCTTGGCAAGCTGTTCGATCGGGTAGCCGCGGTACAGCAGGGTGCCCTTGTCACCATCGATGAACGTGATCGCACTGCGCGTCGCGGCGGTCGCCATGAACCCCGGGTCGAACGTGTAGCAACCGGTCTGTTTGTGCAGGCTCGCGATGTCGATGGCCGGATCGCCGAGCGTGCCGCTCACGATCGGCAGTCGGGCCGAGGTGCCGGCGGCGGAATCGATGAGTTCTACGGACTTGTCGGACACGGGCTGGCTCCTTCGCGGCGGCGGACCCGTGCCAACGCCACGACGGGCGCGGTCCGGATCCGCGGATGAATGAATGGCGCAGGCGGCACCCGCGGACGGCGCCGGGGCGCCGTTGCGGCAGGCGGCTGCGCACAGCCGGACGATTATCGCACAGCCGGGTTCCACGCCATCTGCCGGAAGGCCCGGTTGGCGACAGCCGGAGCCCGGACACGAAAACGCCGGCGCAAGGCCGGCGTTTCCTGCTCGGACGGTCGCCCGGCGGCTACTTCTGCTTGTAGCGCTGGCGGAACTTGTCGACCCGGCCGCCGACATCGGCCGCCTTCTGCTTGCCCGTGTAGAACGGATGCGAATGGCTGGAGATTTCCACCTTGACGAGCGGGTACTCCTCGCCGTCCTCCCAGCGGATCGTTTCCTTGCTCGACATCGTCGAACGGGTCAGGAACGCGAAATCGCCAGCGACGTCCTGGAACACGACCGGCTGGTACTTCGGATGGATATCGGCTTTCATGGCGGAATCGCTGGGTTCGAGTGCAAGAACCGCGCATTGTACTGCGGGTCCTGGCACACACGCAAGGCCAGCACCCAACGATGAACCCGCTTCAATCAAGCCGACCACCAAGGCTGACGAGTGTCGCCTCTCACCCTTCTGCGACCTTCCCACTGTCGCGATTCGCGGTCGCGATCAGGAATGCGATGAAACCCAGCCACGACAAGAATGCAGCAACAAGGAACCAGATCGCCTTCTCGGTGCCCGCGGCGCGCTTGGACACGAGCACCAGCAGTGGCGGAAGGAGGACGAAGAGCCCCAGAACGATGTAATGCCACAAGCCCATGGCGAAATCTCCGTTGCCTCAGGCCGCGTGGGTCGGCCGCTCCGATGTCTGCCGATTCGCGGTCGCGATGAGGAACGCGATGAAGCCGAGCCACGAAAGGAATACCGTCACGAGAAACCAAATCGCCTTCTCGGTGCCTGCGGCGCGCTTCGACACGAGAACGAGGGTCGCCGGCAGGATGACGCAGAGAATCAAGTACAGCCAAACAACAGTGATCACGGGATTTCTCGCCGCGTCGGTGTTCCGATCCTGTATCCGTCACGGTTTCGATGCAACCCGCGCGCGCTTTCACGCCCCGACATACCGCTCCGCCGCCCCGACCCAGCGTGCGACGAGACGATCGGCGAGTGCTCGGTGGTCGCGCAACATCGAGGTGCCGACGCGTCGCACGGCCGGCAGCAGGCGTGCGTCGCGGGTGATGTCGGCGACGCGGAACGCGAGTTGGCCGGTCTGGCGGGTGCCGAGCAGTTCGCCGGGGCCGCGCAGCTCGAGGTCCTTCTCCGCGATACGGAATCCGTCCGCGGTTTCGCGCAGGACCGCGAGGCGTTCGCGCGCAAGCCGCGACAACGGCGGCTGGTAAAGCAGGACGCAGCTCGACGCGGTACTCCCACGCCCGACCCGGCCGCGCAACTGGTGCAACTGCGCGAGGCCGAGGCGTTCGGCGTTCTCGATGACCATGAGGCTCGCGTTCGGCACGTCGACGCCGACCTCGATGACCGTGGTCGCGACCAGCACGCGCGTATCGCCGCGTTTGAATGCGTCCATCGCGGCCTGCTTTTCCTTCGCCTTGAGACGACCGTGGACGAGGCCGACCGCGACTTCGGGTAGCGCGGCGTCAAGTTCGGCGAGCACGACTTCGGCGGCCTGCGCCTCCAGTTGCTCCGATTCCTCGATCAGCGTGCAGACCCAGTACGCCTGCCGGCCCTCGGCGCAGGCGGCGCGAATGCGTCCGATGACCTCGACGCGGCGGGCGCTCGAGATCGCGACGGTCTGCACCGGCGTGCGTCCGGGCGGCAGTTCATCGATCACGGACACATCGAGATCGGCATAGGCGGTCATCGCGAGCGTGCGCGGAATCGGCGTCGCGGTCAGCACGAGCTGGTGCGGCACGTTGCCGCCGTCGCGGCCCTTGTCGCGCAACGCGAGGCGCTGGTGCACGCCGAAGCGATGCTGCTCGTCGATGATGACCAGGCCGAGCTTCGAGAAGCCGACGCCTTCCTGCATCAGCGCGTGCGTGCCGACCACCAGCGGCGCGCCATCGGCAACCGCCGCGAGCGCAGCCTGGCGCGCGCGACCCTTGACCTTGCCGGCCAGCCATGTCGGCGTGACGCCGAGCGGCGCGAGCCATTCCTCGAGCAGGCGCCAGTGCTGCTCCGCGAGCAGTTCGGTCGGCGCGGCGAGCGCGACCTGCGATCCGGCTTCGATCGCGGCCAGCGCGGCGAGCGCGGCGACCACGGTCTTGCCCGAGCCAACGTCGCCCTGCACGAGACGCAGCATCGGCACGGGCCTGGCGAGATCGTCGAGGATCTCGATCGCGACCCGCTGTTGCGCGCGGGTCAGTGCGAATGGCAGGCGTTCGGTGAAACCGCGGCGCAGGCGCCCATCCCCCGCCAGGGCCGGCGCCGCGTGGCGGCGTACCTGTTCGCGCTGGCGCTTGAGGCCGAGATGATGGGCGAGCAATTCCTCGAACGCGAGGCGCTGGCGGGCGGGATGCGTACCGAGCGTGAATTCGACCAGGTCGGCGTCGGGCGGCGGTCGATGTGCGGCGAGCAAGGCCTCGCGCAGCGAACCGAGTTCGAGCGACCCACGCAGTTTCGCCGGCACGAGTTCCAGCGCCTCGTCGTCGGGCAACTTCGCGAGCGCGAGCGTGATGAGGCCTGCGAGGCGCTTCTGGCCGAGTCCTTCGGTGACCGGATAGACCGGCGTCAGGTGCTCCTCGACCGGCGCGGCGGTTCGGTTGTCGAGGATGCGATACGACGGGTGGACCATCTCCAGCCCGTGCATGCCGTGGCGCACTTCCCCGTGGCAGCGCACGCGCACGCCGGGCGCGAACTGGGCGACCTGCGCCGCGCGAAAATGCAGCAGGCGCAGCACCAGGGTTGCGCGCGAATCGTCGCCGAGCGCGACGCGCAACTGCGGCCGGTAACGAAAACCGCGCTCGACCGCTTCGACCACGCCTTCGACCTGCGCCTTCTCGCCGGGACGAAGATCGCCGATCGGCACGATCCGGGTGCGATCCTCGTAACGCAGCGGCAGGTGGAACCACAGATCCTGCACGCGCTCGATGCCGAGCCGCGCGAGCGCCTGGGCGAGTGCCGGCCCGACGCCGGGCAAGGACGTGACCGGCGCTTCGCCGGCCATCGAATCCTCGTTGCGTAGCGCGCCGGTGCCGTTCATGCCGGCAAGCGTACCAACGCGGGCGCGAGCGTGGGGTACCATCGCCGCGAGCCACGTGGAGCCGGCATGGGCGAGTTCGAATACATCACGGTCCTGCTTTCGATCATCCTCGGCCTCGCCGTGACCCAGCTGCTGTCCGGGATCGCGCGCCTGCTGCGCGACGGACGCTCGCTCGCACGCGCCTGGTGGTTGTTCGCGATCGTCGCCACCCTGCTGATCGGCGTGTTGCAGGTGTGGTGGATTTCGTTCATCTGGCGCGACGTGCAGGAATGGACGTTCTTTTCCTACGTCGCATTCATGGTGCTGCCGGTGCTCCTGTACCTGCTCGCCTACCTCGTGCTGCCGGCCGACCTGCATCTCGACGGTGACGCACTCGTCCAGGCGTTCATCGAACGACGCCGACCGTTCTACGTGATCGTCGCGCTGATTCCGCTCGCATCGTTCGCCCAGCAATGGCTGCTGTCCGGCGCTGCGCCGCGCGCGGATCTCGATTTCGCGCTGCGCCTGCTGTGGATCGTGGTCGCCGTGCCGGGATTCCTGTCGCGGCGCGTGGCGGTGCAGGCCTGCGCAGCCGTGCTCTCGCTCGCGCTGATGCTGACCTACAT
>CAYWZC010000161.1:0-4853 GCA_964462745.1 uncultured Rhodanobacteraceae bacterium
GAAAGACGGGGTCGTTGCGATGGCGAGCCATGGCCATGCGCTTCATCGGCATGGTTGCGCGGTGGCGGACTCGAGCGTCGCGATGATGGCGTGTTCCGAGCGGGTACGGTAGAATTCCGTACAGGAGAACGCCATGACTGCAACCGCCGCCCGCCTCGACCTGCGTCTCAACGCCCGTGACAAGGAGCGCATCACCCGCGCCGCCGCGCTGCGTGGCTTGCCGGTATCGGCGTTCGTGCGCGACGCGGTGTTGCGCGAGGCCGATGCCGCGATGGCCGCCGAACTCACCGTCACCCTCTCGCCCGCCGAGTCGCGCCGCTTCCTGGCCGAGTTGGACAAACCGTTCAAGCCCAATGCCAGGCTGAAGAAGGCCATGGCGGACGCCGCGAAACTCGTCAGCCAGCGTCGTTGAGCCGACGTGGCCTTGCAGTTCGCCTTGCTGGACGGTCGCCGACACGACCGCCTCGGCTTTGCCTGCGGCATTGCGGTTCTGGATGAATATCTGCGCCGCCTTGCCAGCCAGCACCAGCGCGACGGCATTGCCACCACGCATGTATTGACCGACGACACCCAGCCCGCTCGCATCCTCGGCTACTGCAGTCTGGCTGCCGCCCAACTTCGGCTGGACGATCTGCAACCGGGTGACCGCAAGCGGTTGCCTGCTTATCCCGTGCCTTGCGTGCGGCTGGCGCGATTGGCCGTGACGCGGGGCGTGCAGGGGAAAGGCATCGGCCGCCTGCTGTTGGGTCACGCCCTCAATTGCGCACTAGCCATGCGAGCCAATATCGGCGTGCGCCTGCTGGTAGTGGACGCAAAGGATGCCCGTGCGGCATCGTTCTACGCCGGGTTCGGCTTCCGGTCCACGGCCGAGGCCGGCAACACCTTGTACTTGCCGCTCGGAAAACCCTGAGCCGATCCTTCCGGCCCGGGTGTGGAACGTGTTCGTATATCCGGACGACGGCGATATCGATGTGACGCCGGACAAGGACGCAATGCGTCTCGGGCGCATCGTGTTCCAGGAGGACGCGGGCTACATCGAACAGGTGCTCGACCTCCTGGTCAACGACACCGGCATCGATGCGCTGCTGGAGCGCGCGGCAACCTTGTTTCACTCCGCGTCATCTCCAACGCCACGCGACCATCGCGATGCGTACCTGCACATCGAACATCGCCGCCAGCCCGACGCACACGGCCCGTTTGCCGAGCGTTTGCTCAAGGACATGCTGCTCTGTACCGATTTCTCGCGCCTCGAAGGAGCCGCCACTCATCGCGCCAGCGCGGATTATTTGCGCTTGGCAGCGGACGATCCGGATTTCACGCGGACGTGCAACGACCCGGCCGCCTTGTTCCCGAAACTGCTGGACAGGTTGTTGCGGCAGGCATAGGCGGATTTCGGTGTCGCGTCGCGCAGGTTCGCGAAAGTGAACGTCATTAACGGTTTTCGGAACGAGCCGGTGGTACGGTTTCCCGGTTGCAATCATCCGTGTCGAGGAGCCCGCATGCCCACCCGGATCTTCGTGAACCTCGCGGTCCGCGATCTCGACCAGTCGGTCGAGTTCTTCAGTCGTCTCGGTTACGACTTCAACGCACAATTCACCGACGAGACCACGGCATGCATGGTCGTCACGGACGACATCTACGTGATGCTGCTGACGCAAGCGAAGTTTCGCTCGTTCACGCCGAACCCGGTTTGCGACGCGAGCAAGGCCACCGAAGCGATCATGTGCCTGACCTGCGAGAGCCGCGAGCAGGTGGACGAAATGGTCGGCAAGGCGGTCGCGGCCGGTGGATCGACCTGGAACGATGCGCAGGATTACGGTTTCATGTACACGCACGGGTTCCAGGATCCGGACGGCCATGTCTGGGAGCTTATCTGGATGGCGCCTTCCGCGATGAACAAACGCTGAGCCATTCGCGTATTCGCGTGCGGATGCCGGCTCCGCGCGTGTTGAATGACGGTATGGTTGCGCGTGCCGGCGGGGCGCAGGTTCCGCGGGCCCGTTTGCCATCCCCGTCTGGAGATCCCGCATGAGCTATGTCGATGGTTTCGTGGTGCCGGTACCGGAAAAGAAGCTGGCCGCGTATCGCAGCCTTGCGCGCAAGGCCGGCAAGATCTGGAAGGAATACGGCGCGCTCGAGTATGTCGAGTGTGTCGCCGATGACGTTCGCCCCGGCAAGACCACTTCGTTCCCGCAGAGCGTCAAGCTCAAGCCGGGCGAGGTCGTGGTGTTCTCCTGGATCGTGTTCAAGTCGCGCGCGGCGCGCGACCGGATCAATGCCAAGGTCATGGCCGATCCGCGGCTCGCGGGCATGAATCCGCAGAACGTGCCGTTCGATGGCAAGCGCATGTTCTGGGGTGGCTTCAAGCCGATCGTCGAGCTTTGAAGACGCATCCGGAGCCGTTGCGCCTTCTCGTCGCCCCGGCGAAAGGGCCGGGATCCGGAACCTGCCGAACTCGTTGAATGCCGGACCTGATCGGCGACAAGGTTCAACCGCAGCCCAATGGCTTCGCCCGCGTCGCCGTGCGGCTCTTGTAGAGCGCAGTTTGCTGCGCTTGCCGCAGGCGGCAGGGAATCGGAGCGCAGCAAGCTGCGCTCTACGGACGCCATTGTTTCCCTTTCGCGGTATCCCGAACGGGGGGCTGCGCTGCGGGATTGCAGACGGAGGGAGCGACTGGACTGTTGCAGGAAGCGTGCGCCGGGCGCCTGCCGATCAGGCCGGCTTCATGCAGTTCACCATCCACGAAACGCCGAAGCGGTCGACCAGCATGCCGAAGCGTTCGGCCCAGAACGTCGCCTGCAGCGGCAGGGTCACATTGCCGCCCTCGGCGAGCGCGTGGAACACACGTTCCGCCTCGGCCGCGTCGCTGGTACCGATCGCGACGGAACATCCCTTGATTCCCTCGAACGGTTGGCCGGGCATGGAATCCGAGCCCATCAGTGCCGCGTCGCCCCTGGCGAGGTACGCGTGCATGATGCGGTCGCGCGATTCGGGTGTCAGCGCACCGCAACCCTCGGCCGGATCGCCGGAACCCTCGGCTTCCGGCGGCATGTCGCCATAGGTGCTCATCGCCTCGATCTTCGCATCGAGCACGCGTGCATAGAACTCGAATGCCTCACGGCAGGTGCCGTCGAAAAACAGGTAGCTGGTCAGGGTCATGGGTGCTGCTCCGTTGGGCCGCATGACTGCGGCGGGTGGTGACGTTGTGGTGCGCCGTGTCAGGCAGGCGCCACGAGCGCCGGAAAGGGGTCGCGCCACGCATCGAGTTCGCACAGGCGCTCGTGCCATCGACGTACTTCGAGGAATTCGTCGAGCGGAATGCGCGCGCGATCGGCATAGGGCAATGTCACCGCTACCGCGAAATCCGCAACCGTGAGCGCTTCACCGACCAGCCAGCGGCGGCCACGCAAGTGGTCGTCCAGCACGGCGGCGTAGCGACGAAACTCGCCCCGCGCGGTTTCGATTGCGAGCGAATCGGGATCGCCGATGCCGAAGCGCGCCTTGATGATGCATTCGAAGTACAACGCGCCGGCATGCAGGGTGAAATGCTGCATCGCCCAGCTGAACCAGCGTACGATGTCGATCTGGCGCTGGTCGCACGGCCACAGATCCGAGCCCGCGCGCAGGGCCAGTTCGCACAGGATCGCGTCGGCCTCCCACAGCGTGCGCGAACCGTCCGTCAGGGTCGGGACCTTGCCGTTCGGGTTGATCGCGAGATAGTCGGACGTCTTGTGCTCGCCCTTGCCGAGGTCGAGAAACACGTATTCGAGCGGGGAGCCCAGATACTTCGCGACGGCACAGACCTTGCGCGGTGCGAGGACGTCGGAATAGTAGAGCTTCATGTGCGTGGCTCCTTGTTGTTCTTTCGCGCGGTGCCGGTCGCGGGCAGGCCAATGACGCACGGTCCGCCCGCGAGTCGGCGCAGGCCGATCGCGGCCTGGGCACCGATCGACTCGACGAGGTCGCCTTGCACCTTGCGCCATGCGGGCAGCGCGCGTTGCAACGTGCGCCGGCCTTTCGGCGTGATCGAGGCGATTCGCGCGCGCGCATCCTCGCCGGCGCGAATCCTGACCAGCGCACGTTCTTCGACGAGGCCGAGATTGCGCGTCAGCGTGGTGCGTTCGGCGCCGAGCAGGTCCGCGAGTTCGCCGATGGTCTGCGGACCCTTGATGTCCAGCGCCGCGAGCATCGTGAACTGGGTCGCGCGCAGCCCGTGCGCGCGCAACTCGCGATCGAACGCCCGCGTGATCGTGCGCGCCGCGCGCCGCACCGCGAGACACAGGCACTGGGTGGTTTCGAGCATCGCGGAGTCGCCGTCCATCAAAAGAGTGTATATACACGTATTTTGCCGAGTCAAGGAATGATTCTGGATCCGTGGCTCCGGCTTCTTCCAGTTCCCGGTGATCGTGGTGCCGGGACCGGGTCGACCGGCGCGGACTTGGCGAATACCCTTGATTTGCCCTACATTGCGCATGCCGAATGGAATCTCCGGCACATCATCCACCCACACAGACACGAGATATTTATGGCAAAGACCAAGAAAGCGGCGAAGAAGCCCAGCGCATCCAAGGCCGCCGCCAAGCCGGCTGCCCCGAAGCCGATCAAGGAAGCCCTGGGCAAGTCCGGCCTGGTGGCGCACCTCGCCGATTCGAGCGGCGTCGCCGCCCGGGACGTGCGCGCGGTGCTCGCCGCGCTGGAAAACGCGGTGGCCGGTTCGGTCAGCAAGAAGGGTGCCGGAACGTTCACCCTGCCGGGCCTGCTCAAGATCACCGCGGTCAAGGTGCCCGCCAAGCCGAAGCGCAAGGGCATCAACCCGTTCACCAAGGAAGAGCAGTGGTTCGCCGCCAAGCCGG
>CAYWZC010000162.1:0-3006 GCA_964462745.1 uncultured Rhodanobacteraceae bacterium
TCCCCGCGAGCGGGGAGAAGGTGGCGCGCAGCGCCGGATGAGGGGCAACGGGCGTTGCGGTGTTCGAGGAAATGTCGGTGTCGGCGGCGAAATATGCCGAAAGTGAGTTCGCGCAAACTTGAATGGGCGAGGCGAAAAGCGCCCCTCATCCGCCTTCGGCACCTTCTCCCCGTAAAGGAATGGGGGGAAGGAAAAGCTTCCCATGCGGGCTCTTCACCGTGCGGTTCGGCTCTCACCCGCCACAGAAATGCCGTCGCACCTCCATCGCTTCCGGCATCCACTCCTGCAACTGGCGGATGCGGGTCGCGTCCGCGGGATGGGTCGAGGCGAATTCGGGCGGTTTCTGTCCGCCGGCCGAAGCCATGCGTTCCCACAGGCGCGGCGCTTCCTGCGGGTTGTAGCAGGCGGCTGCGGCGAGCATGAGGCCGACGTGGTCGGCTTCCGATTCATGGCTGCGCGAGAACGGCAGCAGCACGCCGTACTGCGCGCCGGCGCCGAGCGCGGCCATCATCATGCGTTGCTGGCCCGGATCCATCTCGCTCATCGACATGCCGGCGGCCAGGGTGCCGAGTTGGACGAGTTTCTGCTGCGCCATGCGCTCGCCGCCGTGGCGCAGCAACGCGTGCGCGATCTCGTGGCCCATGACGACGGCGAGCCCGTCCTCGTTCTGCGCGATCGGCACGATGCCGGTGTAGACCGCGATCTTGCCGCCGGGCAGGCAGAACGCATTGACCTGGTCGGATTCGATCACGCTGACGTTCCACTGGAACGAACTCCAGTCGGTGTCCTTCGGCGTGTTGCGGGTGCTCGCAAGGTAATCCTCGACCTTCGGCGCGGCGTCGATCAGGCGCTGCGCGATGCCACGCACCTGGTCGGGCAGCGGGCCGCTGGTCACGACCTGCGATTGCGAAAGGATTTCCCGATACGACTGCAAGCCGAGCGCCGCTTCCTGCGCGGGCGTGGTGTCGATGAGTTGCGAACGCCCGGTGTAGGAAGCCGTATCGCGATGGCTGATGTAGTAGTAGCCGAAATACAACGCGAAGATCAGGATCGGCCACAACTTGAGCCCGCGACGTCCCGAACCGGATGACCTGTTGCCCAACAGTCCCATGGCATGCTCCTCTGCGTCGTTTCCTCAGCTACAAGTCCCGCGCGACGCGAAACCCGACCCGTGCACTGCGCGCATCCGCCGCCGCGGCGAGCCGGTACGCCGAGCGCACCTGGTCCGGTGCGCTGCCCCACGATCCGCCGCGCACGACGTGGGTCGTGCAGCCCGGATTATTCCATGCCCGGCTGTCGCGTGGCGCACGCACGTAATTGTCGTGCCAGCAATCGGCGACCCATTCGGACAGGTTGCCGTTCATGTCGAACAGGCCGAACGCGTTGGCGCGGAAACTCGCGGCCGGCGCAGGCCCCCAGAAGCCATCCTTGTATTCCGGAAACGCACGCGACCAGCTGCGCTTCGACGGCGATCGGTCACCGGCCCCGGTGACGTTCTCGCGGACCGAGTCCGGCGCGCCCCCACCCCACGGATACAGCGTCGCGGATCCCGCGCGCAATGCGTACTCGAATTCCGCTTCGCTCGGCAGGCGGTAGTGCTTGCCGGTACGCTGCGAGAGCCAGTCGAGGTAGGCGACCGCATCGTTCCACGACACGTGCGCGACCGGCAGGTCGGGCGCTGCGGGATCGCCGTGGTAGTCGTCGCGCCAGTTCACCCCGCGCTGCTCGCGCATGCGGCCGCTGGATTCCTCGTAGATCGTCGCGGAGCCGAGTCGTTCCGCGTCGGTCACGAAATCACTGCTCGCGACGAATGCGCCGAATTCGGCGACCGTCACTTCGCTGCGGCCGAGCGCGAAACCGGTCTCGATCCGCACCCGGCGTTGCGGCTCCTCGCTCTCGCGATGACCAGGCTCGTCGGCCGCCGAACCCATGACGAAGCTGCCGGTCGGGATAACGATCACGGCCGGCGCCTGGCCGGGGATGTCGAGGAAGCGGTCGCGCAGGACCTGGCCGGGCTTCATGTTCGCGTACAGGCGCGCATTGCGCAGGCGCTCCGCGAACGCATCCAGTCCGGGCAGGTCGGCGCTGGTCGCCTGCGCGCGCCGCGCGAGGCGATCGGCCAGTTCCGCATTACCCGCATCGAGTGCCGATTGCGCCTGGGCGAGCACGCTCGCCGCCCTCTGGCGGCGCAAGCCTTCGATGCGTGCGCGCGTTTCCAGCAGCGCTTGCGAGCCGGGGCGGATGTCCGAAGCCCGGGCAAGGATCGAATCGGCACTCGCGAAGTCGTCCTGTGCGGCTTCGCCGAGCGCACGGTCCAGCAGGCCGCGCTCGATCGTCGCAAGGCCCTCGTCGGCGAGCGCGTTGTCCGGGTCGATTTCCTGCACCTTGCGGTAGGTTTCCAACGCGTTGTCACCGACCGGTTCGAGCGGATGGCCGGCATGGAGCTGGGCCGCGGCGCGGGTCAGCAGCGGCTTGATTTCGTTGAGTACCTCGATGCGCCGGCGCAGGGCGTCGAGCTCCTGCTCCGCGTGCGGCAACGACGCGAACAACGCGAGGTTGCGCTGCGCTTGTTTCTCGTCGTTGCGCTGTACCGCCGCGATCGCCCAGTCGCGCGTCGCGCCGCCGATACGGCGCAAACCGGCTTCGGCGGACGCATTGTGCGGATCAAGTTCGAGGACCTCGCGATACAGGTCGATCGCCTCGATCACCGCATCGCCCGCGTCGCCGCGCTCCTCGGCGACCCGCGCGCGACGCAGCAGGTCGGTGATCTCGTCCGTGGTCGGTAGCGGTGGCCCCATCGCGACCGCCTCGGCGAGCGTGGTGCCATCCCCGGCCGAATCCGCATCCGTGGCCGCGTCTTCCGCGCCGATCGAGCCGGACGGCGCAGCCGACCACGGTACGCTGCGACCGGGGCTTGTACGGCTCGCGGTCGACGTGTGCGCGCTGCGCTCGACATGCAACGCGTCGGGAAAGTAGCGGTACGTCAGCGCAAAAAGCAGCAACAGG
>CAYWZC010000162.1:3106-4782 GCA_964462745.1 uncultured Rhodanobacteraceae bacterium
GACATGCAACGCGTCGGGAAAGTAGCGGTACGTCAGCGCAAAAAGCAGCAACAGGATGCCGGCCGCACCGCCGAGGGCGCGTTGCTTGCTGACGGTTTTCGAATCGGGCATGAAGTCAGCGATCGTCGAAAGGCGCGCTGCGCCGGGTCCGCGGCGGAGTCCGGCCGGCACGCTGGTAAACTCCGGATGCTCTGGTCAATCCCACACAGGCGGCATGATGTCCCACAAGGTTCGCATATTGGTGTGCGCGGCGCAGCCCGGACTGGCTGTCCGGGCAAGGCGCGCGCGACCTGGTTCCAGATAGTAATCCGCCGGACCCTGTGGACATCACCCCGTCATTGTATTCAAAGAGTTGGGGCCGGTCTGTCCGGGGTTGACCAGAGCATCCTGGCAACCCCCCGCGATTGCCGCAACCGCCACTGCCGGTCATTCATGGACGCCGGCGAAGGAATCCGATGCACCACTGGATCGACCGCAGCGACCAACTCGCCGCCCTGCTCGACAATCCGCCCGATGCGCCATGCCTCGACACCGAGTTCATGCGCACGAACACGTTCTTCCCGAAGCTCGCCCTGGTCCAGATCGCGCTCGGCGACCGCATCGCGCTGATCGACACCGCGGCGGACATCGACCTCGCTCCACTGGCCGCCGTGCTCGGCGACCGCGAGCGCACCTGTGTCATGCACAGCGCAAGCGAGGACCTGGAGGCGCTCGCGACGGTCATGCCCGAAGGCATCGGCCGCCTGTTCGATACCCAGATCGCGGCGGCGTTCGCGGGTCTCGGCCCCGGGCTCGGTTACCAGCGCCTGGTACGCGAGATCACCGGAATCGAACTGCCCAAGACCGAAACCCGCTCGGACTGGCTGCAACGACCGTTGACCGCCCTGCAACTGGAATACGCGGCGCAGGACGTGATGCACCTCGATGTGCTGCGCGAGGATCTGGCGCGACGCCTGCAACAGCGCGGCTACGCGGACTGGTTCGCCGAGGATTGCGCGCGCCTGGTCGAACGCGCGCGACGCCGGCAGCCCGAGCCGGAGCCGCAGACCGCGTTCCGCGGCGCCGCGACCTGGCCGCTGGATCGCCAAGCCGTGTTGCGCCGCATCGCGCTGTGGCGCGACGCTGCGGCGCGCGCGCTCGATCGCCCCCGTACCTGGCTGATCGACGACGCGCGCATCCTGGACCTGGTCGCGCGCCCGCCGGCCGACGGCGAGGAACTGTTCGCGCGGACCCGCGGCCTGCGTGCGCTGCGCGGGCCGCAGCGCGCCGAATTGCTGGGCTTGCTCCAGGCGCCGGTCGATCCCGCAGAACGGGAGTTCGCGCCGATACCGCCGCCGAGCAGCCCGCAACAACGACGCCAGTTGGCCGGCCTGAAAAGCGTCGCCAACGACATCGCCGCACGCCTGGACCTGCCGGATGGCCTGCTCTGCGCACGCCGCCATCTGGACATCCTGGTCGCGACCGGAGCCTGGCCCGCGGCACTCGAAGGCTGGCGCAAGCCGCTGCTGTACGACGCGCTGATGGAGCGGATCCGCACATGAGCCGGCACGTCGCGCTTGGCATCGCGTGCCACGGCCATGTACACTCCGCGCCCTTCGTGGGGCGGTAGCTCAGCTGGGAGAGCGCTGCGTTCGCAATGCAGAGGTCGGGAGTTCGATCCTCCTCCGCTCCACCAT
>CAYWZC010000163.1:0-4713 GCA_964462745.1 uncultured Rhodanobacteraceae bacterium
AAGGAAAAACTTGCGACCCACTCGCGGGGAGAAGGAAAAGCTCACGCCCCGCTTGCGCGGGAAGGAAGGGCAGGCTTCCCGCAAACGGGGAGAAGAACGCACTTCTTCCCGCTGTTATGTGGCCCGAACCGCACAGTGAAAGACCCGCATGGGAAGCTTTTCCTTCTCCCCGTTCCTTTACGGGGAGAAGGTGCCGAAGGCGGATGAGGGGCGCTTTTCGCCTTGCCCATTCAAATTCGCGCGACCCCACTTTCGGCACATCTCCCCGCCGACCCGACATTTCCTCGAACACCGCAGCGCCCGTGCCCCTCATCCGGCGCTGCGCGCCACCTTCTCCCCGCTTGCGGGGAGAAGAACGCACTTCTTCCCGCTGTTATGTGGCCCGAACCGCACAGTGAAAGACCCGCATGGGAAGCTTTTCCTTCTCCCCGTTCCTTTACGGGGAGAAGGTGCCGAAGGCGGATGAGGGGCGCTTTTCGCCTCGACGCATCCGCATTCGGACCGTGCGTCTATCGCAGCACCCGCAGCCCGCCACGTTGGGGACACAGTGCGAAAACCGATTGGCGGAGAGGGTGGGATGGTTCGGCTCATCCTGAGCCTCATCCTGCGCGCTGCGCACGCAGGGCCCGCCTGCGGCGGTCCGGATTCGTTCCCGACGAATCCGTCGAACCGGTCATCCTGATTACGTGGGTTCGAACCCCACCCTGTGACACAGCGCGAAAACCGATTGGCGGAGAGGGTGGGATTCGAACCCACGTTACGGGAGACCCGTAAACCGGATTTCGAATCCGGCGCATTCGACCACTCTGCCACCTCTCCGAGTGGGCCGCGCATGATACGGGCGGGCGAGTTCGGTGACAACCGTCAAGGTGGTGATCGGCGGTCGGTGGCGTGGGAACTGGACGGCATGGTTCGGCTCATCGCGTGCCTCGTCCTCCGCGCCGCGCGCTCCGGGCCAGTCTTCGACTGCCCCAGCTCGTTCCCGGCGAATGGGTCGAATCCACGTTGCGAGAGACCCGCAAACCGGTTCGGATACGCGGACGGATCAGATGACAAAACCCGCAACCTGCGCGCTGGTATCCTAGGCGGATGGATCGAGGCTCGCGATCGACGGGGATGGGGAGCGCACTGGCTCGCTGGTGCGGGATGGCATTGTTGTTGTCCGTCGCCGCTTGCGGTGAACTGCATCGCCCCGATCCGCCCCAACCGCCAGTGGCGATCGCGGAAACCGGTCCGCTATTCGCGGGCGAGTTCGACAACCGCGAGCAGGTCGTGGCGACCAGCGCGGGCGGCGCGCCGGCGCCGCATGTCGTGTTCACCTTGCGCGCGCTGCCGACGGAGGGTTGGTTCCGCTGGCAGGTGCAGCTCGATGCCGAACCGGCGCCGCTCGAAGCGACCTGGGCGATGCAGGTGACGACCGACGCCGATGGCGCGATGCAAGTCGTTCCGCATCGTGCGCTGGTTGCCGTGCCTGCGACCGACGACGCATTCGACCCCGATCAATGGGCGCCGCTCACCGCCTGCGCGTTGCGCGGCGCGGCCGGTCCGGGTTCGGCTCGACTGTCAGCCGATCCCGCCGCCTGCGCGACGATCGCACCCGGTGTCGGCGCGCTCGCGGCCTTGCTGCCGCTGACCGTCGAGCGCGAGGGCGAATGGTTGCGCGTTCGCCTGTACGCGGACCAGGCACGCGGCGCCACGGCGCGGGAGGATGCGCGTCGGGTTCGGCATTTCGCCGGCTGGGCGGTCGTCAACGGCGGTGGACCCGGCGCCGCGGCCGGCAACGACGACTGGCACATGAACCGCGACCTGCACCTCGGCAGCGAGGGCGGGCGCGCGCAACTGACGTGGCGCGACGGCAGCCCGAGCGGCTATTCGCTCGGCCTCGAACGCATGACTTATCGCGAAGGCAACACGCCGGTGCTGAAACTCTCCGTGTTCGACGATCGCGACGGCCACGTCATCGCGTATGCCTGGGCGAACCCCGCGGCGACGCGCATCGGCATCAACCTCGGTTGGTTGCAGGCGGGCCTGGAGGAGGGCGCCGCCGGGGTTCCCCAACCGTAGCGCCGGTGCGCGGGATCACCCGGCGCAACCGGCCGATGTCGCCCTCGTGGCGGCAACGACGTTCATGTACTCGGGTTCTCCGAGGGGAGGTTCACATGACAGGCAACGACACCCACACCGGCAGCTGCTTCTGCGGCGCCGTCCAGATCACGGTCAGCGGCGCGCCGGAGGCGATGGGCTACTGCCACTGCGAATCCTGCCGGCGCTGGTCGGCCGGTCCGGTCAACGCGTTCTCGCTGTGGAAGCCGGACGCGGTGCGCATCACCCAGGGCGAGGACCAGCTCGGTGGCTATGCGAAGTCACCCGGCAGCCTGCGACGTTGGTGCAAGCAGTGCGGCGGCCACGTGCTGACCGAGCATCCGGCGATGGGCCTGGTGGACGTCTATGCCGCGGTCATCGACGATTTCAATTTCGCACCCGGCGTGCACGTGCACTACGCGGAAACCGTGCTGCCGAGCGCCGATGATTTGCCGAAATTCAAGGACATTCCGGAACCGATGGGCGGCTCCGGCGTGCTGCTCTGACCCGGACACGCCACGCGCTGCTTCGCACGACGCGCGCCGGATGCAGAGGCGGGGCCGGCGAGCGTAGCCCGGTCGAGCAGCGCCGCGGGAACGCCGATGCACTGCAACCACACGGGCGTCATACCCGCGAAAGCGGGTATCCATTGAACCATGGCGCGTGAGGTTGGCAGCGCACTCCAGCAATCCTCTGTCGGTCCAGGCAGCGCGGGCGCGGTACCGACGATGTGCAGGCGGCGAGGGCCGTGCCCGAATGGCGCCGGCCCCCGGGCGCCATCGGCTCCGGCTCGTGGGCCTTGCGCCGACCTGCACGGCGAACACCGGACGCCACCGTTCACGTTCGGTGTATCCGGCACGGTCCAACATCATGCGAATGCGAATTTGATCGAACACGCATGCGCTCCATGGCGGTGCGGGGGAGGCTCGGCATCGACCAGTCCTGACCTGAACGGAGCGTCCCATGCTGTGGAAATCCCTGTCCTGTGCGGCGGCCATCGCCGTCTCGTCCATCGTGCCAGCGGTCCATGCCGCCGACGGCATGCCCGACCCATCGTTCGGCACCGACGGTGTCGCGATCATCCCCGCCGACGGCGTCGAAACGCTCGCGATCGTGCCGCGCGAAATCATCGTGCTGCCGGATGGCAAGATCCTCTTCGGCGGCGGAAGACACACGACCGGCGCGACCCATCCACCGCTGGAACCCCTGATTCGTGGCATGCTGGTGCGCCTCGATGCCGACGGCAACCCCGATGCGACGTTCGGCAACACGGCGATCCCGGGTCTCACGGAACTGCCGAACCTCGTCCCGGATCTGCGCATCCAAGCGCTCGAGGCGATGGTACGCGCGGACGACGGATCGATCTTCGCCGCCGGCACCGCGCTCGCGAACGGCCCGAGCACCGGCTTCATCGTGAAGCTCGATGCCGAAGGCCATCTCGATCCCGCGTTCGGCGAACAGGGCGTCGCGACGTTCCCGGACATCCACCTGCATGCGATCGCGATCGACAGCCAGGGCCGCGCGGTTGCCAGCGGGGAGCACATCCTCGATTTCCTCGTCACCAGCAACGTCGTGCGCGTGACTACCGAAGGCGACCCCGATCCGACCTTCGGCACGGCTGGTGTCGTTTCGATTCCGTGGTCCGACGGCGAACTGGACGGCTATCTCGAGGACGTCGAGGTGACGCCGGACGATGGCGTGATCGTGGCGGGACGATTCGCGGGCTACGGCCTGGGCCTGCGCAGCGATTTCGCGATCGCACGCCTCGATGCGGACGGCAGCTTCGACACGAGTTTCGCCGGGACCGGCTGGCGCGTGTTCAACATCCCGGAAACCGGCTCGGAAACCAACGGCATCGACCGGTTGCACCTCGCAGGCGACGGACACATCGTGTTCGCGGGTTACACCTCGGCGGCCGACACCTATACCGGCCTCGTGCTCGGCCGCTTGCTCGCGGACGGACAATCCGATCCGGATTTCGGCGACGCGGCGACACCCGGATTCCTCGACACCGACCTGCCCACCGGCGCGCGCGGCCTGGGTGCGAGCGCGCTCGTCGCACAGGACGACGGCAAGCTGCTCGTTTCCGCGACCTGGTTCGCTGCGACCGGCAAGCAGAACTTCTACGCACTGCGCACGACCGCGAACGGACAACTCGATGCAAGCTTCGCCGAAGCCGGCATCTTCGAAGCCGATCTCGCCCCCGACGGCGCGTACAGCGACCTGCGCGCGATGGCCTTGCAGCCGGACGGCCGCATCGTGCTCGGCGGTCGGATCAAGCAGACCGCGGCAGTCGAAGTACTCGCCGTCGATTTCGCCGCGATGCGCCTGCTCAACGACAGTGCGGTGGCCGCCCGGATTTTTGCGAACGGGTTCGAGGAGCGGTGAACCGTGAGCGGTGAATGGTGAAGCCGTGAGCGGTGGACCGGCCTATGTTCTTTCCCTTCTCCTCGCAAGCGGGGAGAAGAGGACAAGAGGAAGTTCGCATGAGCGGGCGCACGTTCATTTCCTTCTCGCGGGGTGCGCGCGAGCGGGGGGGCATGCTCTTCTCCTTCTCCCCGCTTGCGGGGAACATGTGAACTTGCCCCCTGAAAACGGACGCCAAGAAGCACCGTGTCAAGCAGCCTGCTT
>CAYWZC010000164.1:0-4691 GCA_964462745.1 uncultured Rhodanobacteraceae bacterium
GCGGGGTCGCGGTTCTCAATTCGAGTTCGGCGTCGAGGCGCAACAGCGTGCAGCGTTGCGGGGACGTATCACGTGGGTCCGGCCCCACCAGGACCACGACGTCACCGGTGAGTGGATCACTTGCGACGATGGTGCGCGAGTAATCCTCTACCCCTGTCAGCGACGTTGGCAGGACTTGCGTCCGCAACACGGCTCCATCAGGCGCGAATCGGCGCGCCAGCATCGCCTTGTCGTTGTAACCGATCGAAATGTGGGTGAGCAGCACGGTGCCGCCGTCGGCGAGTCGAGCCCAGTTCGGACCCTCGTTCGACAGGATCCATTCGTACGAGTACACCTCGCGCGAAAAGCGCTGCATCCACTGCGGCCCGACCTCGGGCACTTCCGATCCTGCACGTGCGGTGCCAGACGTACCGGCCAGTGCGAGCACTACTGCAAGCAGGATGACCGGTACGCGAAGTCCGATGTGCATGCCGTTGTCTCCTTGCGAATGCGTCAGTCGAAACCGTTGCGGTAGATGAGTCCGGTCGGCGTATAGCCGGGCGCGGTGAAACGCGCGAGGCGGGCGAGCGCAAGTCCGCTGGAATCCCGGAACCGTTGCGCGCCGTAGATGCTGCCATCGGACACCAGTTGCCATGGCTGCGTGGGGGAGTCGAGGATTGGTTCCTCGCTGGGCAGGCGGAAGCTGGCGCGCGTCTCCAGCGTTACCGGATCGATCCACTGGGTCAACGATGGCGAGTCGAATCGGTTCCAGACCAGCAGCCCGAGCGGCGAGTCGGTGCGCACCGATGTACCGGCGTCCAGCGCGCGACTGGCCAGCACGCTGCCGTCGGCGCCGATCGACCACAAACGGAAGGCATCGCCGCTGTCCGTGGCGAGCAACAGACGACCGGCGTACGGACCAAAAAGACCTCGGACATTGCCGGTTACGTCAGTCAAGGCGATATCCGCCGTCGTATTCCCGGCGGAATCGACGCGCTGCAAGTGCAGGTTGCCGTCATCCGCTATCGCCACGACGTTCGAGGCGCCTGTCTCGTCGAAAAGCGTGACACCATAATTCCATGCCGGCGGTGTCGACCAGGCGAGCGCACCATTCGATGTCAGCCGTGCAAGCAGCTCATAGGGCGGCGGGCGCGGTGGGCACAGCGGAACATCGCAGGGCAAAATGCGCACGGACAATCCGACACCACCATCGTCGAGGTGGCGAGCGGTTACGAGGCCGAACGACAACATTGGCAACGAATGGAACAGCGTTTCCACGTCGCCGGTATCGCTGCGCACGCGATGCCAGATGACATCGCTCGATACCGTCTGCACGACGATCGCATCCTTGCCATTGGCAAACAGGGCCAGGTCACCGGTCCAGCCCGGGTCTTCCAACGGTACCGAGAACTGTTCGACGCCGTCGCCATCGAAGCGGGACAGCGCCGCGGTGTAAGACGCGTACCCTGCCAACTGGACCGCCCACGCGCCGCCGTCGGGCGCAAGCACCGCGTGCGTCCACCACGTGTACAGGCACCAGGGGCACGGCCCGACCTGCCAGAGCACGTCACCATCCGGGGCATAGGCAATGAGCCGATCGGAAAGATTCGCCAGCACGCCCATGGCGGGTTTTGCATGGACGGATCGGATCGACGTGGATGCCGGCATCAGGCACGGCCGCGCGAGTACTTCGGGCGCGCCGCCAGCATCGAGCGTGACGAGGCGCGGAGCCGTGCCGCAATCGGGTTCCGCAGGCCAGGATTCCGCGAGAACTTCCACGCGCCCATCCACGAATTGCGGATCGCTGACCAGGCCAGGAGCCGGCTCCAGTTCGCGGCTCCAAAGCTCCGCGCCAGTGGCATCGTATCCGGCGCCGAAGGTGTCCTGCATGACGCGCCGCGTGACGACGACGCCGTCGGCGGTTGCGACGAACGCATCCGCCGGTCGCGTCCAAAGCTCGTTGCCATTGTCGGGGTCGAGGCGCCGGACTTCCTGCTCGGGGTCGCCGGAGGAGCGTACCAACGCGTAAATCGCGCCCTGCTTGTCGTGATCGAGATGCAGGCCGGAGCCGCCGGACGCGAAATCCGCTACGAATTCGCGATTCCCGGACGGCGCATAGCGCCCCAGGAAGCCCGGACTTCCCGTGGCGTACACATGGCCATCCTCTTGGAGGTCCAGCGCCCGCGCAGTGCTTGTGACACAGGAACCGCACAAATAGTAGTCGCTAGACAGGAACGTGCCGTCGAGATCGAAGCGCAGGACCGCGGCACCCTGCTGGCCGACCAGCGGACCCTGCGAGGCGACCCAGATGACGCCCGCGTGGTCCAGCACCAGATCCTCTGGGTGGAGCAGGCGCCCGTCGTCCCCGTTGCGAATGCTCCACAGGACATTGCCGCTCGTGTCGACTCGGCTGATCCCGGCATCATCCGCGGCGATCACCGAACCATCCGCCGCGACGACCATCGCGATGCACGCCTTCGGATACGGGGTGTCGTTGCCGAGTGGCGTGGACGATTTCAGTTCGAACCCGACGTCGAATCGCAACAGCCGGCACATTCCCGCGCTGTTCTGCACCGGAGACGGGCCGCCCAGAACAAGAATGTCGGCGCTTGCGGGATCGTGGGCCACGACCACCCGGTGGATGTCGTCGAGACCCGTGATCGACGGAGGCAGAATGCGGGACTCCCTCAAGGAACCGTCAGACGAGAACCTGCGTGCCAACAACGGCTCGTTGTAGAAAACGCTTCCGTTTCCGGTCCGCGTGAACAGCACGACATCGCCATCCGGCAATCTGGTCCAGGTCCGATCGACAAGCGAGATCAACTGGTCATCCGCGGGCACGTCGCGAAAGTACGAATGCATCCACTGCGGCCCGATCTCGGGTACTTCCGATCCCGCGTACGCAGGGCCGGCGATGCCCGCGAGTACGATCAGGGCGAGCGCTGCGACACGGGATTTTCGCTGCATGTTCCCCCCTCGGCGCCATTCAGTCGCGCCTGCTTCCGGTGCACAACCTCGAACGTACTCCTTTGTGGCGCGGATTTCAGCGGCGAACGGCGACCCTTGGCGACGGTCTTCGCGTCACTCGACCGGGCGACCGGCGGTGCCCGGCACGGCCGGTCGCAGCGACGGCGCGCCGAGCATCGCGCGTCCACTGTACGCGCGATGGCGACGCGAGGCGGCGTCGTACGCGGTCGCCGGCGCGTCGAAGCGCGCGAGCACGATGCGCGCGTCGTCGCCATTCGCGGGCACGGCGAAACTTGCATACAGCGAGCCGTCGTCGAGCAGTCGCGACGCGTTCGGAACCGAGTAGGGTTCGGCGGATTCCTCGAGCCGGAAGCAGGCGGTAACCCGTAGCGACAACGGGTCGATGCGCAGCATGCAGGCGGGGTCGCCCGCCGATTGCCACGCGAGCAGGCCTCGCGCGGATTCATCGAGCACGGCGATCCGATGCTCCAATGCATGGCTCGCGAGCACGTTTCCCGCACGATCGATCGACCAGAGCATTTCCCCCTCGATCTCGCTCGTCACGATCAGCTCACGCCCGGCATGCGGGCCATGAGCGCTGATCAGCCGGCCGGTGATGCCCGTGAGCGCGATGTCCGGCGCGACTTCGCCATCCGGCGTCACGCGGCGCAGGAACCGCGGACCTTCCTCGTTGTAGTAGTCGACACCGACGATGTCGGCGCCGCCTTGCGGGTCGAACAACGGTATGCCGGCGCTGCCCGCCACATGCCAGCGAAGGTTGCCGTCCCGGTCCAGCGGTGCGAGCAGGTAGACGAGGACTACCGGAGGGCACACGGCAAGGTCGCAATAATCCTCGCCGAATGCGATGCCCACGCCGCCATCGGCCAATGGTCGTGCTTCGTAGGTGCGGCGGTACAGCGTATCTTCGAGCGGGTTGTCGACCGCGTCGAGGATGCCGCTTGCGCGGTCGTAGCGTCGCCATTCGATCTCGTCGTCCGCCACATTGACTACAACGGCGGTCTCGTCGTCACCGGACAACGAGAGAACCCGCACGCCGGAGAACAGATCGAATTCGAGCTCAATCGACGCGCCGACCTGCCCTTGCCCGTCCAGTCGTTGCAGCAGGCCTCCGCCATAGCCCGGACCGACACTGACCGCCCAGGCGCCGCCATCCGGTGTCGGGATCGCCTTTTCCCAGCTCGGAGTGCGCGGTTGATCGCAAGGTGCCGACTGTTGCCAGCGCACGTCGCCCTGCGGGGTGAACGCTACGAGCCGCTTGTCCATGCGCACCAGTGCGCCGACGCCGGCCAGGGCTTCCACGGCATAGCCCCCGTAGACAGGCTCGCAAGACGCGACTTCGATGTCCTGCTGCCATTGCGGCGCAACGCGTGGCACGACCTCGCCGCGCGGCGCTGCCTGCACGGAGGTGGCAGCCAAGAACAGGCCGATTCCTGCCAATCCGAGTCGTTTCCGCATAGTCCGTCCCCGTATGCGAACCAATTCGCGCAGTGCGCAACCCTAGCGCGATTCATCGGCGGCTGCACGCGAGGCGGCGCAAGGATGCCCGGAGCCCTGATGAAGCCGCCGGCCGTGCCTTGCACGTCCGGCCTACGCCGGACGCGCGCAACGCGGTCGGCTCGGGCATTGGGTTCGGGGAAAGCGCGTTGCGGAGCGCAGCGACTCGACGACAGCTATAATCACGCCATTCCGGCAAACCGCCGCATCGCCCGCGTACCGGCGCATTG
>CAYWZC010000165.1:0-4654 GCA_964462745.1 uncultured Rhodanobacteraceae bacterium
CCGCCGACAGGTTGCGGTTGAAGCCCTGGGTGCCGGTCGAACAGAACCGGCAGTTGAGGCCGCAACCGATCTGCGAGGAAACGCACAACGTGCCGCGATGCGGTTCCGGGATGAACACGGTCTCGACCGCATTGCCGCCATCCATGCCGAGCAGCCACTTGTGGGTGCCGTCGGCGGATTGCTTCTCGAACAGCGTGTTCGGCGACTCGATGCGCACATGCGCTTCGAGCTTCGCACGCAACGCCTTGCCGACGTCGGTCATCTGCCCGAAATCGGTGACGTGGCGGTGGTACATCCACTTCATCACCTGGTCGGCGCGATACGGCTTTTCCCCGATCCGGACGAACAGTGCCCGCAGACCGTTGCGGTCCAAGTCGAACAGGTTGGGCAGGGTTGCCGTATCCATTGTCGATCGTCAGCCGCGCGGGCAGATCTCCGCGTCGGTGAAAAAGAATGCGATCTCGTTGCGCGCCGTTTCGGCCGCATCCGAACCATGCACCGCGTTCGCATCGATCGAATCGGCGAAGTCCGCGCGGATCGTGCCGGGGGCCGCTTCCTTCGGATTGGTCGCGCCCATCAACTCGCGGTTGCGCGCGACCGCATTGTCGCCCTCGAGCACCTGGATCATGACCGGGCCGGAAACCATGAAGTCGACCAGCGGGCCGAAGAACGGCCGTTCACGATGCACCGCGTAGAATCCCTCGGCTTCGTCGCGAGTGAGGTGTTTCATCTTCGCCGCGACGACCGAAAGGCCGCCTTTTTCGAAGCGTGCATAAATCTCGCCGATGACGTTCTTCGCCACGGCGTCGGGCTTGATGATGGAAAGCGTGCGCTCCTGCGCCATCGGTGCATGTCTCCACTGGAGTAGGTTTTACGGGATTGGCCGGACGGCCATCGAATAGCCAAATCCGCGGCGTTGCGCGGACTTGGCGAGCAAAGGCATCCTTGATTCTAGCTAATCGATCACGCTTTTGACACCCTGCGAGCCTCGTTTTTGCCGACTTTGCTCACACTATTTCGCATCGGGAAAACCGAAACACCCGATCGCCCTCGCCCCACGGAGACTCCGGATGACTTCGAACCCGCCACACATCCGCACGGCCGCCGTACTCGGCGCGGGCGTCATGGGTGCGCAAATCGCCGCGCACCTCGCCAATGCCGGCGTCGAAACGCAACTGTTCGACCTCGCGGCGAAAGAAGGCGACAGGAATGCCGTCGCGAGCAAGGCGATCGCCGGACTGGCCCGGATGTCGCCTGCCCCGCTCGCCGAACCGGCCCGCGCCGCGGCGATCACGCCATGCAACTACGACCAGCACCTGGAGCACCTGCGCGGTTGCGACCTGGTCATCGAGGCGATCGCGGAGCGACTCGACTGGAAGCTCGACCTTTACCGCAAGATATCACCACATCTATCTGAAAATGCGATAATTTCAACCAACACGTCCGGCTTGCCGATTGCCGAACTGGCGGCCGGTTTCGAACCCGCGCAGCGGCGCCGCTTCCTCGGCGTGCACTTCTTCAACCCGCCGCGCTACATGCATCTGGTCGAACTGATTCCCGCCGACGCGACCGACCCGGTCGTAGTCGAGGTCCTGGAGCGTTTCCTCACCACGACCCTCGGCAAGGGCGTGATCCGTGCCCACGACACACCGAATTTCATCGGCAACCGCATCGGCGTGTTCTCGATGCTCGCGACGATGCATCACACCGCTGCGTTCGGGCTCGGCTTCGACACGGTCGATGCACTGACTGGCCCGGCCATCGGCCGGCCGAAGAGCGCGACCTTCCGCACGGCGGACGTGGTCGGCCTCGACACCCTCGCGCATGTGATCCGGACCATGGCCGACACCTTGCCGGACGATCCGTGGCACCGGCACTTCGCGGTGCCCGGATGGCTGTCGGAACGGATCGACGCGGGCGCGCTCGGCCAGAAGACCGGCACCGGCATCTATCGCAAGCCGGGCCGGGAAATCCAGGTCCTGGACCTCGCGAGCCGCGAATACCGCCCCTCCGCGCAGGAAGCCTCGGCCGAGGTCGCCGCGATCCTCGCAATCCGCGACCCAGCGGAGAAGTTCGCGGCCCTGCGCACATCCGGCGACCCGCAGGCGCGATTCCTGTGGGCGATGTTCCGCGACCTGTTCCATTACAGCGCATACCACCTGGCCCAGATCGCGGACACCGCGCGCGACGTCGATCTCGCGATCAGTTGGGGCTACGGTTGGAAGTCCGGGCCGTTCGAGACCTGGCAATCGGCCGGCTGGCAGCAGGTTGCCGGATGGATCGGCGAAGACATCGCCGCTGGCCGCGCGATGAGCGATGCGCCGTTGCCGGCCTGGGTCACGGATGGCCGTAAAGGCGTCCATCATGCGGATGGCTCGTTCTCGCCCGCGAGCGGCAGCGATGAGCCGCGCCCGTCCGGGCCGCTGTACCGGCGCCAGTTGTTCCCTGACGCGCTGCTCGGCGAACATGCGGAATCCGGCACGACGATCTGGGAGAACGCCGGCCTGCGCCTGTGGCATCTCGGCGACGACATCGGCATCGTGTCGTTCAAGACCAAGATGCACACGGTCGACGATGCGGTGCTCGATGGCCTGCAACATTGCGTAGCGGAAGCCGAACGCGGCCTCAAGGCGCTCGTGATCTGGCAGGACCGCGAACCGTTCTCGGCCGGCGCCGACCTCAAGGGCGCGCTCGCCCTGCTGCAATCGCGCAGGATCACCGAATTCGAGGCGATGATTGCGAATTTCCAGCGTACCAGCATGGCGCTCAAGTATTCGCTGGTGCCGGTGGTCGCCGCGGTGCGCGGGCTCGCGCTCGGCGGCGGCTGCGAATTCCAGATGCACGCCGCGCGCACGGTCGCCGCACTGGAAAGCTACATCGGACTGGTCGAAGCCGGGGTCGGCCTGCTGCCGGCCGGTGGCGGACTCAAGGAGATTGCGCTGCGCTGTTCGCAGCAAGCGATCGACGGCGATCCGTTCCCGCGCATCAAGGCGTGGTTCGAAACCGTCGCGATGGCGAAGACTTCCAGCAGCGCGCTCGACGCGAAGCGTCTCGGCCTGCTGCGCGAAGACGACATCGTCGTGTTCAACCCGTTCGAACTGCTGTACGTCGCGAAGCGGACCGCCGCGGCAATCGCGGAGAGCGGCTGGCGGCCGCCCCTGCCCGCGCGCGCGATCACGGTCGCGGGCGATGTCGGCGCCGCTACGCTCGAGGCGGCTCTGGTCAACCTGCGGGCCGGACGCTTCATTTCCGAACACGACGGCGAAATCGGCAAGCGCATCGCGGATACCCTGTGCGGCGGAGAGATCGAGCGTGGTTCGCAAGTCGACGAACGCTGGTTGCTCGACCTCGAACGCAAGCATTTCGTCGCGCTCGCGCAGATGGCGAAGACCCAGGAGCGCATCGCGCACACGATGAAAACCGGCAAGCCGCTGAGGAACTGACCATGAGCCAGACGATCCGCGACGCCTATGTCGTCGCTGCCCAGCGCACGCCAGTCGGCAAGGCGCCGCGCGGCGTGTTCCGCAACACGCGCCCCGACGACCTGCTCGCACACGTCATCAACGCGGCGCTCGACCAATGTGCCGGTATCGATCCCGCACGCATCGGCGACGTCATTATCGGCTGCGCGATGCCCGAAGCCGAGCAAGGCATGAACGTCGCGCGCATCGGCCTGTTGCTGGCCGGCCTGCCGGACAGCGTGCCCGGCGTCACGATCAACCGCTTCTGCTCGTCCGGCTTGCAGGCGGTCGCGATGGCCGCCGACCGGATCCGCCTCGGCGAAGCGGACCTCATGCTCGCCGGCGGCACCGAGTCGATGAGCATGGTGCCGATGATGGGCCACAAGGTCGCGATGAACCCGGCGATCTTCCGCGACGAGAACATCGCGATCGCCTACGGCATGGGCATCACCGCCGAGAACGTCGCGGAGCGCTGGAACGTCACGCGCGAAGCGCAGGACGCTTTCGCGGCCGAGAGCCACCGCCGCGCCCTCGCCGCGATTGAAGCCGGCGAGTTCGACGACGAGATCGCGCCGTTCCGGCTCGACGATCGCTATCCGGATCTCGACGCCCGCGGTGTGCGTGAGGACCACCGCGTCATCGACACCGACGAGGGCCCGCGCCCGGGCAGCACGCCCGAAGTGCTCGGCAAGCTGCGCCCCGTGTTCCGCAACGACGGCAGCGTCACCGCCGGCAATTCCTCGCAGATGTCCGACGGCGCGGGCGCCGTATTGCTCGCGAGCGAGCATGCGATCCGCGAGTACGGCCTGACTCCGCTCGCACGCTTCGTCGGTTACTCCGTCGCCGGCGTGGCGCCCGACGTCATGGGCATTGGTCCGAGGGAAGCGATTCCGAAGGCGCTGGCGGCAACCGGCATCCGCCAGGACGATCTCGACTGGATCGAACTCAACGAGGCGTTCGCGGCGCAGGCGTTGGCCGTGATCGGCGACCTCGGCCTCGATCCGGCCCGGGTCAACCCACTCGGCGGCGCGATCGCACTCGGCCATCCGCTCGGCGCAACCGGCGCGATCCGCGTCGCGACCCTGATCCACGGCCTGCGCCGACGTCGGCGGAAATACGGCATGGTCACGATGTGCATCGGTACCGGCATGGGCGCGGCGGGGATCTTCGAGGCGCTGTGAAGCCGGGCGACC
>CAYWZC010000166.1:0-4609 GCA_964462745.1 uncultured Rhodanobacteraceae bacterium
GGGGAGAGGGCCGGGGTGAGGGGAAGTCGAATCGCGCAGCAACGCTCGTGCGGTCCGCATGCCGGTTTCGGCGAAAATCCGCCGGCAACCGCGGCCGCGGCTTCCGCGGGGAACTTGACGCGCAATGGCCGGTCCGTATGTCGCCCTTCCGCAGCAGGTAAACTGCGCGTCCCGCTTGCGCCGACCCCAGCACGGATTCCCCGATGATGATGCCGTTTCGCCGCCCCGTACCATCCTTTCTGCCGCCGTGCGCGCTGCTGTTCGGCGCGCTGCTCTCCTCGATCGCGTTCGCGGCGACGCTGAAGCCGTTGCCCAACCCGGATCTGTCGAAGCTCGATCCCGCGGTTGCCGAGGAAACCCGCGGTTTCCAGGAATACTTCGAGAGCAACAAGGCGGGCAAGACCGGCGACGACCTTGCCGAACTCTACGCGACGCTGGCCGCCGCCTACGTGCGCGCCGGACTCCTCGACGCAGCCGAGATCGCGGTGTACGACGCGGCCCAGCTCGGGCCGCACGACGCACGCTGGATCTACTTGCAGGGCGTGGTCGCGCGCATGCAGGACAAGCATCGCGAGGCGGAGGAGTTCTTCGCGCGGGCGACCGCGGAGAACGGCTCCTACCTGCCGACCAGCATCGCACTCGCCGGTGAACGCATGCGCCGCAACGATCTCGACAACGCGCGCGTTCCGTTGCAGGCCTATGTCGCGAAGTACCAGAACGAGCCTGCACCCTATGCCTTGCTCGGCGACATCGCGCTGCGCCAGAAGCGCTACGACGATGCAATCAGCTACCTCAACAAGGCGCTCTCGCTCGACCCGGCCGCGAACCAGCTGTATGCGTCGCTCGCCGAAGCCCAGGCAGGCGCAGGCAATGCGCAGGCGGCCGCAC
Source organism: uncultured Rhodanobacteraceae bacterium (assembly GCA_964462745.1). GTDB lineage: Bacteria > Pseudomonadota > Gammaproteobacteria > Xanthomonadales > Rhodanobacteraceae > Dokdonella_A. The sequence goes on from CAYWZC010000166.1 coordinate 889, forward strand.
AGGCGCGTGCAAAGGCCGGCAACGTGCCACCACGCCTCGACGATCCGTTGTTGCGACGCATGTTGTCGTTCACGCCGGCGACCGCGAAAGTCGCGGGACCACGCACGCAGGCGAAACCCGGCGGCCGGGACGCGGGCGCTGCGCCGCGCTCTGCTGCTCCCGCGGCGGGATCCGCTGCCACTGCCGATCTTTCGGCACTGCTCGCACAGCGCCGCTACGACGAAGTGCGTCGCCGCCTCGATGCAGCGCTCGAGAAGGATCCGAAGAACGCCGACCTGCTCGCCCTCTATGCGCGCACCGATGCCGCGGCCGGCGATCTCGACCAGGCGAAGGCGCGCGCGCGCGCCGCGGTCGCGGCCGATCCGCGCAACGCACGTGCGCAGCTGGACTCCGGCCTGGTCGCGGAGATGTCCGGTGACGACGCCGGCGCGGAAGCCGCCTACCTGCGCGCGATCTCGGCCGATGCAAAACTCGCCGAGGCGCATTACCGCTACGCGAACCTGCTGATGCGCACGAATCGCGCTGCCGATGCGGTCGGGGAATACCGCGCGTTGACCCGGCTTTCACCGGACAACGGCGAAGCCTGGGCGCGCCTGCTCGCGGCGCACGTCGGCGCCGGACACTGCGCGGCGGGCATCAAGGAGATGTCAGACGGTCTGCGGCAACAGCCGAAGGATCCATTGCTGCTGCAACTCTTCGCGCGCGTCGCGAGTACCTGCCCGGGCGCACGACCGGAGGAACGCCAGATCGCACTCGATTACGCGGGCGACATCTACAAGGCCAACGTCGGCGACGCGGCCCAGGTCGGCGAGGCGTACGCGCTCGCACTGGCCGCGAACGGCAAGTGGGATGAGGCGGTCGAGACCCAGGCGGCGGCGATGTTCGCCGCGCTGCGCAGCGGCGGCGATGCGGCGTCGCGCGTCTATCGCGAATTCTACGAGCAGTTCAAGGCGCACAAGCTGCCGGATCGCCCGTGGCCACGCGACTCCGCCGCCTACAGCCCGCCGCGGCCGGCACCGGATCCGAAGCCGGCGGCAAAACCGGCCGGGAAATAGCGCACGCTCGTCCCGGTCCCGGCCATGGCATGGCGGTTCCGCAAGCCGGCATGCCGGCGTTCTCCGCAAAACGCCCGGGAACACGGGGGTGCGTGAAGCGCAGCTTGCTGCGCTTTTGCGCTGCCGTGTACGGCGAGAGCCGCGATGCAGCGGTGATCTCGGGTCGATGCCATCAAGCGGCGATCAGCCCAGCGCGCGATGGCCGATGTCGCGCCGATGGAACGCTCCTTCGAAACGTATCCCGCGTAGCGCGTCGTAGGCGCGTTCGCGCGCTGCGGCGAGATCGTCGCCGAGTGCACATACGGTGAGTACCCGGCCGCCCGACGTCACCAGCGCATCGCCATCGCGCTTCGTCGCGCCATGGAACACCTTGACGTTCGCGTCGCCGTCACGCCCGAGCCCGGCGATCGGATCGCCGCTGCGCACCGGGCCCGGGTAACCGGCCGCCGCGACCACGACACCGACCGCGGGTCGCGGGTCCCAGCGGGCCTGCACGCGTTCGAGGCGACCGTCGAGCGCGGCTTCGATGAGGTCGAGCAGGTCCGATTCGAGGCGCAACAGGATCGGCTGGGTTTCGGGGTCGCCGAAGCGCACGTTGAACTCGAGCACCTTCGGCGTGCCGTCGCGGCCGATCATGAGGCCGGCGTAGAGAAACCCGATGAACGGCGCGCCTTCGGCCGCCATGCCGGCCAGCGTCGGGCGCATGATCTCCTCGAGAATGCGCCGCTCGATCGCGGGCGTCACGACCGGCGCCGGCGAATACGCGCCCATGCCCCCGGTATTCGGGCCGAGGTCGCCTTCGTCGCGGCGCTTGTGGTCCTGGCTGGTCGCGAGCGGCAGCACGTGGGTGCCGTCGCAAACCGCGATGTAGCTCGCTTCCTCGCCATCGAGGAATTCCTCGATGACCACGCGCGCGGACGCGCTGCCGAACGAACGCGCGCCGAGCATGTCGTGCAACGCCTGCTCGGCATCGGCGAGGGTCATCGCGACGACCACGCCCTTGCCGGCGGCGAGACCATCCGCCTTGATGACGATCGGCACGCGCCGGCCACGCAGGTACGCGAGTGCGGGCGCGAGGTCGGTGAATACCGCGTAGTCCGCGGTCGGGATGTTGTGGCGGGCGAGGAAATCCTTGCTGAATGCCTTGGAACCTTCGAGTTGCGCGGCCAGCCGGCGCGGGCCGAAGCACGCAAGCCCGGCATCGCGGAAGCGGTCGACGATGCCCGCGACGAGCGGCGCCTCCGGACCGACCACGGTCAGGTCGACGTCCTCCTCGAGCGCGAATGCGACGAGGCTGTCGATGTCGTTTGCCGCGATATCGACATTGCGCACGCGCGCCTCGCCCGCGGTGCCGCCATTGCCCGGCGCGACCAGCACCTCGCCGACCCGCGCCGAGCGCGCGAGTTTCCACGCCAGCGCATGTTCGCGGCCACCGGAACCGACGACGAGGATCTTCATCTGCAGCTCCTTCAATGGCGGAAATGGCGCACGCCGGTGAATGCCATCGCGAGGCCGTGTTCGTCGGCCGCGGCGATGACCTCGGCATCGCGCATCGAGCCGCCCGGCTGGATCACCGCGCGCACGCCGGCCGCGGCGGCCGCGTCGATGCCGTCGCGGAACGGGAAGAACGCATCCGAGGCCATGACGCTGCCGGCCACCTCCAGCCCCGCCTCGGCGGCTTTCAGCGCCGCGATCTTCGCGCTGACCACGCGGCTCATCTGGCCCGCACCGATGCCGATCGTGCGTCGCCCGTGGGCGTACACGATCGCGTTGGATTTCACGTACATCGCGACGCGCCACGCGAACAGCAGGTCGGCGAGTTCCGCGTCGTCTGGCTGCCGTTGCGAGACGATGTCCAGCGTATCGGCCGTGACCGCGTCGCGATCCGCATCCTGCACGAGGATGCCGCCCGCGATGCGCTTGAAATCGAGCGCCGCGCCACGATCGGCATCCCAGGGCCCGGTCTCGAGCAGGCGCACGTTGGGTTTCCTCGCGAACACCGCGGGAACGTCGGGGTCGAGTTCCGGCGCGAGTACCACCTCGACGAACTGGCGCGCGAGGATCGCCTCGGCGGTCGCCGCATCGAGACGCCGGTTGAACGCGATGATGCCGCCGAACGCGGACACCGGATCGCATGCGTAGGCGGCATCGTACGCGCTCGCGAGGTCCGCACCGAGCGCGACGCCGCACGGGTTCGCGTGCTTGACGATGACGCAGGCCGCGCCCTCGTCGAAGGATCGGACGCATTCGAGCGCGGCGTCCGCGTCGGCGAGGTTGTTGTAGGAAAGCGCCTTGCCGGAAACGACGCGCGCCGCGGCGAGCGTGCCGCGCGGCGGATCCCGTTCGACGTAGAACGCCGCTGGCTGGTGCGGATTCTCGCCGTAACGAAGTTCCCGGCCGCGTTCGAAATCGAGCTGCAGGGTCGGCGCGAAGCGCGCGATCGCATCTTCGTCGGCACGTGCGCCGAGCCAGCCCGCGATCGTTGCATCGTAGCGTGCGGTCTGCGCGTAGGCCTTCGCCGCATAGCGGCGACGCTGGCTCGCCGTGGTACCGCCGTCACGCAACGCGGCGAGGATATCCGTGTAATCGGCCGGATCGACGACGACCGTCACCCGCGCGTGGTTCTTGGCCGCCGCGCGCAGCATGGCCGGCCCGCCGATGTCGAT
>CAYWZC010000167.1:0-4604 GCA_964462745.1 uncultured Rhodanobacteraceae bacterium
AGGCAACGTGTGGAAAGAGGCCGCGGATTTGTAGCAGGATGCCGACACGTCACCGGATGCCGAGGTGTGCGGCTCGGCCGCATGCAAGCGTCGGATGCCATCGAACGAGCGGAGTGCCGACCCACGGCTCCCCCAACGGAAAGGAAACGCTGGATGACCGACCCGGTCCTCACCACCTGCGTCTCGTCGATCGGCTCGACGGACTCGCGGACCATCCCGCCTGCCGCGCCTGCGTCGCACGCGCCACGGACCGCCCGGCCTTCCGGAAGGCCCATGCGGATCAGATGGCGCCTCGCTTTGGCGTATTCGGAACGGAGACACGGCAAATGAAAACCGACATCTTCCCTGCTACGGACTTCCCGATCGTGGCGGGGCATTCCTCCCCGCCGCACCCGCGCCGTGGTGGTGCGGCATGATTCGCGCGCCCGGCCCCGTGTCCTCCCGCGTGGCTTCGTGCAGCTGCGGAAAGCTCGTCGTCCGCACCCGAGGCGAACCGGTTCGTGTCTCGATCTGTCATTGCCTCGCATGCCAGAGGCGCACGGGCAGTGCGTTCGGCGCCCAGGCAAGATTTCCCGAGGAAGCCGTTGCCATCGAGGGCGCGAGCACGGAATTCGTCCGCACGGGCGAGGAAGGGACGTCGGCACGCTTCCATTTCTGCCCGGAGTGCGGCGCCACGGTCTTCTACCGAATGGATGCGACCCCCGGCGTGGTCGCCGTTCCCGTCGGTGCGTTTGCGGACCCGGACTTTCCGACGCCACGCATATCGGTTTACGGGGTGCGGCAGCACCGGTGGGTCCATCTTCCCGACGAGATCGAACAACTCGACTGAGCGGCTCGCCGGCCATCCGGTGATGCGGATGCCGATGCCCATGCGGCAGCAGACATCCGGATCTCCCTTGCGCGGAAACGCCGGTGGAAGGCGCGATGGCTGCCTGTACGCCCATCGGCACGCCTGATACCGTGCAAGCACGAGCCGACGTGGCGGCGCGACGAACGGGAGACCAGCATGGCAGGAGTGACCGGAATCGGCGGCGTGTTCCTGAAGTGCAAGGGCGACAGCGCCGCGCTCGCGGCGTGGTACCGGAAGCATCTCGGCATGCCCTGGGAGAGCTGGGGCGGCGCGGTCCTCCGATGGCCCGACGACAAGGCATCCGACGGCGGCCTCACGGTATGGGCGCTCGCGGAAAAGGACAGCCAGTGGTTCAGCCCGAGCGAGTCGTCGTTCATGATCAACTATCGGGTTGATGACCTCGACGAACTGCTCGTGCAATTGCGCGCGGACGGCGTGGACATCGTCAAGGGTCCGGAGTCGCACGAGAACGGCAAGTTCGCGTGGATCATGGATCCGGACGGCAACAAGGTCGAACTCTGGGAGCCGATGCTGTGGGACGACAAGAACAAGGGCGCCTGACGGCAACGCTCCCGGAGTAGCGCCTGCGCGTGGTTGCATGTCGCCCGAACCCGGCGAATCGACGATCGGTACGCGCGGGCGCCGCATACCTCGTGCGTCGATGACGCGTCTGGGTCGCCGCCGGCAGGGCGGCCTCGTATCGGAACGGGCATGAAGCGCACCAGCATCATCCTCGCGGCCATGGTCGTCGTCATCGCTCTCGCGGCGAGTTGCGCAGTTCCCATGGCGGCGATGCCGGCGGGCAAGTCGGCGCAACCCGTCATCGAAACCGGCGACGTCGATCGCTTCTACGAAATCTACGACGCCGCGGATGGACATCTGGACGCCGAAACGCTGCAACGCGACTATCTCGATCGGGGCTCGGACGGGTTGCACGAACTCGCGCGTCAGCGTCGGGTGACCGGGAAGTCGATCACCGACGCGATTGCGAAGCGGCCCGGGATCTACGCCAACGCGCGGCACTGCGTCGAAGCCTTGCCACGCGTGCGCGAACGACTCCGGGTCGCGATGCGCAAGCTCGGTGAGATGTATCCCGACGCACTCTTTCCGCCGGTCACGATCGCGATCGGCCGCGGCAAGCCGGTCGGGATCGGCGGGCGCGATACCGGCGTGCAGATCGGTGCGGAGGCGTTGTGCGCGACCGACTGGATCAACCCGGACATCGAAGACCGCTTCGTGCGCGTCATCGTGCACGAGTACGCGCATGTCCAGCAGGCCGTGTCGTTCTCCGATCGGGAAGATGCCACCGTGCTCGCGGTTTCGCTCGAGGAAGGCGCGGCCGAATTCATCACCGAACTGACCACCGGCGCGATCGCGTACGCCTACATGGACGAACTCGTCGCCGGACGCGAAACGGCGATCGAAACCGCGTTCGCCGCCGACCGGGACAAGACCGAACTGTCGGACTGGCTGTACAACAGCACTCCGGAGCAGCCGGCCGACCTCGGCTACTGGGTCGGCTATCGCATCGTGAAATCGTTCTACCGGAACGCGGACGACAAGCGCGAAGCGATCCGCGACATTTTCATGATGACGGACCCGAGGGACTTCCTCGAACAAAGCGGCTGGCGGCCGGGCATCGTGCTCGAATGATTCCGCAGCCGCCAGGCAGGCGACGACTCATCCCGGAGCGCTGCGCATGGCGCTTCGGGAGGCTGTTGCGCTGTCGTCATCCCGGCGAACGAACGTCGCCCCGGACCCGATACTGGGCCGGGACCCAACTTCCACGCAAGCGGAAAAACCGGATGACCATCGGCGAAGCGCGCTGGCGGCCTGCAGCGCATTCCCGGCTGGGGTAGGCTTGCATCCGGAAGTCGGCCGTCCGCGCCGGCAACCGCGTCCAGTCCAGACCAGGGAGAGTGAAATGGCAGGTTGGTTCGAGCTCAGCAAGTCGACCAGTGGTCAATTCCGCTTCGTACTCAAGGCGGCGAACGCCAAGACGATCCTGACCAGTCAGATGTACAAGTCCGCCGCGGCAGCGAAGAACGGCATCGCATCGGTGCAGTCCCATTGCGCAAAGGCCGCGAACTTCGAGAAGAAGGTCGCCGGCAATGGCCAGCCGTACTTCACACTCAATGCGTCCAACAAGCAGGTGATCGGCAACAGCCAGATGTATGCCTCGACCACCGCGCGTGACGCGGGCATCGAGTCGGTGCGGACCAACGGTCGCTCGGCGACCATCAAGGACCTGACCTGACCGAACGCCGTGCCTGGAGCGCGCGCCTGCGTGCTCCGGTCCGGGTTACGTTCAATCGCGTCGCAAGCGGCTGCCGCGCCCTCGACCGCGACCGCGGATGTCGTCGCCGTCCGAGCCGCGTTGTGGCTGGCGGAGCGGCGGCACGCGATACGCAAGGCCGCGACACCTGTCGATGGAGGGTGGAATCGCGCAGGAACCCTGATTATCGTTGGACGTTGCAGGACGACCATCAGGGGACAGGCATGCTCGTAGGTGACGCACAACGCGAAGTGCGCCGGGTTTACCTCGGCGGGCTCCTGGGTCAAACGATATCCGGGGCGCTCTGGCTCGCGTCCGCGGGGGTTGCGACCTGGCATTCGGCGAAGGCCGCGATCTGGCTGCTGGTGATCGGCGGGTTCGCGATCTATCCGGTCATGGCCGGACTGTTGCGCGCGGCCGGCAAGCCGGCATCGCTCGGTGCGGACAATCCGTTCCGCAACCTCGCGATCCAGACCGCCTTCGTGCTTCCGCTGTCCATGCCGCTGGTCGCGCCGGTCGTCGCGTACCGCAGCGAATGGTTCTATCCGGCGATGATGGTCCTGCTCGGCGCCCACTACCTGCCGTTCGCGACCCTGTACGGCATGCGCAGCTTCCTCGCGCTCGCCGCGATCCTGATTTCCTCGGGCGTTGCCATTGCGTTGTACCTGTCGGCAATCTTCAGTCTCGGTGGCTGGGTCGCCGGGACCGTGCTGCTGGCGTTCGCCGTGATCGGCCATCGGGAAGCGCGCCGCGCCGGCTGACCTGCGGTCGGCAGGCCGATGCGGTGCGTCGCGCACGCGCCATCATGACCTGCCGCCGCGCAGGCGGCTGCCGCGCAGGCTGTCGATCGAGAACGTTGCGGTCTCCCCGCCCGCTCCACCGCGCTCGGGTTGGCCGACCGGCGGCGCGATGACCTGCACATAGATGACCTCGTAGGTCGCGGGCAGGCGGCCGTCCGCGTCACGGAACGCTTCGTAGGCCTCGGCAAGCCGGGCGAGTCGCTGGCGGCCGGTCAGGCTGCGACGTCGCCGCATGTCGGCATTGGTCGCGCCGATCGCGCGCAGGTCGCGCATCAACGCGCCGACGTCCGCATAGGTCAGCACGAACACGTCGCGTTCGAGGACCGGGTCGCGGAAGCCCTGCGCGATGAGCGCGTCGCCGATGACGTGCATGTCGGCGAAACGCGATACATGCGGTTGCTGGTCGACTTCGGCGAATGCGATACGCAGCTCCATCAGCGTGTCCGGTCCGAACGTGCTGAACAGCAACAGGCCGCCCGGTTCGACGACGCGGCGGAACTCGCGCAACACGCGCGGTGGATCGTCGCACCATTGCAGGCACAGGTTCGAATGCAGCAAATCGAACGCGCCATCGGCGAACGGCAATGCATGTGCGTCGCCGAGCACCGCGTCGATGCGCCGCGAGCCGCTGCGCGTGCGCGCCGCGTGCAGCATCGGCGCGGCGATGTCGAGCGCGACG
>CAYWZC010000168.1:0-3154 GCA_964462745.1 uncultured Rhodanobacteraceae bacterium
TGCTGATCTCGTAGCCGTGTCGTGCGCGTGCCTCGACGATCGAAAGGATGATCAGTTCCGCGGCGCCCTTCTTGCGTTCGCGATCCAGCGCCTGCGTGTCGATATCTGCCATAGACATATATGCTATTGGCATCGGTGATGGCCGCCATGTGCCGGAAGGCATGGGGCACGCCGATCCGGCGGACATGCTTCACGGTGTGGAACCATCGCCGCCACGGACAACGCGAACCACGTCGGGATTTCGACGGCTACGGCCAGCGGTTTGAATGCCGTGAGCGACGTTGCATTGCGCGCGAAGCGGCTCCATCGTGCCGTGGGAACACGTGGGGAGAGGATCATGAAGGGCTTCATTCCGATCGCGCTCGTCGCGGCTGCAGCCATGGCGAGTTGCGCCCGGGCAGGCCCGGGTGCGCCGACGGAAACGACCCGGCCTCCGGCGACAAGCGTGGCCGCAGCCCCGATAAATGGTGGCGTGATATCGATATCGGACGCTGTTTCGCTGCTGGTCGACGCGATCGGCGAGCGCAGGCTGGCATTGCTCGGCGAGATGCATGGCACCCGCGAAATCCCGGTCATGACCGGTGAGCTGGCCGCGCAGTACGCGGCGCGGTCCGATGCCGTGCTGTTCGGCCTGGAAATCCCTTCCGATGACCAGGGACGGGTCGACCGCTATATCGAATCCGCCGGCAATCCGGCGGACCGCGCGGCGTTGCTGGCCGGTGAGCATTGGCGCGAGCCGCACCACGATGGCCGCGACAGCCGCGCGATGTTCGATTTGATCGAACGCATGCGCGGACTGCGCGCGGACGGCGCCGACGTGTCCGTGATCCTGTTCGACGCGCCGGGCGGCGGCGAGCGCGACCAGCGAATGGCCGTCGCGCTGCGCGCGGCAATCGAACGCAAACCCGATGCGATGGTCCTCGTCCTCACCGGCAACGTCCATGCGATGACGGGAACGCCGCCGCCGATGATCCACGGCGGAAAACCGTATGCGCTACCGCCCACCCTGGGTCGACGACTCGCGGATCTTTCGCCGCTGTCCATCGACATCCGGGCATCGCGCGGGCAATTCGTGCGTTGCGAGGCGGGCGTTTGCGCACCGCAGGCCGTGCGGGATCAGGGTCCCGAGCGCGTCACGCCGACGCTGGAACGATCCGAAGGGCGTCCGTGGGACATGACGCTGACCTTGCCCCGATTCACGGTGTCCGAACCCGCGATCGATGCTCGATACCGAGACGGGCCAGGTCCCCCGGGCTCGAACACGTCTGATTAGCGACCAAACTCAGCCGGCAATCCGGTATTTTCCGGCAAGGCCTTTGCGAGCAAGGGGATTCGTAGAGCGCAGCTTGCTGCGCTTGCGTGTACGCCGCAGCGCATTCCAGCGCAGCAAGCTGCGCTCCACGAGGGCCGCGATGTGCGGAAAGCGCAGCAAGCTGCGCTCTACAAGAGGTCGATGCCGCGGTGATTTCGGGTCGAAACCCTCGAGTTGCTGCCGAGCGTTGTCGCTGATCGGGGGAACGCATGTGTCCGGCCCGCCCACTGGCCGCTGCCGGATGCGTCGCTACAACCGCCGCGACGCATCGACCGCGCGCAATCCCTCGGGCACGGCGTCGACGCCGCGCGCGAAGCCCATGACCTGGAAGCGTTCGCCCATGCCGCCGGGCAGGGTCAGGCGCTTGGCTTCGTTGACGATGCACAGGCGTTCGGTCTCGGGCAATGCGTCCATGTTCGCGAGCCGCTCCGGCAGGCCGCTCGCAAGCAGGAATTGCGCCTGGGTCGCGTAGCCGACGAGGTCGAATCCGGCGCCGGTTCCGGCTTCGGCGAGCGCGGTGAAGTCGACCGACGCGGTGAGGTCCTGCAGGCCCGCGAGGATCAGCGGGTCGGGTTGCGCGCGGTGCCGGTAATGGCAGATCAGGGTGCCGTCGCGGCGGTCGGGCCGGTAGTACTCCGCGCGCGGGTAGCCGTAGTCGATAAACAGCGCGACGCCGCGCGCGAGTGTTCCCATGACCGCCTGGATCCAGTACGGCAGTTGCGGCAGGATTTCGGAGCGGTAACCGTCCGCAAAGCGCATGCCGAGCTGGCGTTCGACGTGGCGCACCGCGCCCGCGACGAGCGCGTCGGCGGGGCGCTCGGTGATGACGAACACGTCGCTGTCGCAGGCGACGTGTTCCTCGAGGATTTCGCCGTCGGCAATCGCGAAACGCGTGGTCGGCAGTGCGTCGATGACTTCGTTCGCGAACAGTACGCCGTGCCAGTCGTCCTGCGGCGGACGGTCGATCCAGGCCACGCGCCGCGCAAGGCCGGGGTGGAGATTCGCGTGCAGGCGATCGCGCTGCCGTTCGCGCAGGTCCGCGCTCGGTTCGAGGATCGCGTACCGCGCCGGCAAGGCATCGTGTTCCGCAAGTTCGCGCAGGGCCGCTTCCGCAAACGCGCCGCTGCCGCCGCCGAGTTCGACGAATCCGGCATCCGCGCCGAGTTCCCGCAGCGTCGGCGCGAGCGATGCGGCAACGGTCCGCGCGAACAGGGACCCGAGTTCCGGCGCGGTAACGAAATCGCCGGCCGCGCCGAACTTGGTGCGGCCGGCGCTGTAGTAGCCGAGGCCCGGCGCGTACAGGCAGCGCTCCATGAAGCGCGAGAACGGGATCGCGCCGCCGGCTTCGATCTCGGCGCGGATCGCCGCGACGAGTGCGGCGGAATGCGCGCGTTCGTCGTCGTCCGGTTCGGGCAGGGAGATCGTCAAGGCTGGTCCGGGGCGTGGAGTTGCGGCATTGTTGTCGCGGATCCGGGAGGATACGCGACGAGGATGCCATGACAAGCGTTACCACCACCGACCGTCCGGTCGTGCTGATCACCGGCGCCGCGCGACGCATCGGCGCGGGCATCGCGCGCACGCTGCACGCGAGCGGCCACGATGTCGCGCTGCACTGCCGGCATTCGCGTACGGACCTCGATGCCCTGGTCGGCGATCTCGAAGCGGCGCGGACGCGCAGCACGCTCGCGCTCGAAGCCGATCTTGCCGAGTTCGATCGCCTGCCGGAACTCGTCGCCCGCACGGTAGGCCATTTCGGGCGGCTCGATGCGCTGGTCAACAATGCGTCCGCGTTCTTCGCGACGCCGGTCGGCAGCGCGACACCCGCGCAATGGGACGACCTGT
>CAYWZC010000168.1:3254-4552 GCA_964462745.1 uncultured Rhodanobacteraceae bacterium
GCGTTCTTCGCGACGCCGGTCGGCAGCGCGACACCCGCGCAATGGGACGACCTGTTCGCGTCCAATGCGCGCGCGCCGTTCTTCCTGAGCCAGGCCGCCGCGCCGCACCTGCGCCGGCGCCGCGGCGCGATCATCAACCTCGTCGATATCTACGCCGAACATCCGTTGCCCGATCATGCGATCTACTGCATGGCCAAGGCCGCACTGGTCGCGATGACCCGCGCGCTCGCGCGCGACCTCGCGCCCGAGGTCCGCGTCAACGGCATCGCGCCGGGCGCGGTGTTGTGGCCGGAACACGGCGACTACGCGGACCGCGACGCGATCATCGCGCGGACCCCGCTCGCGCGTGCGGGCACGCCGGGCGACGTCGCGAGCGCCGCGCTGTGGCTGCTGCGCGACGCACCGTTCGTGACCGGGCAGATCCTGTCGATCGACGGCGGCCGCTCGCTCGTGCTCGGCTGAGGCGACCGCGGCAACGCATGGCGTAGGTCGGTTCAAGCGGCGTAGCCGCGGAACCGACAACGTGAAGGAGAGCGATCGCCTTGCACGAATGCTGTGGGCTTTCCGGCGTCGTCGGCTCCGGCCCCTGCGGGCCTTGAGCCGACCTATGACTGAAGCCGGTTCCTGCATGCTATCCCGACGCGGCCAATTCCGTAGGAGCCAGCTTCAGCTGCGATGCGTTTCGCCACCTGGCATGGAACCAGGAGCATCACGGCTGAAGCCGGTTCCTACATGCAGGGGTTGAAGGCGCACGGCGCGACCGGAAGGTTCGGAACCGGGCCTTTACGGCAGGTACGTCGCGATACCGTGGCCCCACCGCGGCCACCATCCCGACGCGCCAATTCCGTAGGAGCCAGCTTCAGCTGCGATGCGTTTCGCTACCTGGCCCGGAGCAAGGAGCATCACGGCTGAAGCCGGTTCCTACATGCTATCCCGGCGCGGCCAAGATTTCTGTCGCATTATGCGCTTTCGGCGCGATCCTCAGCGCTTGCGCGCCAGCATGACGCCATCGCCGATGCCGAGCAGGACCGGGTCGACGCGCTCGTCCGCATGGATCTTCGCGTTCAATGCGCGCAGCGCGTCGGTATCGGTGTCGTGGCACTCCGGGTCGGCGACATCGCCGGACCACAGCATGTTGTCGAGCGCGACCAGTCCGCCCGGCCGCAGCAGGTCCAGGCAGGCTTCGTAATACGCGTCGTAACCGCCCTTGTCGGCGTCGATGAACGCGAAGTCGAAGGTTCCGGGTCCATGTTCGACGCGCAGCGCAGCAAGCGTGTCGAGTGCGGGTGCGATGCGCA
>CAYWZC010000169.1:0-4535 GCA_964462745.1 uncultured Rhodanobacteraceae bacterium
GCGGGCGGGCGCACCTGGGTGCTGCGCAACATCAACCTCGACATCGCCGAGGGCGAGTTCGTCAGCATCATGGGGCCGTCCGGCGCGGGCAAGAGTTCGCTGCTCAACGTGCTCGGGCTCATGGATCACGACTGGCAGGGCGAGTACGTGCTGGACGAGGTCGCGGTCGGCAAGCTCGCCCCGAAGCAGCGCCAGGCACTGCAACGCGACAAGATCGGTTTCATCTTCCAGCACTATCATCTGATCGACGAACTCAGCGTGCGCGAGAACCTCGACCTGCCGTTGCAGTATCGCGACGTTCCCGCGAAGGAACGTGCGGCCCGGGTCGCGGACATGCTCGACCGCTTCCAGATCGTCGGCAAGAAGGATCTCTACCCGAACCAGCTCTCGGGTGGCCAGCAACAGCTCGTCGCGGTCGCGCGCGCGGTCATCACCCGACCGCGCCTGCTGCTCGCGGACGAACCGACCGGTGCGCTGCATTCGAGCCAGGGCCGCATGATCATGGACCTGCTGCACGAGCTGCACCGCGACGGCATGACGATCGTGCAGGTGACCCACAACGCCGAGTACGCAGCCGAAGCGCAGCGCATCGTGCGCCTTGCGGACGGTTGGATCGAGCAGCCGGCGCTATAATCGACCTGTCCGGACAGGCTAGACAGGAGCCGCGCCGTGAACTGGCAACTTCAGGAGGCGAAGAACCGCTTGAGCGAGGTGGTGAAGGCGGCCAAGACCAAGGGTCCGCAAATCATCACGGTGCGCGGCAAGGAGGAAGTCGCTGTTGTGTCGCTTGCGGAATTGCAGCGCCTCAGGGAACGTGACGTCGTATCCGGCAAACCTTGGTGGGAAACCGCGCCGAAGCTCGATCTTCGCATCGAGCGGTCGCGCGATACCGATCGGGACGTGGACTTCGGCTGATGCGTGGCCTTCTGCTCGATACCTGCGTGATCTCCGAATCGACCCGTCCGCGGCCATCGCCCAAGGTGCTCGCGTGGCTCCGCGCGCGACCGGCCGAAAGCTTGTGCCTGAGTGTGATCACGATCGGCGAGCTGGAACAGGGCATCGCGCATCTGGCCAGCCACGCACGCGCCATCGACTCGCAACCTGGCTGCACGATGTCATCGAGCCGCAGTTCGACTCGCGCATCCTGTACGTCGATCGCGCGATTGCAAGCCGCTGGGGCCGATTGCTCGGCACGGCCAGGCGTTCGGTCAAGTCGTTGCCGGTCGTCGATACGCTGCTGGGCGCCACGGCGCTCGAACACGATTTTGCGATCGTGACGCGCAACGTCGATGATTTTGTCCCGCTCGGCGTACAGGTCGTGAATCCATGGCAATGAGCCGCCCGCAAATCCTCGTCGTCGACGACCAGCGCGACGTGCGCGAGGCGCTGCGCCTCCTGTTCAAGGGCGAAGGCCTGGGTTGCAGCGTCGTCGACGGGCCGCAGGCCGCACTCGACGCGGTGCGCAAGCAGCGCTTCGACGCGGCGTTGATCGACCTCAACTACACGCGCGACACGACCTCCGGCCGCGAGGGGCTCGCGTTGCTCCAGGACCTGCGCAAGCTCGACGCGGATCTGCCGGTCATCGTGATGACCGCGTGGGGCACGATCGACGTCGCGGTCGAGGCGATGCGGCTCGGCGCCGGCGACTTCATCGAGAAGCCGTGGGACAACCAGCGCCTGATGAGCGTGCTCGGCAACCAGCTCGCGCTCGCGAACTCGCGCGGCGAGGCCGCGAAGCTGCAACGCCAGAACGAGATCCTGCGCGATGCCGGTGAACCCGGCTTCATCGCCGAATCGCCCGCGATGCGCAACGTGCTCGCGCAACTCGAACGGGTTGCGCCGACCGACGCGAACGTGCTGATCCTCGGCGAGAACGGCACCGGCAAGGGCGTCATCGCGCGACGCCTGCATGCGGGTTCGAAACGCGCGGACCAGCCGCTGGTCAAGGTCAACATGGGCGGCATCCCGGAATCGGTGTTCGAGGCGGAGATGTTCGGCCACGTGCGCGGCGCGTTCACCGACGCCAAGAGCGACCGCATCGGCCGCTTCGAACTCGCCGACGGCGGCACCCTGTTCCTCGACGAAATCGCGAACATCCCGCCGGCCCAGCAACCGAAGCTGCTGCGCGTGCTCGAGGATGGCGAACTCGAACGGGTCGGCTCCTCGCGCACGCTGACCGTGGACGTGCGCCTGATTTCGGCGACCAATGCCGATCTCGGCGCCGAAGTCGCGGCCGGCACGTTCCGCAAGGACCTGCTGTTCCGCCTCAACACGGTGGAACTGCAATTGCCGCCCCTGCGCGAACGCGGCGTCGACATCGTGCTGCTCGCCGAGGCGTTCCTCGCGCGCTTCGGCGCGCGCTACCAGCGCGGCGGACAGCGATTCGCGCCATCCGCATTGCGCGCGCTGGAAGCGTATGCGTGGCCCGGCAACGTGCGCGAGCTGTCGCACGTGATCGAACGCAGCGTGCTCATGCACGAGGGTGACGTGATCGACGACGCGGCGCTGAACCTCAAGGCGGTCGACACGCGAGCCGGTGCGCCCGCGGCGGCCGACGATCTCAGCGTCGAGCAGGCCGAGGAACGCGTCGTGCGCGAGGCGATGGAACGCACCGGCGGCAACATCCAGCGCGCTGCGAGCCTGCTCGGCCTCAGCCGTCCGGCGCTGTACCGGCGCCTGGAAAAGTACGGCATCAGCGGTCGCTGACGCGCCGCGCGCCATGTCGACCGCACCCGTTCCGCCGTCGCGGCCAACGCGCTACTGGAACCACGAACGCCGCGTGTTCGCGACCGCGTTGCTGGTGGCGGCCCCGGCGTTCCTCGCGTTCGCGATCGCGCTGTTCCTGCTGCAACCGGATCGCGGTGTCGCATACGTCGTGCTGGTCGTCGTCGCGCTGACGACGCTCGGCCTCGCGATGCACCTGCGCCACCGGGTCGCGTTCCCGCTGTACACGCTCGCGAACCTGCTCGAAGCGCTGCGCGAGGGCGATTACAGCCTGCGCGGTTCGCGCGCGCGGCGTGGCGACGCGATCGGCGAAGTCGTGCTCGAGATCAACGCGTTGTCGGAAACGCTGCGCACGCAGCGTCTTGCGGTCGAGGAAAAGAGCGCGTTGCTCGCGCGTGTCATCGCGACGCTCGACATCGCGATCCTCGCGTTCGATGCGGAAGGCTACGTCGCGCTCGCGAACCCGTCCGCGGGGCAACTGCTCGGCAGCGATCCGGCCGCGCTCAACGGCCGGTCGGCACAGGCGCTCGGGCTGGCCGGATTCCTGTCCGAACCCGCCGACGGCGGCAACGCACGCCGCATCGTGGAGCACCAGTTCGCCGGCGCGAGCGGTCGCTGGGACGTGCGCTATGCTCGCTTCCGCGAGAACGGCCTGCCGCACGACCTGCTCGTCATCACCGACCTGTCGCGCGCGTTGCGCGAGGAAGAGCGCCTCGCGTGGCAACGCCTGTTGCGCGTGCTCGGCCACGAACTCAACAACTCGCTAGCGCCGATCCGTTCGATGGCCGCGACCCTGTCCAAGCTCATCGCGAGCGAACCGCTGCCGGAGGACTGGCGCGACGATGCGGGCGGCGGGCTCGGCGTGATCGGCGACCGCGCCGAGTCACTCGCGCGCTTCATGGCGCGTTACACGAAACTCGCGCGCCTGCCGCCGCCGAGCCCGCAGCGCATCGAGTTCGGCGAACTCGCGCGCCGTACCGCGGCGCTCGAGCAGCGCGTGAACGTCGCGATCGACGCGACCGGCCCGGTATACCTCGCGGTCGATCCCGACCAGATCGAACAGGCGCTCATCAACCTGATCCAGAACGCGACCGACGCCGCACTCGCGGGCGGCGGCCACGTCGCGCTGCGCTGGCGGGTCGCGAACGATCGCCTGACCATCGACGTCATCGACGACGGCCCCGGCCTGCCGCCGAGCGAGAACCTGTTCGTGCCGTTCTTCACCACCAAGCCCGGCGGCTCCGGCATCGGCCTCGTGCTGGCCCGGCAGATCGTCGAGGCGCACGGCGGCAGCCTCGCGCTGCTCACGCGCGAAGAGGGTACGGGCTGCATCGCGCGGGTGCAGTTGGGGGTTTGAGCATAGGAAGCCGGGAATTGGGAATTGGGAATCGGGAATCGGGAATCGGGATTACGAGCCGCATGACGGTCTGCGTTTCCTTCTCCCCGCTCGGCGGGGAGAAGGTGCCGAAGGCGGATGAGGGGCGCTTTTCGCCTCGACTCTGCAAGTTTGGCCGATGCCGCTCGACCCCTCTGTGGCATTCAGCGTGGGTAGTCCGGGTAAGGCCGAAGGCCGCACCCGGGGCTGGAAGCGATGACGCCGGAATCGACTCCCCAGTGTGTGCATGGGCGGGAGGAATGGAAACCCGAGGAGTCTCGTTGCGCGCTTCCGCGCAAACAGGCGGATTCGGGGTCGAGTCGCGCTGGCGCGCGACGGGGTTATTTGCCCCTCACCCTTTGCCGTCTCCCCGCGTGGCGGGTGTTTGTACCGGACACATGGTGAACGGGTGTTCGGAGACATGGTGGACATCTCT
>CAYWZC010000170.1:0-4506 GCA_964462745.1 uncultured Rhodanobacteraceae bacterium
ATGGTTCGCATGCGTTGTTCGCGACCGAGGCGCTGGTCAACCAGGCGTTCGTCGACCGCTACCTCGGCGGCGGCAACGCGGTCGGCGAGCAGATCGAGGTATTCGACGGATCGGCCAAGACCATCGTCGGCGTCATCGGCAACGTGCACCAGGCGGGTCCGGCGCGCGAAGTGCCGGCCGAAGTCTATTTCCCGGTGCGCAGCGGACCGGGCGGTGATCTCACACTCGCGCTCAAGGTGCGCGGCGACGCGATGGCGTTCGCCGAGCCGCTGCGTCGTGCGATGCGGGAAGTCGCGGCGGATGCGCCGCTGTTCGAGGTGCGTCCGCTCGTCGAAGTGACCCGGGAGCCGACGCGACTGCGTCGCTTCAACATGGTCCTGATGAACGTGTTCGCGGGCGTCGCGCTCGCGCTCGCCGCGATCGGCCTGTACGGCGTGCTCGCGTATGCGACCGCGCGCCGCCAGCGCGAGATCGGCCTGCGCCAGGCGCTCGGCGCGCGGCGCGGCGACATCGGCCGGCTGGTGCTCGGCGCGGGCCTGCGCATGGTCGTGCCGGGCCTGCTGCTCGGCCTCGTCGGTGCGTTCGCGCTCGGTCGCCTGATCGCCTCGCAACTGTACGGCGTCGGCGCGGATGACCCGACGACGCTGGCGCTGGTCGCCGCGTTGCTGGTGCTGGTCGCACTGGTCGCGTGCGCGATTCCGACCCTGCGCGCCACGCGCGTTGCGCCGCTGGAAGCACTGCGGGACGAATAGGCAGGCCAGATCACCAGGACTCGAAGCAGCGGGGAGGAAGATGCCATGAACGCCATCGCCCATGAACTTCGCGATGCCACGCGCACGATCGCGAGCCAGCCCGGCTTCTCGGCGCTGGTCGTCGGTGTGCTCGCCGCGGGCATCGCCTGCGTGCTGTTCATGCTGGTGGTGTTGAACGGCCTCGTGTACCGGCCGCTGCCTTTCCCGGCGCCGGAGCAATTGCTGCACCTCGGGCTCGCGGATTCGCAGGATGCCGATGACCTCGATGACGTGTCCGGCCACGATCTCGCGGCGTGGCGCGAACGCCTCGCCGGTCTCGCCGAGATTGGCGGCTATCAGCAGATGACGGTGAACCTCGGCGACGCAACCGGCACGGAGCGCTACTCCGGCGCGCGCGTGACGACCAATCTGTTCGACTTGCTCGGGAGCGCCGTGCGACTCGGCCGCGGCTTCACCGACGCCGATGGCGAGCCCGGCGCGGCGCCGACCGTATTGCTGTCCGACGCGTTGTGGCGCAATCGCTTCAACGCCGATCCGGCGATCATCGGCACCAGCGTGCGGATCAACGCGCATCCGGCGAACGTGGTCGGCGTGATGCCGCCGGATTTCAGTTTCCCGTTCAAGGAAAGCATCTGGCTGCCGGCGACGATCGATGCCCATGCGGCGCGCGACGAAAGCGGTTCGTGGTCGCTCGTCGCCCGGCGCGGCGCGACCGTCCAACTGGCTGCGATCCGCGCAGCGCTGTCCGGCTGGGAAGCCGACGCGCGTCGCGAAGCACCGCGTTACTTCGAGGACCTGACCACCGGCGTCGAGCCGTTGTCGTTCCTGTTCGTCAGCCACATTGCGCGCACGATCTTCAATGTCATGCTGCTCGCGGTGATCCTGGTGCTGCTGGTCGCATGCGCCAACGCGGCCAACCTGATGCTGACGCGAACCCTCGCACGGCGCCAGGAACTCGCGGTCCGCTCGGCGCTCGGCGCGAGCCGTGCCCGGCTGATGCTGCATCTGGTCTGCCAGAGCCTGTTGCTCGCGGCCATTGCGAGCGCGATCGCGCTGCCGCTCGGCTGGCTCGGCGCGCACTGGGTGGATCTGAGTTTCCGCTCCGCCGAGGAAGGGCCGCCGCACTGGATGCGTTTCGACCTCGACGCGACCATGGTCGGCTTCACTGTCGTCACGGCGATCGCCACCGGCCTCCTGACCGGCCTGCTGCCCGCGTTGCGCGCCGGCAGCGAGGTCAATGCGGCGCTGCGCGACGACAGCCGCGCGGTGGCCGGTGGCGCGTTCGCGCGCGTCAGTCGCGGGCTCGTGATCGCGGAGATCGCGCTGTCGTGCGTGTTGCTGGTCTCGGCCGGGGTCATGGTGCGCGGCATCGGCGGCCTGCAGAACGACGACTTCGGCATCCAGCCGAACGGTTTGCTGAGCGCGCGGGTGGCCCTGCCGGAAGCGCGCTACGCCGCCGGAGAGGGACAGGTTGCGTTGTTCGAGCGCCTCGGCGAAAGGCTGCGCACCGAGCCCGAAGTCGTCGATGCGAGCGTCGGCACGACCCTGCCCGGACTGCTGTCGGATCGCGAGGACGTGGTGCCGGCCGGCGCCACGCCGGACGACCCGCGCACGCAGGTCTATTCGGGGTCGATCGACGACCACTTCGCCGCGACCTACGAGCTGACGCTCGAGAAGGGTCGCTATTTCGACGCGCGGGATCGCGCCGACGGCACGCGAGTCGCGATCGTCGATCGCACGTTTGCCGAACGCTTCGCCGACGGCGGGCCGGTGCTCGACCGCCGCTTCACCGTCGATCCGGATGACGAGACGCCGTTCGACGTCACCGTGGTCGGCGTCGTGAGTCGCCTGCAACTCGACGACCTCGACGATCCGACCCGACCCGCGATGCTGTTCCCGTTCCGCCAGCAACCGGAGCGCTTCGCGAGCGTCGCGGTGCGCACGCGCGGCGAGCCGGCCGCATTCGCGCAGCGCCTGGTCGAGATCGTGCGCGAAGTCGAACCGGATGCGCCGGCCTATTGGGTGCGACCGTACGACGTGGTCATCCGCGAGGCGATCTTCGCCCAGGTGGTGCTGGCCCGGCTGTTCACGGCGTTCGGCCTGATCTCGCTGTTCCTCGCCGCGGCCGGCCTGTACGGCGTCCTCTCGTTCAGCGTGCGCCAGCGCACCCGCGAGATCGGGGTGCGCCGCGCGCTCGGCGCGCCGGCCGCGCGGTTGCTGCGCGGCCTGCTCGGCCGCGGGGTCGGCCAGCTCGGCCTCGGCCTCGCGATCGGCCTCGCACTGGCGTGGCCATTCGCGACCTTGCTGGTCGGGTCGTTGAAAGGTTTCGACCCGGCCGATCCGTGGGTTTACGCGCTCGTGCTCGGCGCGCTCGCGGCGGTCGCGCTGGTCGCGATCCTGGTTCCGGCGCGGCGTGCGTTGCGCATCGATCCGCTCATTGCGTTGCGTCATGAATAAGGAGTCCGACCGATGATCCGCGACCTCAGGTTTGCCCTGCGCGCCCTCGCGCGCAGCCCGGTGTTCACCAGTGTGTCGGTGCTGATGCTCGGCGTCGGCATCGGGCTTGCGATCTTCATGTTCGGCGCGATCAACGTGTATGCGCTCAAGCCGCTGCCGTTTCCCGAGCCGGATCGGCTCGTGCATGTCTGTTACACGGACAGCGAGACCGGCCAGCGCAACCTGTTCATGCCGCTCGACGACTGGCTCGACCTGCGCGAACGCCAGACCAGCCTCGCATCGCTGGCCGGCTACACGACCGGCACGATGAACCTCGGCGGCATCGACGGGCCGGCCGAACGCCTGTCCGGCGCGTGGGTCAGCACCGATGCATTCGCGACGCTCGGCGTGCAGCCGCGACTCGGGCGCAACTTCTCCGCGGCCGATGCGCAGGCCGGCGCCGCGCCGGTCGCGCTGATTGGCACGCGCGTGTGGCAGTTGCGCTTCAACGCGGCGCCGGACGTGGTCGGCCGCAGCATCCGCATCAACGGCACGCCGACCACGATCGTCGGCGTGATGCCCGAGCGTTTCGCCTTCCCGGTCGCCGAGTCGATCTGGTTGCCGCTGTCGACCGATCGCACGTTCGCGGCCGGAGACGAGGCGCCGGTGGTCGGCGGGTTCGGTCGCCTGCCCGAGGGCGGTTCGATCGCGCAGGCACGCAGCGATTTCGCCGGCCTCGTCCGCGTGCTCGCGACCGAGCGCAGCGAGCCGCTGCGTGGCGACGCGGCCAAGCTGGTGCCGTTCGCCGAACATTTCATCCCGGCCGAAATGCGCGCGGCCAATCGCACGATGTTCGTCGCGGTGCTGCTGGTGCTGCTGATCGCGTGCGCGAATGTCGCGAGTCTCGTGCTCGCGCGCTTCGCGGCGCGCGCGCGGGAGCTCGCGGTGCGTTCGGCACTCGGTGCGGGCCGTCGGCGCCTGATCGCGCAGGTGCTCGCGGAGACCCTGTGCATCGCGATCGTCGCGACCGCGCTCGGCTGGGCCGGCGCCACGATCGGCGGCCGGGTGATGGAGAACATCATGGCGGATACGCCGATGCAGTCGCCGTACTGGATCGACTACGCGACCGATATCCGCGACGTGCTGTTCGCAGCCGGCATCGCGCTGGTCGCGGCCCTCGCGGCCGGCCTCGTGCCCGCGTTGCGCGCCGGCCGCGTCGACGTGCAGTCGGTCCTTCGCCAGGGCGGCGGCATCGGCGAGCGCGGTCGCCTCGCGCGCTTCCTCGTCGCCGGCGAGGTCGCGTTGTGCATGGTCCTGC
>CAYWZC010000171.1:0-4506 GCA_964462745.1 uncultured Rhodanobacteraceae bacterium
ACTCCGACGCGACGGATTTTCGTATTGCGACGTCATGGGCATCGGAGAAACGCGTCCGCGACCATTTCGCCGTTCATGTCGCGAATGCCGGGTGCATCAACTGTTCGAGGAACACGCCGATCACGCGCGGTTCCATGACGATCGTGAACACGACTCCGTAAACCGCACCCCACAGGTGGGCGCTGTGGTTGATGTGGTCGCTGCGCTGGCGATCCATCCAGATCGTGTAGCCGAGGTACAGCACCGCGTACAGGATCGCGGGCAGCGGCAGGACGAACACGATGATCAGCGACCACGGCTGCAACAGGATGAACGCGAACAGGACCGCCGATACCGCACCCGACGCGCCGAGGCTGCGGTACTCCGGATTGTCGCGATTGCGGAGATAGGTCGGCAGGATCGAAGCCAGCAACCCACCCGCGTAGAAGATCACGAATCCGGCCATGCCGAGATAATCGTCGTAGAACGGCGCCATCACGCGACCGAAGAAGTACAGGGTCACCATGTTGAACAGCAGGTGCGTAGCGTCGGCATGCACGAGGCCGTAGCTCAGCAGCCGGTAATACTCACCGCCGCGCCGGATCGCGGGCGGCCACAGGATCAGCTTGCCCATGAGGCGCTGGTCGCGGAATGCCGCGAACGACACGACACAGGTAACCGCTATGATGAGCAGGGTCACGATCATCGATGATTCCCGGGCTGGCGACGGAGGAGCCTCGTCCTGATCCCGAGTTTGACCCGCATCGCACGAGGAATGCCAGCATGTTGACCGTGCATTTCGCCGATGGCAGCCAGGCGCCGGGCACCGGCGCCGACGAGCAGGGTCGCGCGGCGATCTGGTTCGACCTGCTCGACCCGAACGCGGACGAGGTGGCGCAGGCGAGCGAGGCCAGCGGGCTCGATGTGCCTTCGCGCGAGGAAATGAGCGGCCTGAAGCTGTCCGGTCGCTTCCGCATGGGGGACCATGCGATCCATCTCAACGTCCCGACCTACGTGCACGCCGAGGCGCCGGTGCGCAAGCCGGGCCCGCTCGGCTTCGTGTTGGCTGCCGATTGCCTCGTCACGATCCGCCACGGCAAATCCAGCGCATTCGACCATGCAGGGACCCGCCTCGCGCGCGCCTCCCGGCCGGTGACGGGCATCGACGCGTTCGTCGCGATCCTCGAGGCAACCGCCGACGTGACCACCGAGGTCATGGAGCATGTCGGCGAGGAACTGGCCGAGCTGTCGCGCAAGCTGTTCCACGACGGGCGCCACAGCACTCGTTGGCTGCGCGAGAGCCTGCACGAAGTCGGACGCCTCGAAAGCCGCCAGGCGCACACGCGCAACTCGACCCTCGGCATCGCGCGCATGCTCAACTTCATCTGCGCGAACGAGCCGGACTGGATCGACACGAATGCACAGGCGCGCCTCGCGACCCTGCGCCGGGATCTCGATTCGCTCGACGAGTTCGACGAACAACTGACCGAGAAGCTGCAATTCCTGCTCGATGCGATCCTCGGATTCATCAATACCGACCAGAACGAGATCATGAAGCTGCTCACGGTCGCCTCGGTCGCGACCATCCCGCCCCTCATCCTCGTCGGAATCTGGGGCATGAACTTCGCGCGCATGCCGGAACTCGGCTGGACCTTCGGCTATCCGCTCGCGCTCGTCGCGATCGGACTGAGCCTCGTGGTGCCGCTGATCGGGTTCAAGCTGCGCGGCTGGTTGTAGCGGAGGGTTCCCGCGCCACGGAATAACCGGCCGTTTGACCGCGTGCGGCGAGGCGCCCACAATCGTCCGCCGCACACGGGGGACCAGTCGATGAAAGCTTCCGACCTGTTCGTCAAGGCACTCGAGGCCGAAGGCGTCGAGTATGTGTTCGGCATCCCGGGCGAGGAAAACCTCGACCTGCTCGAATCCTTGCGCAACTCGTCGATCCGGCTCGTCCTTACGCGCCACGAACAGGCCGCCGGCTTCATGGCCGCGACCTACGGGCGCCTGACCGGCCGCGCGGGCGCGTGCCTTGCGACGCTCGGCCCCGGCGCGACCAATTTCGTCACCGCAGCCGCCTACGCGCAGCTCGGCGGCATGCCGATGTTCATGATCACCGGCCAGAAACCGGTCAAGGCATCCAAGCAGGGCCACTTCCAGATCGTCGACGTGGTCGCGATGATGCAACCGCTCAGCAAGTACACGCGCCAGATCGTGTCGGCCGACAACATCCCCGCGCGCGTGCGCGAGGCTTTCCGGCGCGCGGAGGAAGAGCGGCCCGGCGCGACCCACCTCGAACTGCCCGAGGACATCGCACGCGACCCGTCCGACGCGATCCTGATCCCGGCCAGCTACAGCCGCCGACCGATCGCCGACGACAAGGCGATCGTGCGCGCGGTCGAAACGATCCAGGCGGCCAAGCGGCCGTTGCTCATGATCGGCGCCGCGGCGAATCGCAAGACATGCAGCCGCATGCTCGCCGCATTCGTCGAGCGCAGCGGCATCCCGTTCTTCACCACCCAGATGGGCAAGGGCGTGCTGGACGAGCACCACCCGCTGTGGATCGGCAACGCGACCCTGTCCGACGGCGACTTCCTGCATCGCGCGATCGAGCACTCCGATTGCATCATCAACGTCGGCCACGACGTCATCGAGAAGCCGCCGTTCTTCATGCGCGCCGGACGCCGCGCGGTGATCCATGTCAACTTCAGCGGCGCGGAAGTCGACACGGTGTATTTCCCGCAGGTCGAAGTGGTCGGTGACATCGCCAATTCGGTGTGGCGTCTCGAACAGGCGCTGGAGCCGCAATCGTCCTGGGATTTCGGTTTCTTCCTCGCTGCACGCGAGGCGCTGCTCGCCCACCTCGCGCGCGACATCGACGATCCGCGCTTCCCGATGTATCCGGCGCGCGTGGTCGCGGATGTGCGGCGCACGATGCCGGACGACGGCATCGTGTGCCTCGACAACGGCATGTACAAGATCTGGTTCGCGCGCCAGTACCTGTGCCGCAGGCCGAACACGCTGCTGCTCGACAACGCGCTCGCGACGATGGGCGCGGGCCTGCCCTCCGCGATCGCGGCGAAGATCGTGCATCCGGATCGCAAGGTCGTCGCGGTGGCCGGGGACGGCGGCTTCATGATGAACTCACAGGAACTCGAGACCGCGGTGCGGCTCGGCCTCGACCTCACGGTGCTGCTGCTGCGCGACGACGCCTACGGCATGATCAAGTGGAAGCAGGCGCACATGGGTTTCGCGAACTTCGGCATGGACATGGGCAACCCGGATTTCGTCGCCTATGCCGAGAGCTACGGCGCAAGCGGCCATCGCCCTGCGTCCGCCGAGGAGTTCGCGCCGACCCTGCAACGCTGCCTCGATACGCCCGGCGTGCACCTCGTCGAGGTACCGATCGATTATTCGGACAACGACCGCGTGCTGAACCGCGAGATACGCGAGCTCAGCGCCAGACTTTGAAGGGTGCTGGGAAAGTCCATCGTGGACCTTCCCAGCTCGCAGAGTCCGCTACACGCCCGGACTCGACTCCGACGAATCGATCACCCGCGTGATCGATTCGCGGGCGGTGCGTCCCTGCACCGCATCACCAGGCTGCGGACAGCCTCTCAGCCACGCGGCACCGGAGATGACGAACATGCTCCAACCGACCTATCCGTACTACCTCGCGAGCGAGGCACGCCAGCCGAATACCGACCTCGAGGTCACCGACAAGTATTCCGGCGAGGTCGCGACGCGCGTCGCGCTCGCGGACGCGGCGGCGATCGATGCCGGCATCGCGGCCGCGGTCGAAGCGAGCGAAGCGATGCGCCGTTTCGCGCCCTACCAGCGCCAGGCCGTGCTCGAACACTGCGTGGCGCGCTTCCGCGAGCGCTTCGACGAACTCGCGATGGCGCTGTGCATCGAGGCCGGCAAGCCGATCCGTGATGCGCGCGGCGAGGTCACCCGGCTGATCGACACGTTCAAGGTCGCGGCCGAGGAAGCGGTGCGCATCGACGGCGAGGTCATGAACCTCGAGATTTCGGCGCGCGCGAAGGGCTACCGCGGGTTCTCCCGGCGCGTGCCGATCGGCCCGTGCTCGTTCATCTCGCCGTTCAACTTCCCGCTCAACCTCGCCGCGCACAAGATCGCGCCCGGCATCGCGGCTGGCTGCCCGTTCGTGCTGAAGCCCGCCAGTCGCACGCCGATCGGCGCGCTGATCATCGGCGAGGTGCTCGCCGAGACCGACCTGCCGAAGGGCGCGTTCTCGATCCTGCCCGCGCACCGCGACGGCGCGGACCTGTTCACCATCGACGAGCGCCTCAAGCTGCTTTCGTTCACCGGATCGCCGGCGGTCGGCTGGGACCTCAAGGCGCGCGCGGGCAAGAAGAAGGTCGTGCTCGAACTCGGCGGCAACGCGGCATGCATCGTCGATGCGGACCAGCGCGAGCGACTCGATTTCGTCGTCGAGCGGCTCATCTTCGGGGCGTTCTACCAGTCCGGCCAGAGCTGCATCGGCGTGCAGCGCGTGCTGGTCCATGC
>CAYWZC010000172.1:0-4168 GCA_964462745.1 uncultured Rhodanobacteraceae bacterium
GTTCTTCGTCGTCGTCTACCTGCACATGTTCCGCGGCCTGATGTACGGCTCGTACAAGAAGCCGCGCGAGCTGGTGTGGCTGCTGGGCATGCTGATCTTCCTCGTGCTGATGGCCGAGGCATTCATGGGCTACGTGCTGCCGTGGGGCAACATGTCGTTCTGGGGCGCGAAGGTCATCATCTCGCTGTTCGGTGCGGTACCGTGGATCGGCGACACCCTGGTGCAATGGATCATGGGCGACTACCTGCCGTCCGATGCGACCCTGAACCGGTTCTTCGCGCTGCACGTGATCGCGCTGCCGCTGGTCCTGCTGCTGCTCGTCGTGCTGCACATCGGCGCCCTGCACGAGGTCGGCTCGAACAACCCGGATGGCGTCGAGATCAAGAAGAAGAAGAACGAGGCCGGCATTCCGCTGGACGGCATCCCGTTCCATCCGTACTACACGGTCAAGGATCTGTTCGGCGCGGGCTTCTTCCTCGTAATCTGCGCGTTCATCCTGTTCTTCGAGCCGACCGTCGGCGGCTGGTTCCTCGAACACGACAACTTCATCCCGGCGAACAACCTCGCGACACCCGAGCATATCAAGCCGGTCTGGTACTTCACGCCGTTCTACGCGATCCTGCGCATGATCCCGGCCAAGCTGCCCGGTGTCATCGTGATGTTCGTCGGCATCGCGGTGCTGTTCTTCATGCCGTGGATCGATCGCGGCTCGGTCAAGTCGATTCGTTACCGCGGGCTCGGCTACAAGATCGGGCTGGCCTTGTTCGCGATCTCGTTCGTGCTGCTCGGCGCGGTCGGCGCGGGTATCTCGGCCGAGCTCATTCCGAAGTGGTTCGGGGCGGATGCCGACGTGACCGTGATCGAGAACCTGTTCGGTCGCGCGATGATGGTGATCTATTTCGGATTCTTCGTGTTTCTCTGGGTGTACACGCATTTCGGTTTCGAGAAGACGAAGCCGGTGCCTGAGCGGGTGACCACGCATGACTGACCATCGCATGATCGAGACCACCCTCATGAAGATTGCATCCGCCGTCCTGTCGGGCCTGTTGTGTGTCGGCGTCGCGCAGGCCAACGAATCAGCGGGCCTCGAGCCGGCCAATGCGCATGTTTCGGACAAGGCCTCGGTGCAACGCGGCGCCGGCCTGTTCATGAACTATTGCTCGGGCTGCCATTCGCTGAAATACCTGCGTTACTCGCGCTTCGCCGAGGACTACGGCCTCGATGAAGACGATGTGATGGACAACCTCGTGTTCACCGGCGCGAAGTTCGGCGAGCCCATGCTGAGCCACATGCCGGCGGCCGAGGCGGAGGAATGGTTCGGCAAGGCGCCGCCCGACCTGTCCCTGGAGGCGCGTGCGAAGGGTCCGGACTGGATCTACAACTACCTGAAATCGTTCTATCTCGACCCGTCCAGCGCGGTCGGCTGGAACAATACGGTGTTCCCGAACGCGTCGATGCCGAATGCGCTGTGGGAATTGCAGGGACTGCAGGTCGCGGTGCATGCCCCGGCGGCGGATGGCGAAGCCGCGCACATCGAGAAGCTCGAACTGGTCCAGCCGGGCCGCATGGATGCCGCGCAGTTCTCGCAGGCGGCTCGCGACATTACCGCCTTCCTCCAGTACGCGGCCGAGCCGGCCGCGCTGCAACGCGAAGCGATCGGCTTGTGGGTCATCCTGTACCTGGCGCTCTTCACCCTGCTCGCGTATTTCCTCAAGAAGGAATACTGGAAGGACGTCCACTAAAGGGGGAAATCGGTTCGCGCTTCCAAGCGATTGAATTTACTGCGGTAATTTCGCGATTTTCGAGTCTGCTTCGGACCGGTTCCGGTATCGGGGCTGCGCCCGGACTAGGCGGATCGTACGCCGCGGTGTACATTGGATCGGCGGCCCACCCGAGTGGACCGCTGGTCTGGGCGCAGTCCGCGTCCAGCTTGGGGAGGCGCCGCCGACATGGTCGTTAATCAGCGATTGCGTACGATCCTGACGCTGTATTCCGCGCGTGAATGCGTGCATTGCCACCGGGTGCGGCTGGTGCTCGCGGCGAAGGGCGTGAGTTACGACCTGATCCTGGTCGATCTCGACGACCCGCCGGAGGACCTGCTCGATCTCAATCCGTACAACTCGGTCCCGACCCTGGTGGACCGCGACCTCGTGTTGTACGACACGAACGTCATCGGCGAGTATCTCGACGAACGCTACCCGCATCCCCCGCTGATGCCGGTCGATCCGCTGGCGCGCGCGCGCCTGCGCCTTGCGATCGTGCGCATCGAGAACGACTGGCTGACCCTCGTCGATCGCATCGAGGAGGGCGGGCGGCCGGCGGAAACCGCACGCCGCGAGCTGCGTGACGACCTCGTCCGCAACCTGTCCGCGTTCAAGGCTTCCAAGTTCTTCCTGAGCCCGGAAATGAGCCTTGCCGACTGCGCGCTGGCGCCACTGGTCTGGCGCCTCGACAAGCTCGGTATCGACCTGCCCCGCGAAGCGCGTGCGATCCGCGACTACGGCGAGCGCATCTTCCGCAATCCGGGCTTCACGCGCAGCCTGACCGTCGAAGAGAAAGCCCTGCGTCCGTGATGACGTCGAACCGATCGTACCTGCTGCGTGCGCTGTACGAATGGATCAGCGACAACCGTCTCAGTCCGCATCTGCTCGTCGACGCGAATGCGGCGGGTGTGCGCGTGCCACCGAGCGCGGTGCGTGACGGCAAGGTGGTTCTCAATATCTCGGCGAAGGCCGTGTCCGGGCTGGATCTGGGGCGCGAAAGCGTGCGTTTCCTGGCCCGCTTCGGTGGAGTGAGCCAACCGGTCGAGGTGCCCGTGCAAGCGGTGCTCGCGATCTATGCGCGCGAAAACGGCAAGGGCATGATGTTCCCGGCGGACGAAGACCCCGACCCGGGTGCCGGGCCGGATGCCGGGTCGGATGCGCCGGACGGCGCCGAGGCGCCGAAACGTCCGCGCCTTCGCGTGGTCAGGTAGGACCCGGCAACGGGTTCCCGGAACCCCGAGGCGATCCGTCGTGCCGGTTTTTCCGGTGGGGCGCTTTGGTGCTAGGCTACCCCATCCATGCGATCAATCCCCTTTTACCCTTGGAAATGGAGCGACATCCATGACGTTTTCCCTTGTCCTGCGATCGACGTTGGTGCTCGGCCTGCTCGCGTTGCTGTGCGCGTGCGGCGGCCGCACGCGATCCGATGTCGCGACCACCCCGGCGAACGTGCCCGCGAGTTTCGACGTGACCCTGCTCGCCGACGAGGACGGTCAGTTCGATTTCGACGGAGCCCCGTTGACCGCCGAGGACCTCAAGAGCGCGCTGCGTTATCGCAAGGAAGAGTCGCTGCCGGTCGACACGGTGTTGCTGAAGCGCGGTGAGAAGGAGAAGATCAAGGATGAACATCTCGGCGCCCTGGCGCGGATCGCCTACGAACTCGGCATCAATGCATTTTTCGAGGATGATGGCGAAATCTCGGAATTGCGCGTCCAGGCCAAATCGCAGTGAACGGAGGACGATCCATGAAACGCATCCTGCTCGGCGCCCTGCTCGTGGGCTTCATCGGCTCGGCGCCGCTCGCGGTCGCGCGTGACTTCGAAGACATCGAGGACGGCAAGCTGCTCGTCGAACCCGAGAAGGACGCCAAGTTCTCGGTCGAAGGCTACATCATGGGCAAGGCGCAGCTGTTCGGTTATGTCAGCGACCTCAAGGATCGCGAAACCTTCGACGGCATTGTGCTCGAGGAAGGCGGCGACGACAGCCAGCGGGCCGCGATCCGCTCGATCGCGGAAACCCTAGAGCTCGAAGCATTCGAACGCAACGGTTCGGAACTTGTTTCGATCGGCGAGTAAACCACGCCGGCGCGATCGCGCGCGCCGGACTGCGGCTCGAATCCGGGCTGCAGGTCCGGTCGCGGTACGTTCTCCACCGCGCGGCCATTCAGTGTGCGATCGCTAGACTTGCAGCCACCCTCGTGGCTGCTGTCGACATGGTTTGCTCCGGAAAACCCCGCATTCCCGCATTGGTCTGCGCGACGCTCCTGCTCGCGTCCTGCGCCACGGCGCGCAGTCCGCTGGTCGCATGGAAGGAGCGCCTGTTCGGCACGCCGGATCCGCCACCCGTCGACGCGCCCGCCAGTGGCGTGATCCTGTTGTCCCCGGGGCGCCCGGAACGACTGCTGA
>CAYWZC010000173.1:0-4101 GCA_964462745.1 uncultured Rhodanobacteraceae bacterium
GAGCCGACGAGGTCCGAGGCGATGACGAAAGGGACAAGATTGAACCACGAAGAACCCAGAGAACACGAAGAAGAATTCAGAAAGCAGCTTTTCCTTCGTGTTCTTCGTGTTCTCCGTGGTTCAATCTTTCTGGCATTCACCGCGTTTGGCGAAATCCGTCGGTTTCCTGGCATCCATAGCCGAAAACGGCGAGTCTGGGGGCCCGCGCGCTGCTAGGCTGTGCGCCATGTCGATGCTTGCCCCACGCACGATGCCGGCCCTCGCCGCCTGCGAGCAGGCACGCCTGACCCGCGATGCGCGCTTCGATGGCCTGTTCTTCACCGCGGTCACGACGACGCGGATCTATTGCCGCCCGGTGTGTCCCGCGCCGACGCCGCATGCGCGCAACGTCACGTATTACCCGAGCGCGGCCGCGGCCGCGGCGGCCGGATTCCGGCCGTGCCTGCGCTGCCGACCGGAAGCCGCGCCCGCGTCGCCGCTGCATCGCGCGAAGAGCGAACTCGTCGCCAGTGCGCTGCGGCTCATCGAGCAAGGCGCGCTCGACCGCGCGCCGCTGGCCGCGCTCGCCGAGCGGGTCGGCGTCGGCGAGCGGCACCTGCGCCGCCTGTTCGCGGAGGAACTCGGCGCGAGCCCGATCGATGTTGCCGCGACCCGGCGCCTGCTGTTCGCGAAGCAACTGTTGACCGACACCGCGCTGCCGGTCACCGACGTGGCCGCCGCGGCCGGTTATGCGAGCGTGCGCCGGTTCAACGCGACGTTCCTTGCCGCGTACGGCAAGTCGCCGCGCGAGATTCGGCGCGCGCACGAAACCCCGGCAGACGAGGGCATCGTGCTGCGCCTGCCGTATCGCCCACCGTACGATTTCGCGGCGCTGCTCGCATTCCTCGAACGGCGTGCGATCCCGGGCGTCGAGGCGGTCGATGCGCACGCGTACCGACGCAGCATCGTCGTCGATGGTGAACCGGGCTGGTTCTCGGTTTCCGCGTCGCCGGAGGCAAATGCGCTCGTCCTGCGCGTGCACGCCGCGCGCGCGGCTTTCCTCGGCGCGATCGCGGCGCGCGCGCGGCGCATGTTCGACGTCGATGCCGATCCGGCCGCGATCGCCCAACGCCTGCGTTCCGACGCGTTGTTGCGGCCGCTGCTGCGGCGCTGGCCGGGCCAGCGCCTGCCCGGCGCGTGGGATGGCTTCGAACTCGCGGTGCGCGCGGTGCTCGGCCAGCAGGTCAGCGTCGCCGCGGCGCGCACGTTCGCGCATCGCCTCGTCGAACGCCACGGCGTCGCCCATGACGACGGCGCGGCGGCGGGAATCCACGCGCTGTTCCCGACGCCCGCGGCGCTCGTCGAGGCTCCACTGGAGGAGCTCGGCATCACGCGCAGCCGTGCCGCGACGATCCGCGGGCTCGCCGCCGCGTGCATCGACGGTCGCATCGATTTCGGCGCGCACCAACCGCTCGCGGAGTTCGTCGCGGGCCTGTGCGCATTGCCGGGCATCGGCGACTGGACCGCGCAATACATCGCGATGCGCGCGCTGTCGCAGCCGGATGCGTTCCCGGCCGGCGACCTGATCCTGCGCCGGCAAGCCGGCGACGGGATCGCGATTTCCGAACGCGAACTGCGCGAGCGTGCCGAATCCTGGCGACCATGGCGCGCGTATGCGGTGATGCTGCTCTGGCGCAGCGCCGCCTGACCCCGAGGTGATCATGTACTACGACCAATTCGACACGCCGCTCGGCCGCGTGCTGGTGGCCAGCGACGGCCACGCCCTGATCCGCATCGACTTGCCCGAGGCCCGGCATCCGCGATCGATCCCGGCCGACTGGCAGCGCGACGCGGCACGCTTGAAGCCGGCGCGCGAACAGTTCGCGGCCTACTTCGCCGGCGAGCTGCGCGATTTCGACCTGCCGCTCGCACCACGCGGAACCCCGTTCCAGCAAGCCGTGTGGCAGGGTCTGCGCGATATCGCGTACGGCGACACGATCAGCTACGCCGAACTCGCGCGGCGCATCGGCAAGCCCGCCGCGGTACGTGCGGTCGGCCTCGCGAATGGCGCGAACCCGCTCGCGATCATTGTCCCCTGCCACCGCGTGATCGGCGCAAACGGCTCGTTGACGGGCTACGGCGGCGGGTTGCCGGCGAAGAAGTTCCTGCTCGAACTCGAAATGCGCAACGCGGCGGGCGGGTTGTTTTCGCACGAGCCGGTGAACAGGCTGGCATCCTGATCAGGTTTGTCTCGCCCTCGGCGAGGGTCCGGCAAAATTCGGTGCGTCGGACGAGCGTGTCGTAGAGCGGAGCTTGCTCCGCTGCTTCATCCGCGACATTGATGATTCCCCCCGGAGCCGAGCAAGCTCGGCTCTACGACACGACGATGCGACCACGCAACCGGTGTCGATGCATCGACAGCCGATCCGGATGCCGTAACCCCGTAGAGCGGAGCTTGCTCCGCTGCTCCGTCCGCCGACATCGTGGTCCCCCGAGCCAAGCAAGCTCGGCTCTACAGAGATTCGATCCACCTCAAGCAAATCTTGCAGGGAAGCAAGCGTGCACAGGTAAAGCCGCGCAGCATCCGTGCCGCGCGGCGGACCTTCGCCGCGGTGGCGGGACGTTGGGACCGCCACGCGTCGATTCGACCGGGACTCAGTGTTTCGCGTCTTCCGCGGCGGCGTGCGCGTTGTCGCGTTCCATCTCGGCCTGCGCCTTCGCGGCTTCGTGCGCGGCATCCGCGGTCGCCTTGCACGCGTCCTGTTGGTCACCGACCAGGGCTTCGCATTTCTCGATCGCGACATCGTGCTCGGCGTCCGCCTTCTCGATCGCGAGATCGTAGGTCGCGTTCGCCTCGGCCTTGATGGTTTCCGATTCCTGTTCGGCGACTTCCTGGTTGGCATCCGCGCGGACTTCGCCGACATCGCGATCGGCGTTGTTCATTGCGTCGTTCGCGTCGGCATTCGCGTTCGCGATGTCGGCGTTCGCCTCGGCACGCGCGGCGTCGAGCTTGCGCTGCGCCTCGGCCATTTCCTCGGATGCCTTCTGCTGCGCCTCGTTGACGTCCTGCGCGGCTTCCTGCTGCGCCCGGCCCACGTCCTGCGCCGTCTCGTCGGGCGATTCCTGGCACGCAGTCAGGGCCAGTGCGACGGCGATGGCACAAGCGGCAACAAATGGATAACGAGTCATGGGGCATACCTTCGGTTGGGAGGGTCAACCGGAAGAGAGCAATCGCCGTGCCAGCCGTCTTTTCGTTGAAAATCAGCGAGTTGGACAGCGGCGCCCCGAGTGCCCAGCGCAATTTGCCCGAACCGGTGAAGCGGAACGGGCAAAACGCATGACTCGAGGCACCTCAACGCAGCGTGCGGAACTCGTCCGGATCGAACGCGTCGACCTGGATGACTTCGTCGCGCGCATCACGGGCCGCGTTGAGCTGGTCATACTCGGCCTGGCTGATGATGCCTGCGGCGAGTCCGAAATCGTCGAGCTCGTGGCCGGGTGCGCGATCGAGCAGGCCCGCGCGCACCGCGTCGCGCAACTTCGTCTCGACCGGGATCGCGCCGACCGCCTGGTCGAGCGCGGCTTCGAGCGCGCCGAGACCGGGTTCCGTTGCGGGCGGAATGAACACGTCCGGGGTCAGCGTCGCTCGGGCGTCGCGATCCTCGAGGATCGCGCGCGCGACCCATTGGCCGAGCCGGTCCGATGGCGGCCGGAACCGCGCGCCGAGCGGGAACACGAGCGCCCGCAGCCACCACGCAGCGGGCCGCGCGGGCAGGTTGTCGATGACACCGAGCAACGCTTCCTGGATGTGATGCAGGCACGACTCCACACCCCAGCGCACGAGATGGAAGTTCGCGGTCGTCTTCGGCCCGTCGTGGTAGCGCTTGAGCGCGGCGCTCGCGAGGAACAGGTAGGCGAGTGCGTCGGCGAGGCGGCCGGATAACTTCTCGCGCCGCTTCAATGACCCGCCGAGCGTGCCCATCGCGAGATCCGACGTCACCAGGAACGCCGCCGAGAAACGCGACAGATGCTGGCAATAACGCGCGGTGTCCTCGGTGCGCGGCGCGCCCGCGATGCGCGAGCCGCTGAGCGCGAGCAGCAAGGCGCGCACCGCGCGGGTCA
>CAYWZC010000174.1:0-4064 GCA_964462745.1 uncultured Rhodanobacteraceae bacterium
AGAACAGCAGCACATCCGGATGCGCGGCCTTGGCCGTCAGGTACTGGCGCATCAGCGGGGTGTGGTTTTCCAGCGCGGCGGCGGTCTTGCGGGCGGCGTCGTTCAAATCGGAGTTCCCGTCAGGACCTGCGAGTGTACCTGCGGCATCGGCGGTGCCTCCAGCTTCCACCACCTTTGGTGATTGCCTGGCGGGCGGGGAAAGAACGGAACGGGCGGCTCGGCCCGGTCGCTGGGCGCGCACGGAAAAGAACATCAAATGATGCTAAAATGAATGCATCAAACGTACGGAACCCACCATGCGAACGACAATCAACCTCGATGATGAACTCATCGAGGATGCCATCCGCATCAGCGGCATCCGCGAGCGCACCGCACTGGTCCACGAGGGCCTGCGCGCGTTGATCGAGCGGGAAAGCGCGCGGCGTCTCGCGCGCCTTGGCGGCGTGGCGCCGCAACTGGAATCGACACCACGACGTCGATCGGTCGCATGATCCTGGTCGACACCTCCGTCTGGGTCGACCATCTGCGCAAGGGCAACTCCGAACTGACCGCGCTGCTGGAGCGCGGCGCAGTGTTGATGCATCCGTTCGTGGTCGGCGAGCTGGCGTGCGGCAACCTTGGGAGTCGGCGGGCGCAGATCCTGCGTCTTCTCGCCGATTTGCCGCGTGTGACCGTGGCGACCGAGCACGAAGTCATCGGATTCATCGAGCGCCATTCCCTGATGGGTCGCGGCATCGGCCATGTCGATGCCCACCTGCTCGCCGCGACCGCGTTGCAGGGTGGCGCGCGTTTGTGGGCGCGCGACAAACGCCTCATGGCGATCGCCGAGGACATGGGATTGGGTTCGAGGCGAACCCGTTGAGCGGAGGTACTCCAGCTCGGCCTGCTGCAAATCTTGATGCAGGAGAAGCCTTCAGGCCGATGCTTCTGGCTTCTGTGCGACAAGAAGCATCACGGCTGAAGCCGGTTCCTACGACGGCGGGGAGGTGTGGTCGGGAATGCGCCGCCGCATCCGATAGATCAGCGCACCGACGAGGATTGCCACCGCACCCGCGACGAGGTTTGCCGCGCTCGCGCTCGCGAGCAGGCCGAGCGACAGCAGGATCGCCGCGATCGGTATGGCGGGTCCGCCCGGCAGGCGCAACGCATTGGCGCGGTCGCCGTGGCGGCGGCGCAGGACCAGCACCGACATCGCAGTGCCGATGTAGGCGACGAGGCGTGCGACCATCGACAGCAGCGCGAGCTGCACGAACGAGCCCGACAGCGCGAGTACCAGCGACAGCACGCCGATGACCACGATCGCCGCGGCCGGCGTGCGGAATCGCGGATGGATCGCGGCCAGCGCGCGCGGTCCGAAGCCGTCCGTCGCCAATGCATGCAGGTAACGCGGACCGAGCAGGACGGTGTTGCTGTTGGTGCCGAGGATCGACACCGCGGCGCCGACCGTCAGCACCAGTGCGAGCCAGCCGCCGCCGAACAGCGCAGCGGCCGCGGCGAGCGGAGTCTGCGACTCGGCAAGACCCGGCAGGGTGCCGAGTGCCACCCATTGCACCGCGAAATAGATCGCCGTCACCGTGGTGATCATCGCGAGCAGCGCGAACGGCACGTCGCGGCGCGGGTTGCGGTACTCGCCGGCCGCCGCGGGCAGGTTCTCGAAACCCGCGTAGGCGAACAGCAGCAGCAGCGCGGCCTTGCCGAGATCGCCGGGCGGGATGCCACCTGCCAGCGGCGCAGCCAGCGATCGATCGACATGCATCACCCCGATACCGATGAACAGCAACAGCGGCACCACCTTCGCGATCGCGAGCAGCACCCCGGTCCGCGCGGCTGCGCGCACGCCGAGAACATTGACGATGACGAGGAAGCCGAGCGATCCGGTCACGATCGCGACGCGCATCGCGCCGTTCGCGGCGCCGGGCCAGAAGTGGGTGACC
Organism: uncultured Rhodanobacteraceae bacterium; assembly: GCA_964462745.1. Taxonomy (GTDB): domain Bacteria; phylum Pseudomonadota; class Gammaproteobacteria; order Xanthomonadales; family Rhodanobacteraceae; genus Dokdonella_A. Next base: position 1,935 of record CAYWZC010000174.1, read on the forward strand.
GCTTCGGCGAGGCCGTTGGAGAGCGCGGCGGCGCTCGCGATGCGGGTCAGGACCAGCATCCAGCCGATCTCGAAGCCGACGAACGGGCCGAACGCCTCGCGCGCATACAGGTAGCCGCCGCCGGGCCGGTCGAAACAGCTCGCCGCCTGCGCGTAGCACAACACCAGCAGGCTGACCGCGAGACCGGCGAGCAGCACCGCCCACAGGCTGGCCGGGCCGAGCAGGGCGGCCGCCGCGGCCGGCAGCAGGTAGATGCCGCTGCCGATCACGTCGTTGAGCGACAGGCCGTACAACTGCCAGCGACCGACCGCGCGGCGCAGCGTTGGATGGTCGCGGGGCTCGGGCGCGGAGCCGGACGGAATGGACATTGCGGTACTTCGGCGGGCCGGGGCGGCAAACGCTAGCACACGGGACCCGGGGTGCCGTCCGGGCGTGATGTCGCGGTGCCGGTTGCCGTTGCGCGGGCGCGGACGAAAGCCGGATTCAGCGCGGGTCGCCCGACAGGTCGGGATCGACCCGGTCCACGTAGAGAAACACGCTGCCGTCGGCGAGCCGCGCGCGCAGTCGCGTGCCGGGGGCAACCTGACTCACGGAGCGCACGATCGATCCATCAGCGGGGTCGAACAGGATCGCGTAACCGCGATCAAGGGTGGCGAGTGGCCCGAGTGCGTTGAGTGCACGACCGAGCTCGGAGAGCCGGCGACGCCGCTCGTCGAGTCCGCGCCGGGTCGTTCCGAGCAGGCGCAAGGCCAGCGCATCGGCGCGTTCGCGCAGCTGTGCGAGCCGGCGTTCGGGCCGGTGCGCGAGCAGTGCCGCGCGGATCCGGTCCAGGCGCGCGCGTGCATGGGCGAGGCGATGGCTCGACGCGAGCGCGAGGCGACGGCGCAACGAGGCAAGGCGCTCGCGACCCCGCGCAAGGCGCTGGCCGGGCTGGTGCGACAGCAGGCGCGCATGGAGGTAATCCAGTCGCTGGCGCAGCGCGTCGTGCCGGCGTCGCCACACGGTAACGATGCAGCGGCGCAGTTCGGCGAGACGACGCAATACCGCGGCGCCGTCGGGCACGAGCAGTTCCGCCGCGGCGGATGGTGTCGGCGCGCGCAGGTCCGCGGCGAAGTCGGCGATGGTGAAGTCGATTTCGTGGCCGACCGCGACCACGACCGGGATCGTGCTAGCGCGGATCGCACGCGCGACGGTTTCCTCGTTGAATGCCCACAGATCCTCGAGCGAGCCGCCGCCGCGGGTCAGCAGCAGCACGTCGTGGCGGGCGGCGGCCGATGCCGCGGCGAGCATCGCGACGATCGCGGGCGGCGCCTCGCGGCCCTGCACGGGCACCGGCAGGATTTCGACCTCGGCGAGCGGAAAGCGCCGCGCAATCACGCTGAGCACGTCGTGCACCGCGGCGCCACTCGGCGAGGTGATGACGCCGATGCGCCGCGCGAGCGTCGGCAGCGGGCGCTTGTGCGCCGCATCGAACAGGCCTTCCGCGGCGAGTTGCGCCTTGAGCCGCGCGAACTCGCGCTGCAGCGCGCCTTCGCCCGCTTCCTCCAGATGTTCGACGATGAGCTGGAACTCGCCGCGCGCCTCGTACAGGCTGACCCGTGCACGTGCGAGCACATGCAGCCCCTCGGTCGGACGGAATTTCAGCCACGTGCTGCGCGGCTTGAACATCGCGCAGCGTATCTGTGCAGACGAGTCCTTGAGGGTGAAGTACAGGTGCCCGGACGCGGGCCGCGAGCAGTTGGACAGCTCGCCCTCGATCCACACCAGCGGTAGCGCATCCTCCAGCAGGTCGCGCGCGAGGCGATTGAGCCCGGACGGGGTCAGGATTTCGCGAGCGGCAGGCAGGTCGGGATCGTCGATCGGCATGGTCGGACAGGGCGTGCCGTCGCGCGCAGACGCGCGGACGGCGGCCGATCAGTTTAGCAGGGCGACGCGGCGGGGCGTCCGCAAGCCGTCGTCGTTTCGCGAAAGAACGTCACATCGACCCCGAATCGGAGTCGGAAGCCGAGCAAGCTCGGCTCTACCGGCCGGCTTCTCCCGCGCCGGCGCCTGGGGATGGGCGGTTCCCTTCGGCTGTCGCGGCGACGCTTTCGTCACGCAACTCGCGGCGCAGGATCTTGCCGACGTTGC
>CAYWZC010000175.1:0-4037 GCA_964462745.1 uncultured Rhodanobacteraceae bacterium
TCGAGCGCAAGCTGTACCCGAACGTGGATTTCTATTCGGGCCTGATCTACAATGCGCTGCGCATTCCGACCGAGATGTTCACCGTGATGTTCGCGATCGCGCGCACCGCCGGATGGATCGCGCACTGGCTCGAACTGCACGAGGATCCGGACGCGAAGATCGGTCGCCCGCGCCAGGTGTATGTCGGCGCGGACACGCGCGACTACGTGCCGATGGGCAAGCGCGGCTGAGTCAGGCGGGCCTCGTCCCGGTCGACTTCTCCGGCGATTTCTCGAGCAGCGCATCGAGCAGCGCCTCGAGCTGTCCCGGCGTCGCGCGTCGCATCGGCCGGTCGTCGATCCGGTCGAACGGTGCCTGGCGAAGCCGATCGAGCGGCAACACGGTGATGTCGAATGCGGTGTCGTCGGCCGCGAAGCGGAACGCGGGGAAGGTTTCGAGCCGATCGCGCACGTAGCGCAGCTTGCGGTCGATTTCCTCGAACGCGATCGCGTGCTCGTGCAGGTGCGCGACGACGTCATTGATACGGTCCGTGTGCAGGTGCAGGCAGACCGCCGAATGCGCGTCGGCGCTGCCGTCCAGCACCGCGCCCACCAGGCGTGGCTCGAACGCGGCGAAGAACCGCATTGCCTCGCGCGCGGCCTCGCGCAAGTCGTGCAGGACGCGCGGCTGGCTGTCGGCCTGGAACAGGCTTTGGTGCTCGCGCAATGCGGCTTCGATCTCGGTATTCCGCGGCATTTCCAGCTCGTGCCGGGCACCGCATCGCGCGGCCGCCTTGCGCCGCGCCTGTCCGTAGTCGCGCAGGCCGGTCTCGCTGATCAGGCGCGCCGCCTCGACCGCGACGCGGCGGCGCATTTCCGTGTTTCGCTTGCGCATCGGGCCGCCGGTTGGTTCAGAACACGTCGTAGGCGTCGCGCTGGGCGTCGTCGTTGTCGGGTTGCGGCTGTGCGGCGAGGCGCGCGACATCTTCGGATTTCAGCACCTCCAGGATGGCATCGGGATCGCCGGCCGATGCGAGCAGGCCGCTGTCCGCGTCGATGCGCACGGTCGAGATGCCGGGTGGCATATCGAACGGTCGTTCGGGTACGCCCTCGAGCGCGACGCGCATGAAATCGATCCAGATCGGCAACGCGGCCTTGGAGCCGAACTCGCCGCGCCCGAGCGAGGAAAAATCGTCCATGCCGACCCAGGCACTGGCGACGAGACTGGCGTTGTAACCGCTGAACCAGGCGTCACGGTGTTCGTTGGTGGTACCGGTCTTGCCGGCAAGGTCCTTGCGACCGAGGACCATGGCCTTTGACCCGGTACCACGACGCACCACGTCGCGCATCAGCGACTGGACCAGGTACGCGGTGCGCGCATCGAGTACCCGCGGCGCGAGGATCGGCTGCCCGGGCTGCACGCCGGCGGATGCGTTCGCGCGACCGATCGGCGAGAGTCCGCGCACGGTCACCGCGGTCGCCCTCGGCTCGACGGCGGCATCCATCGATCGCTCCGGGCAGTCGCGGCAGGCCAGCGCCGGCTGCGCGGTGTACACCGTGTTGCCGTCGCGATCGACGATCGTCGTGATGTACCACGGATCGACGAGGAACCCGCCGTTCGCGAATACCGCGAAGCCGCGCGCCATTTCCAGTGGCGAGACCGAAGCGGTACCGAGCGCCATCGACAGGTTGTTCGGGATCTGGTCGAGGCTGAAGCCGAAGCGGGTTGCATACTCGCGGCCGTAGTGGACTCCGATCGCGTCGAGCAGTCGAACCGAGACGAGGTTGACCGACTTGACCAGCGCCTCGCGCAGGCGCATCGGGCCGCGGAACGTATTGTCGTCGTTCTGCGGCATCCACAGGCCGTCCGGCTTGGACGGGTCCGGGAACACGAGCGGCGCATCGTTGACGATCGAAGCCGGCGTGAAACCGTGATCGAACGCGGCGGCATACAGGAACGGCTTGAAACCGGACCCCGGCCCGCGCGCGCTCTGCGTGACCCGGTTGAACTTGCTGCGCAGGAAACTGAAGCCGCCGACCAGCGCATGGATCGCGCCATTCTCCGGATCGAGTGCGACCAGCGCGGCCTGCGCCTTGGGCACTTCGGCGAGCATCCAGCGGTCCTCGTCGTCCTTGTCGGCCTCGTCCGCACGGTGATGGACGACGCGCACGATGTCGCCGACCGCGAGCACGTCGCTGACTTTCTTGGGTGTCGCGCCGCGCCGGTTCTCGCCTTCGTACGGCCGCGCCCAGGCGACGCCTTCGAGGTCGAGTTCGATGCCTTGCCCGTCGCCGAGGCGCACGATCGCGTGGTCGGCATCGACGTCGGTGACCAGTCCCGGGGCGAGCCCGCCGACCGGGTAATAGCCGGACAGCAGTTCCTGCGGCGTCTGGGTGGTCGCCGCGAGATCGATGTGCGCCTCCGCGCCGTGGTAGCCGTGGCGCCGGTCATAGTCGAGCAATGAAGCGCGCACCGCCTGGTTGGCCGCTTCCTGTGCGCGCGAGTCGATCGTCGTGTGGATCGAATAGCCGTCGTTGAGGGCTTCGTCACCGAAGCGCTCGAGTGCGTCGCGGCGCACCATTTCGGCGAGGTATGGCGCATGCACCTCGATCGGAGGTTCGTGCGGGCTGGCATCGTCCGGTTCGGCGACGCTCACGCGATACGCCTCCTCGTCGATGAAGCCGTTGTCGAGCATGCGCCCGAGCACGTAGTTGCGGCGTGTCTCGGCGCGCTCGCGGTTGTACAGCGGATTGCCGGTCGACGGGAACTTCGGCAGCGACGCCAGCATCGCGCACTCGGCGAGGTCCAGCTCGGCGAGGGTCTTGCCATAGTAGAACTCGGCGGCCGCGGCGATGCCGTAGGAGCGATGGCCGAGGAAGATCTTGTTGAGGTAGAGCTCGAGAATCTCGTCCTTGCTCAGCGCGTTCTCGATGCGGAACGCGAGGAACATCTCGGACAGCTTGCGCGTGTAGCTCTTCTCCGGACTCAGGAAGAAGTTGCGGGCAACCTGCTGGGTGATGGTCGAGCCGCCCTGGGTCTTTTCGCCGCCCGAGAAGATGACATGCAGGACCGCGCGCGTGGTGCCGGACAGGTCGACGCCGCCGTGATCGTAGAAGTTCGAATCCTCGGCGGCGAGGAACGCCTGCTTGAGCTGGAGCGGCACGTCGTCGATGCGTACCGGGATGCGCCGGGTCTCACCGAACGTCGCGATCAGCTTCCCGTCGGAGGCGTACACGCGCAGCGGGACCTGCATGCGCACGTCCTTGAGGGTCTCGACGGATGGCAGGCGAGGCGCGATCAGCCAATACGCCACACCGGCGCACAGCAGTGCGATCGCCAGGCAGGCGGCGGCGGCGTACAGCCCATACCGGAGCAAACGGACAATTTTCTTCATTCGGATTGCGGGGATGTGATGCCAGTCAGGTTCACGAGCGGCGTTTCCGGAGTATAGATCGCACTGTGGGGTTACCGACAGGCGGCTGGGGCGCCGATTCGGTGGCAAGAATGGGGTAAATCCTTGTGGATTCAGGCGTTTGCCGTAAAGGTAAAGCCCGTGTTGATAAACCGTTAAAGTTCGGATTTAATGTAAAGGCGCATCTTTCGCTCGTAAGAGCGCGTGGGAAGGGGAGTTTCGTGGGTCTGCTCAGTCCGAAAGCTTCACCCATCATCGGCGTGGACATCAGTTCCACGGCGGTCAAGCTGCTGCAGCTCAGCCACGCCGGCAACCGCTACCGCGTGGAGCATTATGCGCTGGAGCCGCTGCCGCCCAATGCCGTGGTCGAGAAGAACATCGTCGAGGTCGAGGCGGTCGGCGATGCGATTCGCCGTGCGCTCAATCGATCCGGCGCCAAGACCCGCTCGGCCGCGGCCGCGGTCGCGGGCTCGGCGGTCATCACCAAGATCATCCCGATGCCGGCCGACCTGTCCGAAGACGACATGGAGGCGCAGATCGAGCTCGAGGCGAACCAGTACATCCCGTATCCGATCGAGGAAGTCAGCCTCGATTTCGAGGTGCTCGGCCCGGTGCGCGACAACCCGGACATGGTGCACGTACTGCT
>CAYWZC010000176.1:0-4010 GCA_964462745.1 uncultured Rhodanobacteraceae bacterium
CGTCGAAGGTCTCGTAGGTGCCCTGGATGAGCCCCTGCGTCGCGATGTAGATCCACGATCCGGCCGTCATCTGGCCGTACATCGTCAGCCCGGCGCGATCGAGCTCGTGGAAATGCTCCCAGGTCGCCCAGTGCGGCACGAGGTTGGAGTTCGCGATGAGCACGCGCGGCGCATCGGCATGGGTGCGGAACACGCCGACCGGCTTGCCCGACTGCACGAGCAGGGTCTCGTCCTCGCCGAGATTGCGCAGCGATTCGAGGATCGCGTCGAAGCATTCCCAGTTGCGCGCCGCGCGGCCGATGCCGCCGTACACGACGAGTTCGGCCGGGTTCTCGGCGACCTCCGGATCGAGGTTGTGCTGGATCATGCGGTACGCCGCCTCGATCAGCCAGTTGCGGCACGCGAGGTCCGTGCCGCGCGGCGGATGGATCACGCGGGCGTTGTCGATGCGAGGTGCGTCGGTCGGGTATGCGTCGTTCATGGCAGGTCCGTGCAGCAGGCGATCCGCAATTATAAGGGGCCCTTGCGCGTGGCTTCGAAATTGCTGCCCGGGGTGCGCTGGGGTTGTCCCGACCGGAGGCCGGCCCCATCGTGAACCCGACATGTCCCTCGACACGACCGAGATCAACCGGCGCATGGCACGTTTCGACGGCCACGCCGAGGTGTGGCTGTTCGGCTACGGTTCGCTGATCTGGAAGGCGGATTTCGATTACATCGAGCGGCGGCCGGCGCATATCCACGGCTGGTCGCGGCGCTTCTGGCAGGGCTCGCACGACCATCGTGGCACGCCCGAAGCACCGGGCCGCGTGCTGACCCTTGTCGCCGAAGCCGGCGCGGAGTGCGCCGGCATGTCCTATCGCATCACGCCCGCCGTGTTCGAGCATCTGGACGTGCGCGAGAAGAACGGCTACCTGCGCCACGTCGTGCCCCTCACCTTTCGCGACGGCTCCAGCGCGGACGGCCTCGTCTACATCGCCGGCCCGGACAACGCGGCCTGGCTCGGCCCCGCGCCGGAAGCCGCAATCGCCGCGCACATCGCACAAGCGGAAGGCCCGAGCGGCCGCAATCGCGATTACGTGACCCGGCTCGCCGACGCATTGCGTGCGCTCGGCGCGGCCGACGAGCACGTCTTCGCGATCGAACGACACCTGGCCAGCCTGCCCGTCGAAGCGGATCGAGTGCGGCCACGGTAACGCCTGATTCGTAGAGCCGAGCTTGCTCGGCTTGGATCTGCGAAGGCGGAACGGCAGCGGAGCAAGCTCCGCTCCACGACAACACGAAAGCGTGCGAGACCCGCGCAGGATTCCGAGGCCCGTGCGGGATTACGAGTCCCGTAGAGCCGAGCTTGCTCGGCTTGGCGGTACGAAGGGCAACGACAGCGGAGCAAGCTCCGCTCTACGACAACACGAAGAGGTGCGAGGGCCGCGCGGGATTCCGATATCGCCTACGCGTCGCCTGGTGTTTCCGCGCTGTCGTGGTAATACGGCACGACTTCGCCCTTGACCTTGATCGTCATCGGGTTGCCGTGGCGGTCGCGGGTCTTGCCGACCGGCAGGCGTACCCAGCCCTCGCTGACGCAGTATTCCTCGACGTTGGTCTTTTCCTCGCCGTTGAAGCGGATGCCGACGCCGCGATCGAGCACCGCCTCGTCGTAGTACGGGCTCTTCGGGTTCGTGTCGAGGCGATCGGGCGGCGTATCGGGTGCGGTATCGGATGGCGTATCGGTCATCGTGCGATCGGATCTGCGGGAAACGCCCCGATTGTAGCCGCATCGACACCCACCGGCACGACACACTGGCTGGACAACACACGGCCGTGTCTTCCGCGCCTCGCGTCGCACGTGGTAGGAGCCGGCTTCAGCCGCGATGCTCCTGGCTCCGATGAGTACGGCGCATCGGTATCGGTGCGACACGCTGCGAAAGGCATCACGGCTGAAGCCGGTTCCTACGACAGGATTCCTCGCTCCCGTAGGAGCCGGCAGCCTGTGTAGCCCGCGTCATCGCTCCAGTCCCTGGGTGCGTCCTTCGGCCTTGCCCGGGCTGCATTTCTGGCAACTATGCAGCGCGATGCGAACCTGACCCCGATGTGACACGACGCCCCCACGCTTGCCGGTCGCACCGCGTCGGGGTACCTTCGCCCCATCGACGCCACAGGGGGCGAAGATTGGCGATCCTCATTCCGGGACGGAACACCTGCCTGCCGCGCATGACGCGCGGCGAGCGCCGCCTTGCGCACCGCATCGAGGAAAAGCTCGAGGACGATTACCTCGTCTGGTACGACGTGCCGATCGGACCGAAGCGGCGCCAACCGGATTTCGTGATCCTGCATCCGCGCCGCGGCCTGCTCGTACTCGAGGTCAAGGACTGGAAACTCGACACCCTGCACTCGCTGGACCGGAGTCGCGCGGTGATTCGCGGTGACAGCGGCGAAAAGGTGGTCGTGAATCCCTTGCTCCAGGCGCGCACCTATGCGCTCGAACTCGTCGATACGCTACAACGCGACGCGGCGCTCGTGCACCCGCGCGGCCACGCGCATGCCGGCAAGCTGGCGCTGCCGTGGGGCCACGGCGTCGTGTTGACGAACATCACGCGCGCGGCGTTCGACGCCAACGAACTCGGCAATGTCCTGCCCGAGCACCTCGTGATCTGCCAGGACGAAATGACCGAGAGCATCGATGCCGAAGCGTTCCAGCAATGCCTGTGGGCGATGTTCGCGTACCGGTTCGGCAATGTGCTGACGTTGCCGCAGGTCGATCGGATCCGCTGGCATCTGTTTCCGGAGATTCGCGTGCGCGCGCCGCTGCAACCGGATCTTCTCGCCACACCGACGCCCGCGTCGAACGTCGTGCGCATCCCGGATGTCGTGCGCGTGATGGACTTGCAGCAGGAACAGCTCGCACGTTCACTCGGCGACGGCCATCGCGTCATCCACGGCGTCGCCGGCTCCGGCAAGACGATGATCCTCGGCTACCGCTGCCTGCACCTCGCGCGCCAGCCCGGCCAGCCCGTGCTGGTGCTGTGCTTCAATCGCACGCTCGCGGCGCGACTCGCGCAAGTCATCCAGGCGCACGAGCTGCACGCACAGGTCGATATCCGCAGCTTCCATTCGTGGTGCGCGCAGATGCTGCGCACGTACCACGTGCCAGCGCCGGAGAAGACTGGCGACAACGCGGCATTCTTCACCGCCCAGGTCGAAGCCGTGATCCGCGCCGTCGACAGCGGCACGATCCCCCGCGCGCAGTACGGCGCCGTGCTCATCGACGAGGGCCACGACTTCGAACCCGACTGGCTGCGCCTCGTCGCGCAGATGGTCGACCCGGCCACCAACGCCCTCCTGCTGCTCTACGACGATGCGCAATCGATCTACGCGAAGCGCGAGCGTCGCCGTTTCAGCTTCGCGAGTGTCGGCATCGAGGCGCGCGGCCGCACGACGATTCTGCGGCTCAACTACCGCAATACATACGAAGTACTCGCCGCGGCCAAGGCATTCGCGAGCGATTTGTTCGACGGTGACTCATCCGACGAGGACACACCTGACGCGATCCCGCCCGAAAGTGTCGGTCGCCACGGACCGCCACCGCAACTGATTCGCTGCGCCTCGCGCGCCGCGGAAGCGGAAACGATCGCGACCCTGATCGACGACGCGCGCAACGACGGCTGCCCGCCCGACCAGATCGCCGTGCTCTGGCGACACTGGCACCACGCTGAATCGATCGCGCACGCGCTCGCACGACGCGGTATCGCATTCGTCTCGGCCCGCGACAACCGCGGCAAGGATCACCTGTTCGACGGCGAACCGAGCGTCAAGCTCGTGTCGATGCATTCCAGCAAGGGCCTCGAATTCGAGCGCGTCTTCATCCCCGCCCTCGACACCATGCCCGGTAAACACGACGACGAAGCCGCCGAGGCGAAGCTGCTCTATGTAGCGATGACTCGCGCGACGGAACGGCTGACGATGTCATGCGTTGGGGAGGCAGGGCTTGCGGGACGGGTTGACGAGGTGTTGAAGGG
>CAYWZC010000177.1:0-3979 GCA_964462745.1 uncultured Rhodanobacteraceae bacterium
AGCCGATCCGCGTGCTGCGCGACAACACGGTGATCTTCGAGGGCGAGCTGGAATCGCTGCGCCGCTTCAAGGAAAACGTCGACGAGGTTCGCAGCGGCACGGAATGCGGCATCGGCGTCAAGCAATACAACGACGTGAAGCCCGGCGACCAGATCGAATGCTTCGAGCGCATCGAGGTCGCGCGTACGCTTTGACGGGAGACGGGAGACGGGAGACGGGAGACGAAGCATCGGTGCTGGCGAGTGAGCGCCCATGTCGCATCTGCGTCCTCCCGATTCCCGGCCCTGGCTCCCGAGTCGCTGCTTCAACGTCACCCGTCTCCCGTCTCCCGTCTCCCGTCTCACGTCTCCCGTTTCCCTACAAATGCCCTCACAGGATTTCAAACGTACCGACCGCGTGGCCGCGCAATTGCGTCGCGAAGTGGCCGTGCTCGTGCACGCCGCGGTGCGCGACCATGCGCTGCCGTCGGTCAGCGTGTCCGATGTCGAGGTCAATCGCGAGTTGGATACGGCGAATGTCTACGTGACCGCGCTGGTCGGCGAAGAGGGGCCGGTCGCGGTGCGTGCGCTGAACGAACTGGCGAGGGATTTCCGACGTGAGCTGTCCCGTTCGATGAAGATGCGCCGCGTGCCGGAATTGCGTTTCCGCTACGACGATTCGGTCGATCGCGGCGAACGCATCGAAAGCCTGCTTCGTGGCGACCCGGAAACCGGGAGCCGGGAGTAGCGGATCGATGAAGGATTGGATCGTGCGGCTCGCCGGCCCGGTCGGAATGGGACATGCTGCACGTCGATCGACTCCCGCTCCATCAGCCCATGCGTAGCGCCGAATCCCGATTCCCGAATCGCAAATCCCGGCCCGTAAGCGGCATCCTGCTGCTCGACAAGCCGTCGGGCCTGAGTTCCAATCAGGCCCTGCAACGCGTGCGCCGCCTGTACGATGCGGCCAAGGGCGGACATACCGGCAGCCTCGACCCGCTCGCGACCGGCCTGTTGCCGATCTGCCTCGGCGAGGCGACCAAGATCGCGGGCCTGCTGCTCGGCGCGGCCAAGGGCTATGACGCCGAAGCCCGGCTCGGCGTGACCACGGATACCGACGACGCCGAAGGCGAAGTGCTGGAATCCCGTCCGGTTCCGCCGCTCGATCGCAGCGCCATCGAGCGCGTGCTGCAAGACCTGCGCGGCACCATCGTGCAGCGGCCACCCGTGTACTCCGCGCTCAAGCGGGACGGCGTGCCGCTGTACCGGCGTGCGCGGCGCGGAGAACGGGTCGAACCTGCATCACGCAGCGTCGAGGTCAGCCGTTTCGATCTGCTGGAAGCGATCGGTGATCGCCTGTACCTGCGCATCGAGTGCGGTTCCGGGACCTATGTGCGCAGTCTCGTGCGCGATCTCGGCGAGCGGCTCGGCTGCGGTGCGCATGTCACCGCGTTGCGTCGTATCTGGGCCGACCCGTTTCGCGCGCCGCGCCTGTACCCGTTCGACGAACTCGAATCGGTCGCCACGGGTGGGCACGCGGCGCTGGATGCCCTGCTGCTGCCGATCGAGGAGGGCCTGGCCGGACAGCCTTCGATTTCGGTCGATGCGGAGATGGCCCTGGCCCTGCGCCAGGGCCGCGGCGTGCGGCCGCCGGGCGCGGATGCGGGCGGTCGCCGGGTCGTGCTGGACATGGCTGGCCGGGTCGTTGCGCTCGCGGAAGCCGGGCCGGATGGCGTGCTGAGGCCGCTGCGCGTGTTCCATGGCTGAACGCCGAGTCCGGCTCGTCGAGTCCGGTATCCGCCCGGACCCACCTTCGACGGAGTCCGCTTGCACGGTGGCATGAGCGGTGGACCCCGGTACCGTGGGCTTCGAAAGGACACTTTCGGCGGATCCGGGTCGGGGCGTGAGGTCCGGAATTGGCGTGCCGCTTGGCAGGGTGGCCTTCGGCCAGCTAAAATGCCGCGTTCACTGCCCCGAAAATCCATTCTTCTGCGAGGCTTGCGCAGCGCGATCCGGTCGATCGCCATCCGCAAGCCGCGCCTTTCAGGATCATCCGATGTCGCTTACCGTTGAACAGACAAGCCAAGTCATCGCGGATCATCGCCGCGCTCTCAATGATACCGGTTCGCCGGAGGTGCAGATCGCGCTGCTGTCTGCGCGCATCACGCACCTCACCGACCATTTCGCGATGCACGGCAAGGATCACCATTCGCGCCGCGGTTTGCTGAAGATGGTCAACCAGCGACGCCGCCTGCTCAATTACCTCAAGAACAACGACAACGACCGGTACAAGAACCTGATCGAACGCCTCGGCTTGCGCCGCTAGGTCGCGCGCCCGCGCGGATCGGGAGGGTTCCGGCATGCGCATCCGTGCGCGGACGCGAGGGTCCGGTTGCAGCAGGGCCGGTCCGGTCCTGCGCCGTTGCCGGCGACGCGAAGTGCAACGTGTGGCCCGTCCCGTGGCCGCATTCATCCGTGAACCGAACTGCTTCAATCAATCAGGACAATAACGTGGCGAAAGTAACCAGGACATTCCAGTACGGCAACCATGAGGTCACGCTGGAAACGGGCGAAATCGCCCGCCAGGCATCCGGCGCCGTGCTGGTCAGCATGGGCGGCACCGTGGTGCTGGTCACCGCCGTCGCGGCGCCCAAGGCGCGCGAGGGGCAGGACTTCTTCCCGCTCACGGTCGATTACCAGGAGAAGTTCTACTCCGCCGGTCGCATCCCGGGCGGTTTCTTCAAGCGCGAGGGACGCCTTACCGAAAAGGAAACGCTGACTTCGCGCCTCATCGATCGACCGGTGCGACCGCTGTTCCCCGAGGAATTCAAGAACGAGGTGCAGGTCATCGCGACCGTGGTCTCGATGAATCCGGAAATCAACGGCGACATCCCGGCCATGCTCGGCGCGTCCGCGGCCCTGACCCTCGCGGGCATTCCGTTCCGCGGCCCGATCGGCGCGGCACGCGTCGGCTACGCGGACGGCAAATACCTGCTCAACCCGACCGCGACCGAGCTCAAGACCTCGGCGCTCGACCTGGTCGTCGCGGGTACCGCGAACGCCGTGCTCATGGTCGAATCCGAAGCGCAGCTGCTGTCCGAGGACGTCATGCTCGGTGCGGTGCTGCACGGCCATCGCGAGATGCAGGTTGCGATCGACGCGATCAACGCACTCGCCGACGAAGCCGGGCGCAAGTCGTTCACCTGGACGCCGCCGGCCGCCAACGATGACCTGCATGCGGCCGTGCGCGAAGTCCTCGGCAACCGCATGAGCGAAGTGTTCACGATCCGCGACAAGCTCGCGCGCCGCGACGCGGTGTCCGCGCTGAAGTCCGAGATCAAGGCCGCGCTCGCCGAAAAGGCGGAGGCCAACGGCTGGAGCGACGGCGACATCGGCGCGGCGTTCGGCGACATCGAATACCACACCCTGCGCGACGGCGTGTTGAAGACGCGCACGCGCATCGACGGGCGCAAGCTCGACGACATCCGGCCGATCACGGTGCGGGTCGGCGTGCTGCCGCGCACCCACGGCTCGGCGCTGTTCACGCGCGGGGAAACCCAGGCGCTGGTCACCGTCACCCTCGGTACCGCGCGTGATGCGCAGGTCATCGATGCGCCGGAAGGCGAGTCGAAGGACCCGTTCCTGTTCCACTACAACTTCCCGCCGTATTCGGTCGGCGAAGCGGGTCGCATGATGGGCCCGAAGCGTCGCGAGATCGGCCACGGCCGCCTTGCCAAGCGCGGCGTGCAGGCGGTCAAGCCGGGCATGGACGCATTCCCGTATGTCGTGCGCGTGGTCAGCGAAATCACCGAATCCAACGGTTCCTCGTCGATGGCGTCCGTGTGCGGGTCGTCGCTCGCGATGATGGACGCCGGCGTGCCGCTCAAGGCGCCGGTCGCGGGCATCGCGATGGGCCTGGTCAAGGAGGGTGATGATTACGTCGTGCTGAGCGACATCCTCGGCGACGAGGATCACCTCGGCGACATGGATTTCAAGGTCGC
>CAYWZC010000178.1:0-3932 GCA_964462745.1 uncultured Rhodanobacteraceae bacterium
GCATCCGCGCGCGCGGCGCAAGCCGTGAATGCGATCGACCCGTCGCCGTCGGATCACAGTTTCGACGTGGCGGAGCTTTCGCGCTGGTTCGGCGATCGCCTCGGCGTGTCGGTGCGCCTTGCGTTCCGCACCACCGCCGCGGAGCTAGTCGATCCTGCCATCGCTGCGGCATGTCCGGTCGCCATCGGCCGACCGGCACGCCGGCTCGAGTGGATCGCCGCGCGTTGCGCGCTCGCCGACGTCCTGCCGCGCGGTCGTTCCGCAATCGACGAGCGCTTCCCGTCCCGCGACGCATCGCTCGCCCACAGCGACGGGCTTGCGGTTGCCGCGCACGTCGACGGCGCAGATGGTTGCGGCATCGACCTCGAACGCCCGCGCCGGATGGATCCCGCGAGCGCGCGCCATTTCCTGACCCGCGAGGAACAGGCCGCATTGCGCGAGGAGCATGACCTGCTGCTGTTGTGGACGATCAAGGAAGCGGTATTCAAGGCCGATCGCGGCAACGCGGGCCGGGTGCTGTCCAGCTATCGACTCGATGCGCTCGATGCCTGCGGCACCGCGTGGCGCATGGATGCCGGATCGTCGCGTTTTCGCCATGCGGCGCGCTTGCTCGATGGTGGATGGCGGATCGCGGTTGCGGTCGGGGAGCCTTGTCCTTCGATGCCGGGTCTCGACAGGCCGCATCGGGCCTGACGCGCCTCGCGCGACGTACTTGGATTGCGGGAACGGCGCCCCATCTTCGGACCTTCACGGAGACTTTCGACATGCAGGAAAACTTCCACGGCACCACGATCGTGTCGGTGCGCCGCGGCGAGCATGCGGTGATCGGCGGTGACGGCCAGGTCACGCTCGGCAACACGATCATGAAGGCGAATGCGCGCAAGGTGCGGCGGCTCGGCAACGGCCAGGTGCTGGCCGGTTTCGCGGGGGCGACCGCGGATGCGTTCACCTTGTTCGAGCTGTTCGAGCAGAAGCTCGAGAAACATGGCGGCAACCTGACCCGTGCAGCGGTCGAGCTGGCCAAGGACTGGCGCACCGAGCGACGCCTCGGCCGCCTCGAGGCGCTGCTCGCGGTCGCCGACCGGACCACGTCCCTGGTCATCTCCGGCAACGGCGACGTGCTCGAACCCGAGCACGGTCTGATCGCGATCGGCTCCGGTGGTCCGTACGCGCAGGCCGCGGCCAAGGCCCTGCTCGAGAACACCGAACTCGATCCGCGCAGCATCGTCGAGCGCGCCTTGAAGATCGCGGGCGACATCTGCATCTACACGAACGGCAACGTCACGATCGAAGATCTGGGAATGGGGAATGGGGAATAGGGAATCAGAACAGCCCCTTGACTCCGTCTTGTGCGACATCCCGAAAACCGCCTTCCGATTCCCGATTCCCCATTCCCAAATCCCGACCTTTCAATGTCCTCCCTCACTCCCCGCGAAATCGTCAACGAACTCGACCGCTACATCGTCGGCCAGCAGGACGCCAAGCGCGCGGTTGCGATCGCGTTGCGCAACCGCTGGCGCCGCATGCAGCTCGACCCGGGCCTGCGCGAGGAGGTCACGCCGAAGAACATCCTGATGATCGGGCCGACCGGCGTCGGCAAGACCGAGATCGCGCGGCGCCTCGCGCACCTCGCCAACGCGCCGTTCATCAAGATCGAGGCGACCAAGTACACCGAGGTCGGCTACGTCGGCAAGGACGTCGAGCAGATCATCCGCGACCTCGCCGATTCGGCATTCAAGATGGCGCGCGAACGGGCCAAGTCGCATGTGCGCAGCCGCGCCGAGGATCGCGCCGAGGATCGCATCCTCGATGCATTGCTGCCGCGGCGCAGCGCGGGCGTCGGTTTCGAGAACGAGCCGCAGGCGGTCGAGCCGCGCGACAGCGACACCCGCCAGAAGCTGCGCAAGCAGTTGCGCGAGGGCAAGCTCGACGAGCGCGAGATCGAGATCGATGTCGCGATGAACATCGGCGTCGAGATCATGGCGCCGCCGGGCATGGAAGACATGACCCAGCAGTTGCGCGGCATGTTCCAGTCGCTGGCCGGCCAGCGCAGCCAGACGCGCAAGGTCACCATCGCGCAGGCGCGCCCACTGCTCATCGAGGAGGAAGCCGGCAAGCTCATCAACGAAGAGGAAATCAAGGCGGACGCGCTGGCCAATTGCGAACAGAACGGCATCGTGTTCATCGACGAGATCGACAAGGTCGCGCAGCGCGGCGAATGGAGCGGTGCCGGTGTAAGCCGCGAGGGAGTGCAGCGCGACCTGCTGCCGCTAGTCGAGGGTTCGGCGGTGTCGACGAAGTACGGCATCGTCAAGACCGACCACATCCTGTTCATTGCGTCCGGCGCGTTCTCGGTCGCGAAACCGTCCGACCTGATCCCCGAATTGCAGGGCCGCTTCCCGATCCGGGTCGAATTGTCCGCGCTGACCGCGGACGATTTCCGGCGCATCCTGACCGAACCGAACAACGCGCTGACCAAGCAGTACGTCGCTCTGCTCGAAACCGAGGGTGTGACCCTGGAGTTCACCGAAGCCGGCATCGCGCGGCTCGCCGAGATCGCGTTTCAGGTCAACGAACGCACCGAGAACATCGGCGCACGTCGCCTGCACACGGTGCTCGAGCGCCTGCTCGACGAGATTTCCTATCGCGCATCGGACGAGTCGGGCCAGCACCACGTCGTCGATCCTGCCTACGTGGACGAGCGCCTCGCGACGCTGGTCAAGGACGAGGATCTGTCGCGGTATATCCTGTGAGGACGATTGGCATCCGGTCAGGCTTCCTTGTGCTAAGGTAAGGAAATGGCAGGAAGGAAAGGAACCATGAGCACGGCGACGCTGACCAGCAAGGGACAAACCACGATCCCGAAGGACGTCCGGACCCATCTGGGTCTGGAAGCGGGCGATCGGATGGAGTTCATCCTCGCTGGCGACGCCGTGATCCTGCGCCCGGCCACGCGCAAGATCACCGATTTGAGGGGGTTCCTGCCCAAGCCGGCCAAGCCGGTGTCGCTGGACAAGATGGATACCGCCGTGCGCCGCCGCGCAAGCCGTTGACCCGCGTCGATGATCGGCATCGATACGAACGTGCTCGTTCGCTATATCGTGCAGGACGATTCGCGGCAGTCAGCACTTGCGACCGGTTTGCTCGAACGTACGCTGAGCACGAAGCTACCCGGTTTTGTCAGCGCGATCGTCCTGTGCGAACTGGTCTGGGTTCTGGAAAGCGCGTACGGCTACTCGCGCGAACAGGTCGGTGAGACATTGCAGCGGGTATTCGAGGTTGACCGACTGCGCCTCCAGGCACCGGCCCTCGCCTGGCGTGCGCTCGACGCGTACCGCGACGGCGTCGATTTTTCCGATGCACTCATCGGGTTGGTGGGCGAACAGGCGGGTTGTGAGTACACGGTGAGTTTCGATCGCCGCGCGGCACGACTGGGACAGGTGCGGCTGCTGTCGCGCTGACACTCAATACGCGAATTCGCGGAACACCCGGTCGATGTCGCCGTTCCACTCGCCGCGGAACAGATCGAGCTTGCGTTCGGCCGGCGTCTGGCCGGCCTCGACGATTTCGATCAATGGTTCGAGGAACATCGTCTCGTCCGCGCCGTTGGCGTTGCACTTCGCGCGACGACGCAGGCCGTGGCCCGCGATCTTCAGGGCCTCCACGGCGAGATCGCGCAGCGTGCCGCCGCGGAATGGCAGGTGCAGCGCGTGTTTCGGCACGCCATCGCGCAAGGCATGGCGTTCCTCACGAGTGAAATCCCGGACCAGGTCCCAGGCCGCGTCGAGCGCGGTCGGGTCGTACAGCAAGCCGACCCAGAACGCCGGCAGCGCGCACAACCGGTTCCATGGACCGCCATCCGCGCCACGCATTTCCAGGTACCTCTTGAGCCGCACTTCGGGGAACGCGGTGGTCATGTGGTCGGCCCAGTC
>CAYWZC010000179.1:0-3919 GCA_964462745.1 uncultured Rhodanobacteraceae bacterium
GTGTCGCCGAAGTCGCGAGGCTCATGGTCGATGCGGGCCTCATCGTGCTGGTCAGCTTCATTTCGCCGTTCCGCAGCGAGCGCCAGCTCGCGCGCGACCTGTTCGCGCAAGGCGAGTTCGCCGAGGTATTCGTCGATACGCCGCTGGAAGTCGCCGAGCAGCGCGACGTGAAGGGCCTCTATGCGAAGGCGCGCGCCGGCGATCTGAAGAACTTCACCGGCATCGATTCGCCGTACGAGCGACCGGAAGCGGCCGAGATCGTCCTCGACACGACCCGGTACGATGTCGAAACGCTGGCTGGAACGGTGATCGAATGGACTCTGCGTGACGTCTGACCGAGTCGCGGCCGGCCCCGGTGCATGGGCGACCCGGCGTATCATCGCAACATGCCCCGCAAGACGTCCCCGGCCGCGACGCCTGCACTGTTCTGCGAATCGGATGCGCTGAAGCCGCTCGCCGAGCGCATGCGGCCGCGCGACCTCTCCGAAATCGTCGGCCAGGCGCGCCTGCTGGGCCCGGATCGGCCGCTGCGCCGCGCTACCGAGGCAGGGCGCGTGCATTCGATGGTCCTGTGGGGGCCACCCGGCTGCGGCAAGACCACCCTTGCGCTGCTGCTCGCGAAGTACGCCGAGGCCGAGTTCCGCGCGATTTCCGCGGTCCTGTCGGGTCTGCCGCAGGTGCGGGTCGAACTCGCCGAGGCCGAGCAACGGTTCGCGCAGGGGCGGCGCACGGTGCTGTTCGTCGACGAGGTGCACCGCTTCAACAAGGCCCAGCAGGATGCATTCCTGCCGCATATCGAGCGCGGCATCATCCTGTTCGTCGGCGCGACCACCGAGAATCCGTCGTTCGAACTCAATTCCGCGCTGCTGTCGCGTTGCCGCGTGCACGTCATGGATGCGGTCGCGGTCGAGGACATCGTCGCGGCATTGCGGCGCGCGCTGGATGACGGCGAACGCGGTCTCGGTGCGGCGAACCTCGATGTCGACGCCGCCGCCTTGCGCCTGATCGCGCAGGCTGCCGACGGCGACGTGCGCCGCGCGCTGACCCTGCTCGAGATCGCGGCGGAACTCGCGACCGGCGGCGTCATCGACGAGGCGACCCTCGACCAGGTGCTCGCCGACCGCACGCGCCGCTTCGACAAGGGTGGCGAGCAGTTCTACGACCAGATCTCCGCGCTGCACAAGTCGGTGCGGTCCTCCGATCCCGATGCCGCGCTGTACTGGCTGGCGCGCATGCTCGATGGCGGTGTCGATCCGGCCTATCTCGCGCGCCGCCTGACGCGCATGGCGATCGAGGACATCGGCCTGGCCGACCCGCGTGCGCTGAGCCTCGCGCTCGAATCCTGGGACACCTACGAGCGGCTCGGTTCGCCGGAAGGCGAACTCGCGTTCGCGCAACTGGCCGTCTACCTCGCGATCGCGGCGAAGAGCAACGCGGGTTATGCGGCATACAACGCGGCGCGCGACGAGATCCGTCGCAGCGGCACGCTCGACGTACCGCTGCACCTGCGCAACGCGTCGACCCGGCTCATGAAGGATCTCGGCTACGGCAAGGGCTACCAGTACGACCACGATGTCGAGGGCGGCGTCGCGCTGGACCAGCAATGCCTGCCCGACGCGCTCGCGGGCCGCGTGTTCTACGAGCCGACCGCGAACGGGCTCGAAGCGCGCATCGGCGAGAGGCTCGAGACCTTGCGTCGCGCGCGCGCGGCGGCACGCAAGCAGCCCGGATCGCGGGATCGAAGCGAATGATGCGGGTCGTCGTCGTGCGCTGCGTGGCGGTCTTGTTCGCGATCGCGTGTACCGCCGCGTTCGCGGCAGACGCAGCCGACCCTGCGCCGAAGCCGACGCTCGCCGCGCGCATCGATGCGTTCATCTCGCAACCGCGTTTCGCGGCGGCCGCCTGGGGCATCAAGATCATGTCGCTGGACAGTGGCCACGTGATCTACGAACACGACGCGAACAAGCTCCTGGTCCCGGCCTCGACCGGCAAGCTGTTCACCGCAGCACTCGCACTCGAGACGTTCGGCGAGAAGCATCGGGTGCCGACCTCGTTGTTCGCGAGCGCTCGGCCGTCGCGTACCGGCACGCTCGACGGCGACCTGATCCTGTACGGTTACGGCGACCCGACCCTCGGCATCGCGGGGCGTACCGGCTGGGACGACCAGCTCGCGGCTGCGCTCGGCAAGCACGGCGTGCGCCGCGTGCATGGCGACCTCATCGCCGACGACAGCTATTTCGCGACACCGCCGATCGGCTCGGGTTGGGAAGCGGGCGACTTGCAGACTTGGTTCGCGGTTCCGGCCTCGACCTTGAGTATCGGCGAGAACATCGTGCGCGTCTCGGTCGCGCCGGGCCAGGCGGTCGGCGACCTGGCGCGGATCGCGTTCGAGCCAGAGCTCGCGGCGATGCCGCTGGTCAACCAGTTGCGCACGGTCGCGCGCGGCGGGCACACCGACATCAACCTCTACCGCGCGCCCGGTTCCCCGCGACTGCATGCGTTCGGCAGCATCGTGCAGTCGGCGAAACCGCGCAATTACCGGATGTCGATCGCCGATCCCGCGCGTCTCGCGGGCGACCTGCTGCGCGCCGCACTGGTCCGCCACGGCATCGAATTCGATGGCGAGGTGCGCAGCGTGCACTGGCCGCGCGAAGGCGGGCCGTTCGATCCGGAACGCGTCGAACACATCGCCGATGTCTGGTCGCCGCCGCTCGGCGACATCGTGCATGCGGGCATCAAGCGTTCGCAGAACCTGTACCTGCAGAACCTGCTGCTCATGGTCGGCGCGAAGGCCGCGTACGACAACCGGCCCGCGGACGACAGCGCGCCCGCGTTCCGCAGCACCGAGGCCTGGGGCATCCGCGCCGAGCGCGAATGGCTGGAGCGGATCGGCGCACCCGAATCGGTGGCATTGATGGAGGAGGGCGCGGGCCTGTCGCGCAAGGATCTCGCCACGCCGGCCGCGCTGACCGGCTTGCTGGTCCACGCGGCGCGCCAGCCGTGGGGCGCAGTCCTGCGCGACGCGTTGCCGTTGGCCGGTGTCGACGGTTCGCTGATCGGGCGCATGCGCAACACGGCCGCGCAGGGCCGGGTGCATGCGAAATCCGGCAGCATGCGCTATACCGAGGCGCTGGCCGGTTACGTCACGACCGCGGCAGGCGAACACCTCGCCTTCGCACTGATGCTGAACAACTACCAGCCGCCGAAGCGGCATGGCGGCGAACGCGTGCGTGCACGCGACGCACTCGACACGATCGCGATCCTGCTCGCCGAATCGACCGAGCCGCGCGCCGCCGTGGTAATCCCGGCGGCCGTTGGGGAACCGAACGAAAGCGGAAAAGATTGAACCACGAAGCACACGAAGGACACGAAGGGAAAGATTTCAGTTGCTTACTTCGTGTTCTTCGTGTTCTCTGTGGTTCAGTCTCCTGATTCCTGGACTGTCAGAATCAAGACGCAAGCGATCATTGCGGCGATGCCGGCCGCGCGGCGATAATCAGCGGTTCCCGATTGCCGGATTCCCGCCCATGCTCGATCCCGCCCTGTTGCGCGGACAGCTCGCCGTCGTTGCCGAACGCCTCGCGACGCGCGGTTTCCACCTCGACACGAACGCACTCGAGGCGCTCGAGGCCGAGCGCAAGGCCGCGCAGATCGAGACCCAGGAATTGCAGAACCAGCGCAACGTGCGCTCGAAGGCGATCGGCATCGCCAAGGGCCGCGGCGAGGATGCGTCCGAACTGTTCGACGAGGTCGCCGCGATCGGCGATCGGCTGAAGGCGAACGAGCAGCGCCTGGCCGACGTGCAACGTCGTCTCGGCGACATCCTGCTCGGCGTGCCGAACCTGCCCGACGAATCCGTGCCGACCGGCGCGGACGAGACGGCCAATGTCGAACAGCATCGCTGGGGTACGCCGCGGGC
>CAYWZC010000180.1:0-3881 GCA_964462745.1 uncultured Rhodanobacteraceae bacterium
CGCAAGGGCATCAACCCGTTCACCAAGGAAGAGCAGTGGTTCGCCGCCAAGCCGGCCAGCGTCAAGGTCAAGGTGCGTCCGCTCAAGAAGCTCAAGGACGCGGCAGCCTGACCGTCGCACGGATGCGGCATGCCGAGGCTGCCGCATCCGTTCCCTTGCCGCCGAAGGGCGGAACGATGTACACGCATCCCTCGGATCTGTTCGCGCCGCATCCACCCGAGGTTCGCAACGAACCCCTCGCTCCGGGCGCATGGCTGCTGCGCGGATTCGCATGGGACGAAGCGGCCGCGCTGCTGGCCGGGATCGAGCAGGTGCTCGCGTCGGCGCCGTTGCGCAACATGCAGACGCCCGGCGGCCGGCGCATGTCGGTCGAAATGAGCAACTGCGGTGCGCTCGGCTGGATCAGTGACCGGCGCGGATACCGCTACGTTGCCCGCGATCCGCTGGGCGGATCACCCTGGCCGGCGATGCCGGAAGCCTTTGCGGAACTTGCCGGCCGTGCCGCGGCCGCCGCCGGATTCCCCGCGTTCCGGCCCGACGCCTGTCTCGTCAACTGCTATCGACCCGGCACGCGCCTCGCCTTGCATCAGGATCGCGACGAGGCCGATCTCGACGCGCCGATCGTCTCGGTCTCGCTCGGCCTGCCGGCGACGTTCCTGTTCGGCGGTGACGCGCGCAGCGACAAGCCATTGCGCATACCGCTGCGGCATGGCGATGTCGTGGTCTGGGGCGGCCCGGCGCGTCTGCGCCATCACGGCGTGATGCCGTTGAAGGACGGCCATCATGAAATCCTGGGTGCGCGGCGTGTGAACCTGACGTTGCGCCGCGCGGGTGGGCGCCTGTAGGAGCCGCCTTCAGGCGCGATACTCTTGCGGCCCGACGAAAATGCATCACGGCTGAAGCCTGTTCCTACGGAACCGCACGATCGCATCGCGCGACCGCATCCGGAATTGCGTCGGCGGATGTGATTTCGATGACACGCGGGTGGCCGCTTTCGACGCCGTGCTCGAGTTCGTGGTCCCAGGTCACGTGATAGGGCATGTGGATGCCACAGCCACCAAGCGCGACGACGGGTTCGATGTCCGAGCGCATCGAATTTCCGATCATCACGAAGTTTCGTGCATCCACACCGAACTCGGCGAGCACGCCCGCGTAGCGGCGCGGATCCTTTTCCGAAACGATCTCGATGCGCTGGAACAGGTCGGCGAGTCCGCATTCGGCGACCTTGCGTTCCTGGTGGAACAGGTCGCCCTTGGTGATGAGCACGATGCGATGCTGCTCGGCGACCGTCTCCACGGCGGCCCGGATACCGGGCAGCAACTCGACCGGGTGCTCCAGCACGTTCTTGCCCAGCGCGACGATGCGCTGGATGTCGCGTGCGGAGATCGCGCCCCCGGTCGCTTCGATCGCGGCCTCGACCATCGACAGGGTCATCGCCTTCGCGCCATAGCCGAACAGCGCCAGATTGTCCCGCTGGATCGCGTGCAGGCGGTTGCGTTCCGGCGCGGCGGCGAGATCGATCCACGCACCGAGAATCTCCTCGAACGCCGCGTTGGCATGCTGGTAGTAGCCTTCGCTGTGCCACAGCGTATCGTCGCCGTCGAAGCCGACCAGTTCGATCATCGCGAGGCCGTCCGGAAATGGGCGGGAAACGGTAGCGAGTACCGGCACCGTCCGCAATCCTGCGGCCGGGAAGCGCTGGCCCGGCGCGCAACCGGGGCTTGCGGCTGCGAGCCGTCGCTGTCATGGAGATGTCACATACCCACTGCAATAATCGCGTCATCCCGGGGTCATGCAGGGCCATCGCGTGCAAAAACGCATCCTCATCGTCGAAGACGAAACCTCGATCCGCGAGATGGTTGCCTATGCCCTGCGCAAGGCCGAGATGGTGCCGATGCAGGCGGCGGATGCGCGCGAGGCGCAGATCGCGATCTCCGAAACGGTCCCCGACCTCATCCTGCTCGACTGGATGCTGCCCGGCACCAGCGGCCTCGAGCTCGCGCGACGTTTCCGCAAGGAGGAACTGACGGGCGAGGTGCCGATCATCATGCTGACCGCGCGCGGCGAGGAGATGGACCGGGTCAACGGCCTCGAGGCCGGCGTCGACGATTACGTGGTCAAGCCGTTCTCGACGCGGGAGCTCATCGCGCGCATCAAGGCGGTGCTGCGGCGCAGCCACGGCGACGATGGCGAGGGCGTGGTCGAACTCGGCGGCCTGCGCATCGACGGTCCCGCGCACCGCGTGTTCGCGGGCGACGATCCGGTTGCGATCGGCCCGACCGAGTACCGCCTGCTGTACTTCTTCATGACCCACCCCGAACGCGTGTATTCGCGCACCCAGCTGCTCGACCATGTCTGGGGCGGCAGCGTGTACGTCGAGGAACGCACCGTGGACGTGCATATCCGGCGCCTGCGCAAGACGCTGGAGCCGTGGCAGCTCGACGACCGCATCCAGACCGTGCGCGGCACGGGCTACCGGTTCTCGGTCAACGTGTGATTGCGCCGGGAGCACGGCGGGCGCGTGTCCGGCTAGGATAGGGGGCGCTGACGCGGTCCAGGCGATCGGCAGCGCGCGAAACGGCTTCCTGATCGGCGATCCGATGCCCCGAACCGGCGAAAAGACTTCCCTGGCACGCCTCGCTGCGGTCCTGCTCGGACTTCTCGTGGTCGCCACGCTGCTCGGCGCGCTCGGCGGTTTCGCTGCGGAGGCGGTCGCGCTGGCCGCCGTGTGCGAAATCGTCTTCCTGCTGTCTCGAATTCGACATCTGCGGCGGGCCATGATCGCGCCATCGCCGACCGCGGCCGACCACCGACTCATGATTCGTTCCCGCCGACTCTCCGCGCAGTTGCGCGACCTGCGCAGCGCAGCCGATTCCCTCCAGGATGCAGTGGTCCTGATCGATCCCGAGGGCCATGCACGCTGGTTCAATCGCGTTGCCGAGCGCCTGCTCGGGCTGGTCCGACCGCGCGACCGCGGCGTGTCGCTGGTGGAGCATCTCGGCGAAACGGACCTCGGGACCTGGCTGGGCGAGGGCGCCCCGGAGTCGATCACCTACGTTGCCGCACCGACGGACCCGGCCATCCACCTCCATGTCGCCCTGATTCCGTACGGCCACGCGCAGCGCTTGTTGCTCGCCCGCGACGTCAGCCACCTGACCCGGCTCGAGAAGGTGCGTCGGGATTTCGTCGCGAACGTGTCGCACGAATTGCGCACGCCGCTGACCGTGATCCACGGGTATCTCGAATTGCTCGATCCGGAGGATTCGCCGCAGCTCGCACCGGTGCTCGCGGAGATGCGTACCCAGTCCCGGCGCATGGACCAGATCGTCGCCGACCTGTTGACTCTCTCGCGGCTGGAAATGCAGCAGCAACTGGCCGACGAGCCGGTGGCGATGGCGCCGCTGCTCGCGACCTTGCGCAAAGAAGCGGCGGCGCTCAGCCACGACCGCCACGAAGTCGTGCTGGAGGATCTCGCGGATGCCGACCTGCTCGGTTCGCCCAAGGACCTGTACAGCGCGTTCTCGAACCTCGTCAGCAACGCGGTTCGTTACACGCCGACCGGCGGGCGCATCGTGATTCGCTGGCAGCGGACGGACGAGGGCGCCGAGTTCGCGGTCATCGACAGCGGCTACGGCATTCCGGCGAATCATCTCGCGCGCCTGACCGAACGCTTCTATCGCGTGTCGTCGAGCCGTTCGAGGGAAACCGGCGGTACCGGCCTCGGCCTGTCGATCGTCAAGCACGTGCTGAACCTGCACGACGCGCAGTTGCGCGTTACCAGTGAACCCGGCCGGGGTTCGACCTTCGCTTGCGTGTTCGGCGCCGAACGCGTGCTGGAGATTGCACGCGAGGTGGAGTAGGCCGCATCGAGGCGATCCGAT
>CAYWZC010000181.1:0-3869 GCA_964462745.1 uncultured Rhodanobacteraceae bacterium
GCAACCGTAGCCGCAGCCTCAGCACCCCGAGCGCAGCAAGCTGCGCTCTACGGCTTCCCGGTCGATGACCGCCGCGGCTGCGGGGCGTTCCGGATCGCCCGGCGCCAACGTCTGCCCGCCGTGGCCCCTGGCCGCACCCAATTCCGTTTGTGTATCGGAACGGCCCGATCGCGTCTTGCGCGCGGGGCGGTTCGTACGAGATGTCGTGCCCCGCACGACGACGATCGAGCGAGGTTTCGGATGAAGCAGTGGAATGCGGGACGGGATCGGCTGGCGCGCCTCGCACGGCGCGTCGTCACGATCGCGGTGATTTCGGCCATCGCCGCAATGCCGGCGTCGGCCGAGTTCCAGGTGGACGCGAGCGTGGTCGCGGGTGGCGGCGGACACGGCGAGTCAGCCGGCGGGTGCCTGCGGCTCGACGGCACCATCGGCGAGGCGCTGGCCGGGACGGTGTCCGGCGGCGCCTACGCGATCAGCGCCGGCCACTGGGCCGCTTTCGACACGCGATCCCGCGACGCCTTGTTCCATGCCGGATTCGAGGAGTGCCAGTGATGATTCGTACGATGTTTCCCCCCTGGGCGGCGGCGGTCGCGCTGTCGATCGGCTTCGGCGTCGCCGCAGCGCCGGCGATCGCGGACCCGCAGTTGCCCGAGTTCACCTACCAGGGACGGCTGAGCGAGAACGGGGCGCCCGCCAACGGCGAGTTCGACCTCGATTTCACGCTGTTCGACGCCGCGACGGCCGGCTCGCCGGTCGGGGTGCCGATCAGCGAACCGGCCTACCCGGTCACGGATGGCCTGTTCACGGTCTCGCTTGCGTTCCCGGGCGTGTTCGACGGTACCCAGCTCTGGCTGGAAGTCAGCGTGAACGGCACGCCGCTCTTGCCGCGCCAGGCAATCACGGCGACGCCGGTGTCGCAGTTCTCGCTGAGCGGATCGATCGGCGGCCCCGCGGGCGGCGACCTGAGCGGGACGTATCCGAATCCGAGCCTGGCGGACGGTTCGGTGACGAACTCGAAGATCGCGGCGGGCGCGGTCACGTCGTCGAAGCTCGGCACGAGTTCGGTCACGGAAGCGGCCATCGCAGCCAGTGCCGTCGGTACGAGCGAAATCGCGGCCGGCGCCGTCGATACGAGCGAAATTGCGACCGACGCGGTCACGACCACGCGTATCGACGACCTCGCGGTGACGAAGGACAAACTCGGCAACAACAGCGTTTCGCGCGCGAAGATCTCGGGCGCCGACACAACCGGCACGATGGGCGGCGTACAGCTCAGCGGCGGCTCCTGCGCCGATGTCGCGGTCAATGCGGGCGGTGCGGCGGTCGGCGATCTCGTCCTCGTGAGCCTCCAGTCCGGCGCGACCCTGCCCTCGAAGTTCATCATGATGCCCGCGCGGGTCGACAATCCGGGCCAGGTGATGCTGCGCTTCTGCAACATCGGCACGACGACACAGTCGTTCCCGTCCATGCCCGTGCATATCCTCACGATTCATCCGTAGCGGAGCCGCCGGGGCCCGTCAGGTACGAGAAGGCAGCGCGAATCCTCGTGGACTGCGACCCGGAATCACCGTGCCATCGTGGCATCGCGGTTGCGCGGTTGCGCGGCTCTCGTAGAGCGCAGCAAGCTGCGCTCTACGGGCCACCTGCTCGCGGCCTCCGGGTACATTCGTCCGGTTGCCGGATCGCAACGGAGTCGATGCGACATGGACAAACAGCTTTATCAATCCCTCGCAAGCCGCGCATCCGACCTCGTGGTTGCCGGCGATCGCCTCGCGGCGATCGAGATCCTCGAGGAACTGGTGCACAGCGACCTGCCGGATTTCGATCGCGCGATGATGTGCATGAACATCGCGATCGTGCACGACCAGCTCGGCGACCGGGACCAGGCCCTCGAAAACTATTCCCGCGCGGTCGACCTGGAACGGAACACCGAGTCGTACTTCGTCGCGCAGAGCCTGGCGGCGTATTATTCGCAGCTCGGCATGTACGACGAGAGCATCCGGTCCTACGACGACCTGCTCCGGCATCCGCACCTCAAGCCGGAATCGCGCGAGATCTTCCTCGAGAACATCACGACCCTCGAACATCTGCGCGATTCGGACCAGCCCGATCCTCGATAGACCCGTCGAAAACCACCGCGCCCGGGAATGGCGGCGCAACGTTCCCCGACGTCACCCCCGCGAAAGCGGGGGTCCATTTGGACTCCGGTTCGATTCGACATCCCTCCTTCGCAGTTCCGCTTTTCGGGGATGGCGAGGGAATGATCGGACGCCCGACGCAAGCGTTGCGCCGGGCTTTGCGGCAAAATGCCAGCCGACACGACGGAACGGGCCCGCTTCACGACAAGAGTCCCCGATTCCAATCCATCGGAGCACGCCATGCGCCAGGAAAAGGTTTTCGCGATCCGGTTCTCGAAGCTGTACCCGATGTACGTCGCGAAGGCCGAAGCCAAGGGCCGCACGAAGGCGGAGCTCGATCAGGTCATCCGCTGGTTGACCGGATACAGCGCCGAGGGTTTGCACGCGCAGATCGGATCGGACAACGATCTCGAAACCTTCTTCGCCGAAGCACCGAAGTTCAACCCGAACGCGGCGTTGATCAAGGGCGTGGTGTGCGGCATCCGGGTGGAGGAAATCGAGCACCCGCTGATGCGGAAGATCCGCTATCTCGACAAGCTCGTCGATGAACTCGCGAAGGGCAAGGCGCTGGAGAAGATCCTGCGGAAATAACCGGTTCGGCCCGAGGCCGTTTGCGGGAACATCCGCCGCGGCCTGCGATCGTAACAACCGATGACGCAACGCCGACCCCGGCGCCCGGTCCGCTTGGATGCGCGTCGGGCCGATCGTTCGACCGGAGCGGCTTTCCCGGCGGGACTTTCCCGGGCGTCGGACCACGACGGAGGATACGATGCCGAAATCAGCGACACCGAACACGACCCGGAAACCGCCGGTACCCGCGGACAGCCACGCCGACATCGAGGACTGGATGCAGCACGTGATGCCGGATCTGCAACCGATCGTCCGCTATGTGGACGGCTTGATCCGCGAAACCCTCACCGGCTTGGAGTACGCAATCAAATGGAAGAAGGCGTACTACGGCCTGCCCGCACGCGGCTGGATCATCGAGATGGTCGCCTACGACGTTTCCGTGAATGTCGTCTTCTTCGGCGGGTCGAAATTCGATCCACCGCCGCCGCTCGGGGAAGGATCGCGCTACGTGAAGGTGCGCACCCTGGAGGAAGCGAAGGAAGCCGGGCTGCGCCAATGGATCGAGCAGGCCGGACGGGTTCCGGGCTGGAAATGAGCGACGATGTCGCGGGTTCGGCCGGCGTGGCGCCGCGATGAAATTCGAGCATCGGCACGGCGACGTCCTCGTCCGTCCGCTCGCGCCGGAGGATGCCGCGTCCCTGCATCGCGCGGTTCGCGATTCGATCGACTCGCTGTCGTATTGGCTGCCGTGGTGCCGCGAGGACTACTCGCTGGCCGATGCGGCCGACTGGATCCGAGGCGCGATCGCGAGCTGGGAAGCCGGGTCCGCATTCCCGCTCGGCGTGTTCGACCGCGACGGCGCGGTCATCGGCGGAACCGGGATCAGCGACCTCGACCGCGGCGCCGGGGTCGGCAACATCGGCTACTGGACCTGCGAGTCGGCGCGGAATCGCGGGGTCGCGACGACCGCGGCGCGCGCTTCCGCGTTGCTCGGGTTCGGAAAACTCGGACTGGCGCGGCTGGAGATCGTGGTTCTCGCGCAGAACCTCGCAAGCCGGCGGGTCGCGGAGAAGCTCGGTGCGCTGCACGAAGCCGAGGTGCACGATCGCTTGCGCTTCCGGGACCAACCGGCCGCGGCGGTGGTTTACTCGCTGGTTCGCG
>CAYWZC010000182.1:0-3853 GCA_964462745.1 uncultured Rhodanobacteraceae bacterium
CGACGACCGCTCAACGCAGGGCGAGCAGATCCCCGAGCAAGGCCTGCGCGGTGACGTCGACGCCGGCACCGGGGCCCTGGATCACGAGCGGCTGCGTTGCGTAGCGCGTCGTGGTCAGTGCGAAGCGGTTGTCGGTGCCGGCGAGCTGCGCGACAGGGTGATCGCGCGGCAGGATGCGCAGGCCGACGCGGGCGCGGCCGTCGCGATCGAGGCTCGCGAGGTGGCGCAGGACGCCGCCGCGCCCTTGGGCTTCGGCGACGCGTGCAGCGAGCGGCGCGTCGAGCGCGGTGGCGCGATGCAGGAAGGATTCCGCATCGCCGTCGCGCAACGCTTCGGGCACGAGGTTCTCGACTTCGACCGCGTCGTGTTCGAGCGTGAAACCCGCGTTGCGCGCGAGGATCAGGAGCTTGCGTGCGACATCCGCGCCGGACAGGTCGGCGCGCGGATCGGGTTCGGTGAGGCCGAGGATGCACGCTTCACGCAATAGTGCGGAGAATGGTGGGATTGGCGGAGACGCGCCTTCCCTTCTCCCTTCGGGAGAAGAGCCTGCCCCGGACACGATCCGGGGTGGCCGGAGGCCGGATGAGGGTCCGGCGAAGGCAGAAATGTTTCGTCCCGACCGAACCCTCTCCCGCCCCTTCGGGGCACCCTCTCCCGAGGGGAGAGGGAAAGAAGCCTGGCTGCGGGTTTCCATTTGCCCGAACAGCCACGACAACGAGCCGGAAAACACGCCTTCGATGCCGAGGATCGCGTCGCCGCATTCGCGCAGGCGTCGCAGCGTCGACAACACGGGCAGGCCGGCACCGACGGTCGCGGCGTCGCCATACCGGGTGCCGGCACGCCGTTGCGCGCGCTCGAGCGCGCGCCAACCGGCCAGCGGGCCACCGGCCGCAGCCTTGTTCGCGGTGACGACGTGGTAGCCCGTTCCGAGCCACTCGGCGTGACGCGCGGCGACCTCGTTGGATGCGGTTGCATCCACGACGACGCGGGTCGCGATGCCGCTCGCATCGAGTGCGGTGAGCAGGTTCGCGTCGTCGCGCGCATCGCCGGTCGCATCCGGCGTGGCGGCCGACGACGACGTCCCGCAATGACCCTGTGTCGTCAGCCATTGCGATCGCGAGTTGGCCACGCCGACCAGGCACAGGCGCGCCGCGACCGACGTTTCGAGCAAGTCCAGCAGCGCGCGGCCGACGCCGCCGGTGCCGAGCAGCACGAGCGCGATGTCGGCTGGTGCGGCTTTCGGTCCGACACGAGTTTGCCGATCGAGCACCGCGTTCATGCCGGTAGCGTCCGCGTCGGAAGCGACCGCGCCGGCGCGGCGGCCGCGCGCGCCCGCTCGAGCCCCGCGGCAAGATCGCGACACAGGTCATCGCCATCCTCGATGCCGACCGACACGCGCAACAGTCCGTCGGCGATGCCGGCGCGACGCCGAGCCTCGGGCGTCATCGCGGCATGCGTCATCGTGGCCGGATGCGCGATCAGGCTTTCGACCCCGCCGAGCGATTCGGCGAGCGAGAAACATCGCAATCCATCGAGCAGTGCGCGGATCGCGGCTTCCCCGCCGTCGAGTTCGAAGCTCAGCATCGCGCCGAAACCGCGTTGCTGGCGCGCCGCGAGTGTGTGTTGCGGATGCGTCGCGAGACCCGGAAAGAACACCCGCCGCACCGCCGCGTGGCCGTCGAGCAAGCAGGCGAGTCGTGCGGCATTTTCCTGATGCACGCGCCAGCGCGCACCGAGCGTGCGCAGGCCGCGCAGGGTCATGAAACTGTCGAACGGCGCGCCGGTCAGGCCGAGGCAGTTGCCCCACCATGCGAGTTGTTCGGCGACCGCGGCCTCGCGCGCGACGACCGCACCGCCGACCACGTCGCTGTGGCCGTTGATGTACTTGGTGGTCGAATGCACGACCACGTCCGCGCCCAGCGAAAGCGGCTGCTGCAGGGCCGGCGACAGGAAGGTGTTGTCCACCACGCTGAGCGCGCCGACGCCGCGCGCCGCCTGCGCGACGTGGCGGATGTCGGTGATGCGCAGCAGCGGGTTCGACGGTGTCTCGATCCAGACCAGCGCGGGCCGTTCGGCGAGCGCAGCCGTGAGCGCGGCCGGGTCGGTGAGGTCCGCGAAGCGCACGCGGAATCGTCCCTTGCGTGTCCATGCGTCCAGCAACCGCCAGGTGCCACCGTAGCCATCATGCGCGGCGACCACGAGGCCACCGGCCGGCACGAGTTCCAGCGCGAGCGCGACCGCGGCCATGCCGCTCGCGGTCACGACCGCGCCCGCGCCGTGTTCGAGATCGGCGAGCGCATCGCCGAGCAAATCGCGGGTCGGGTTGCCGCTGCGCGAGTAGTCGTAGCGGCGCTTCTCGCCGAGGGCAGCGAACCCGTAGTTCGTGGACAAGTGCAACGGCGGCACGACCGCGCCGTGCTGGGTATCGGTTTCGATGCCGGCGCGGACCGCGCGCGTACACGACGAGATCGTGCTCATCGACAGGCTCCCGCGTGGTCCAGCGCTTCACGCAGCAGCGGTTCGAGGCGCGCGGCTTCCTTGAGGAAGCCGTCGTGTCCGTAATCCGATTCGACCACGGCGAGGCTGGCCGCGACGCCGAGCCCGCGTTGCAGTTCGCACAGATCCGCGAGCGGTACGTGTGGGTCGGATGCGAAGCCGATCAGGGTTGTCGGCACGCGCACCTGCGCGGGGTCGATGTCGTGCAGGTCGATCGATTCGGACAGGTCCAGATAACGGCGCGCGTCGAAGCGATCGACGAAGCGCGCGCCCGCGTGTTCGAGCCAATCCTCGACCGGCAGCCGGAAGCGTCCGTCGCGCAGTTCCGCACCGCCTGCGAAGCGCCGCGCGAACTCGGCGCGCGCGCGATAGGTCGTCATCGCGAGTTGGCGTGCGAGCGACAGCGCCTCGTCGACGCGTCCGCTGTCGATGCCGAGGCGAACGATGCCGCGCTGCACCGCGCGCTGTGCGGTCGCGAACGGATGCGGACGATGGCTCCCGGCGATCGCGACGAGGCGGCCAAGGCGCCTCCCGTGCCGCACCGCGAAGGCGAGCCCGACCATCGCGCCATACGACGCGCCGACGAACGCGTGCACGTGTTCGATCGAAAGCGCATCGAGCAAGGCGGCCAGCGTGTCGGCCTGGTCCTCGCTCGACACCGCGATCGCGCCGAGGTCGCCGGCCGCGATCCAGTCGATCGCGAGGACGCGATGGCGCGCGAGATCGATCGCGCGGCCTTCGCCGACCAGCGCTTCCCACCAGCCGGGCGCGTCGCGCGAATTCACCGCGCAAACGTCGCGGCCCGCGGAAATGCCGCCCTGCACGATCACGGTCGGCGCACCGACCGGACCGGCCCACAGGTACGCGACTTCGATGTCGCACGGCCCATGACCGTACTTCGGCGCGATGCGCAGCCTGTGCCGGTTGCGCGGGCCGATCGATTCAGCGGAGACGAACCGGCCGGGATCGGTGGCGGCCTGGTCGATGCGGTGGGCGGTGTCGAGCGTCATGCGGTTCTCCTGGCGGCGGACATCGAGTCCGCGGAAAACCGGAAACGGTCGACGACGGGCACCGGCGACGGCGCTCGCGCGACTCATCTTCCGGTGAGCGCCCGCTCGGGCGTTCCCGCAGGAGTTGGCACCATGCGCCGCCTTGCGGCGGCGCGGGTTGCCCCGGCTTCAAAGGGCCTGTCCCTCAGCCGGTCTCGATGAGTGTCGGTGGATTGTGCAGGCGGCGCGACAAGCTGTCAATGGCCGTATGGACGGATAGATGGCCAAACGTGGCAGGGAAGGAGCTCAGCCTCGTTCCCTCCCCCGCAAGCGAGGCGCAAGCTCTTCCCTTCTCCCCGCAAGCGGGG
>CAYWZC010000183.1:0-3833 GCA_964462745.1 uncultured Rhodanobacteraceae bacterium
CGGCATGCCGTACGTCTCGCAGCGCTGGCTCGGCGGCATGCTCACCAACTTCCAGACGGTCAAGAAGTCGATCGAGCGCCTGAAGGAACTCGAGACGATGGAGACCGACGGCAGCTTCGGCCGCCTGGTCAAGCACGAGGTGCTCGGCCTGATGCGCGAGCGCGACAAGCTGGAAGCCTCGCTCGGCGGCATCAAGGACATGAACCGCCTGCCGGACGCCCTGTTCGTGATCGACATCGGCCACGAGGACATCGCGATCAAGGAAGCGCGCAAGCTCGGCATCCCGGTCGTCGCCGTCGTCGATACCAACTCCGACCCGGCGCTGGTCGATTACGCGATCCCCGGCAACGACGACGCGATCCGCGCCGTGCAGTTGTACGCGCGTGCGATCGCGGACGCGGTGCTGGAGGGCAAGGCCGCGGCGCCGATCATGGCGTCGGACGCGGCCGACGAGTTCGTCGAGCTCGACGCCGACGGCAATCCGGTCAAGAAGGACGCCGACCGCCGCCGCCAGGCCCCGCGCAAGGCGGCGGCCAAGCGCGCGCCGGCCAAGCGCGCCGCGGCGCCGAAGGCAACCGACGCGGACAAGCCGGCGGCAGCGGCCGAATCCGGCGAAGAAGCCCCGGCCGCGGAAGCGGCAGGCGACACCGACGCCGCAGCGGCCGAGTAAGCCACCGACGGCGCCCGGGCTGCACCCGCCACGCGGGTGCGGCCATCGCGTTTTCCGGCCGTGCGCGATCGTCGCGCAGGCCGGTCGCATCGCGCCCGGCGGCCAGGATCGCCGGCCGCCATTCGCAAACCCAACGATCAATCACGCGCGGCACGCTGCGCCCCGCATCAGGAGACAAGCATGGAAATCACCGCGAGCCAGGTCAAGGAACTGCGCGAGCGTTCCGGCGCTGGCATGATGGAATGCAAGAAGGCACTGGTCGAGAACGAAGGCAACGTCGACTCGGCGGTCGAATGGCTGCGCAAGCAGGGCCTCGCCAAGGCCGACAAGAAGGCCAGCCGCGTCGCCGCCGAAGGGCGCGTCGTGCTCGGCCAGGACGCGAACGGCGCGGTACTCGTCGAGATCAACAGCGAAACCGACTTCGTCGCCAAGGACGCGGGCTTCCTCGAGTTCAGCGACGCGGTCGCGAACGTCGCCGCGACCAGCGGCGCGGATTCGGTCGAAGCGCTCAAGGAAGCCGCCTACCCGACCGGTGACACGGTCGAGGCCGCGCGCCAAGCGCTGGTCGCCAAGGTCGGCGAGAACGTGCAGATCCGTCGTCTCGCGCGCATCGGCAACGACAACACGATCGGCGCCTACGTGCACGGCGGACGCATCGGCGTGCTGGTCGGAATGAAGGGCGGCTCGGCCGAGCTCGCACGCGGCATCGCGATGCACATCGCGGCGATGAACCCGGCCTACATCACCCCGGACGACGTGCCGGCCGACATCGTCGCGCGCGAGAAGGACATCGCCCTGGCCCAGGTCAAGGACAGCGGCAAGCCGGCCGAGATCCTCGAGAAGATGATCAGCGGCAAGCTGCGCAAGACCCTCGCGGACATGGCCCTGACCGGCCAGCCGTACGCGCTCGACCCGAACACCAGCGTCGCCGACGTGCTGAAGAAGGAAGGCGCCGAAGTCGTGTCGATGCAGCGCATCGCGGTCGGCGAAGGCATCGAGAAGCAGGAAGATGACTTCCGCGGTGAAGTCATGAAGCAGGCCGGCCTCGCCTGAGGCGATTGCCGGCTGCGCCGAACGCCGACACACAACCCGCGCACGGCAATCCCGCTCCGCTCCGCGGAATGCGGGTTGTCGTAGAGCCGAGCTTGCTCGGCTCGCGCAGCGGCAAGGCCCAACGCAGCGGAGCAAGCTCCGCTCTACGGGGCCGGCGGTGTCACGCCGGGCGGCGCCGGGTCACGAAGCGCGCGAGGAACGCGACCAGCAGCCATGCGCACGCGAGCGGGCTCAGGAACAGCAGCATCAGCGGCCACAGGTTGCTGCCCGCGAACAACGCGAACAGGGTGTACACGAATACCGCGCCCATGCCGACCAGCGGCACCAGTGCGGCCCAGCGCCAGCCGCCCTTCCAGCGCGCCCACGCGATGACCTGCAACGCGATGTAGCCGGGGATCGACAAGGTCAGGAGCATGAGGAACAGCCCGCCCCCGCCGTCGTCGGCGGACGCGGACTGTCGCCAGCCTTCGGTTATCCGCGCTTGCTGGTCGTCGCGCAACGGCCCGACCCATGCCGCCTCCGCGTGCGCCGGTGCTCCGGCGCGCCAGTTGACATGGATCGGGATGTCCTGCACCGCGAGCGTCTTCCAGTTCGCGTCGCCGAGCGTCACGCGCACCGAATCGACGTAGGCATGTTCGCTGAAACTGATCCATGCGAGCGCGTCGCCCTCGCCTGCATCGTACGCGGGTGACGCGTTCATCGCGCCCGACACGGGCTCGCCCGCGAGGAGACCCTTCGCCTGCACGCGGACCGGTTGGTCGGCGACGTAATGGACATGCACGTTGACGTTCGCACCGAACGGCAGAGTCGTCGATTCCGGCGGATCGGTCGCGACCACTTCGAGGCGCGCGGTGGCTGCGTGTGCGGTCGACGCACAGGCGGCGATCAGCAGCAGCGCGCATTGGATCTTCGCATTCATGGCCCCTCCCCTTGCATGGCGACATGCGATGCGCGACGCGGCACGCGCGTCGGCGCGTCATTCTGCCATGCGATACTTGCGGGCACGACTCCCGATCCCAGAGAGCGCGCGCAGATTCGATGATCCCGGACGACCTGATGCTGACGCTGCTGGTCGCGCTGCCGTTCCTCGGCAGCATCGCGGCCGGGCTCCTGCCAGCCAACGCGCGCAACGCCGAGGCGTGGCTGGCCGGCGCGGTCGCGCTCGTGGTCCTGCTGGTCGCGGCGCACTTCCATGCCGCGGTCGATTACGGCGACGTGGTGCGCGCCACGCATGAATGGATGCCGCAGGCGGGCCTCGAGTTCGTGTTGCGCATGGACGGCTTCGCGTGGATGTTCACGATGCTGGTTTCCGGCATCGGCCTGCTGGTGGTCGTGTATGCGCGCTACTACCTGTCGCCGGCCGATCCGGTGCCGCGCTTCTTCTCGTTCCTGCTCGCGTTCATGGGCTCGATGCTCGGCATCGTGCTGTCGGGTAATCTGATCCAGCTGGTGTTCTTCTGGGAACTGACCAGCCTGTTCTCGTTCCTGCTGATCGGTTACTGGCACCACAACGCGGCGGCACGCAACGGCGCGCGTACCGCGCTCGGGGTGACCGCGGCGGGCGGCCTTGCCCTGCTCGGCGGCGTGCTCGTGCTCGGCCACATCGTCGGCAGCTACGACCTCGACCGGGTGCTCGCGTCCGGCGACCGCATCCTCGCCGATCCGCTGTACCTGCCGGCGCTCATCCTGATCCTGCTCGGCGCGTTCACCAAGAGCGCGCAGTTCCCGTTCCATTTCTGGCTGCCGCGCGCGATGGCCGCGCCGACGCCGGTGTCGGCGTACCTGCATTCGGCCACCATGGTCAAGGCCGGCGTGTTCCTGCTCGCACGCCTGTGGCCGGTGCTTGCGGGCAGCGAACATTGGTTCTGGATCGTCAGCACGGTCGGCCTCGCGACCCTGCTGTTCGGTGCGTTCTTCGCGATGTTCCAGGACGACCTCAAGGGCCTGCTTGCGTACTCGACGATCAGCCATCTCGGCCTCATCACCCTGCTGCTCGGCCTCGGCAGCCCGCTCGCCGCGGTCGCCGGCATTTTCCACATGATGAACCACGCGGCGTTCAAGGCGTCGCTGTTCATGGCCGCCGGCATCATCGACCACGAGGCCGGCACGC
>CAYWZC010000184.1:0-3811 GCA_964462745.1 uncultured Rhodanobacteraceae bacterium
GGATCTCGGAACCAAACATTGAACCCCGTGTTGCACCTCGACCTTGAAACCGCCCTGTACGCAATCGGCTTCGTGGCCGGACAGCTCGTACCCAAGCATATCGACAACGGTGCCACCGGCGATTTCGGCACGTCACTGCTGGTCTGGTCGAGCAGCTCCGGGACCGCCGCCATCCGTGCCAGCCAGTCGCGGTAATCCTTCACCGTGGCAAACGGCAGGAACTGGGCCATCGCGTCGTACATCTGCGGACCGAGCTGGTGGCTGATCTGCAGGTAGTGGCGGAAGCGCTGCGCGCCGATGGCGTGCTGCAACTGCCACTCGAAGGTGTCGTAGTCCAGCCGGTCTGCCTCGGCCAGCGCAGCGCGGTCGATGGCGTGCAGCCGCTCCAGCGCGGCGCGATCTTCGGCCTCGCGTTTTGCGAATGCGGCCAGGCTGTAGTCTGTCCAACGGTCGTTGAAGCGGTAGTCGCCGTAGATGGTGGCGCTTTCCGGACTCTCGCGCAGACTGCGCTCCCATTCGTCGGCGAACAAGGCGTCGAGCTTGCGCTCGACGGCAGCGTCGGATGCGACCGGCGGCGGCGATTCGGCGGCCGGCGCCGGCGACACCAGCGTGACCAGAAACACGGTCGCGGCGACGCAACGGCCGAGCCGGTTCAATGCGTTGTGCATGTGCGTTCCCTCCCTGTGTGTCGATCCCGGGAATGTTCGATTCCATCGTCACCTGTCGCGCGAAACGGCCGGAGATGCCGACATCGCCGTCGAACCGGCCGGTCGTGGAATGGCCGAACCCTAAGGTGACCGTCGTGTCCGTGCAAGCGACGGGGCGCATGTCACGGTGACATGGCGTGATTCTCGGCCGGATCGCGCACCCGTGAGAGTTCTGCAATGGGGGATGTTCAAGTCGATGCGCAGGGTGCTGATCGCATTCCGGCTTGCGGAGTCTGCCGACCCACTCTCCGGACCCTGGCGTGGCCCGCGTCAGTGGCACCGCCGGTCGATGATGTCGCGCAAGGCGGCGGTGACGTCGGCGGCGGTCATGCGGCTGCCTGCGGCATGCAGTTCCCGAAGTGCCGTGTGATTCATGCTCGCGCCCGCTTGCGACATCACGCGCTCGGGA
Organism: uncultured Rhodanobacteraceae bacterium; assembly: GCA_964462745.1. GTDB lineage: Bacteria > Pseudomonadota > Gammaproteobacteria > Xanthomonadales > Rhodanobacteraceae > Dokdonella_A. Next base: position 1,117 of record CAYWZC010000184.1, read on the forward strand.
AGTCGCATTTCCTCGCGTCGTGCGTTGAATCCGACCGCGCGCCGCCAGCTTTCGGACGCGGCCAGCAACTTGACTGCAAGCGCGCAATCCCCCGCCGACAACGCGAACTCGGCAAGGCTGTCGACCACGGTGGCCATGCCGCGTTGATGGTCCAGCGCCTCGAAAGTCGTCAATGCGTTCAGCAGCAACGGGCCGGCGGTGCCCAGTTCGCCGAGCTCCAGTGCCAACTGGCCGCGATCGGCCTGCGAGCGAGCCAACCCCCACGTGTCGCCGAGGCGTTCGAATATCGCTTCGGCATGGATGTAATGCGCGGCCGCTGCGGCCGTGTCACCTTCGGCACGTGCCACGTCACCGAGGTGATTGAGGCACCAGGCCGCCGGCACCAGGTCCTCGCTCTGCAGGAACATCTCGTATGCTTCGTCGAGCAGGGCGTGCGCCTTGCCGGTGTTGCCGAACTTCAGTTCGCTTTCGGCAAGGTTGCTGATCGCCGCAGCGATCTCGCTGTGGTCGCCGATTTCCCGGCACAGCTTCAACGACTGGCGGAACCAGCTCAGCGCCTCATCCTCGCGTTCGCCGAAACGCGCAGTGACGCCCAGTGCGTTCAAGGTCGAAGCCTCGCCCTTGCGGTCGCCCATGTCCCGGTACAGGTCGAGCAGCATGAGATAGCGCTCGTGTGCCGCCTCGTGCTCTCCCTGGAACGCCTCGAGTACCGCGAGATAGGTACCCAGCTTGGCCCACAACGCGGTGTCCGGTTCGGGCGGTATCGCTTCCACGATGCGTTGCAGCAGGCGCCGCCCTTCCACGAGCTTCTCGCGTCGTTCCCAGTAGGCGAACAACGCGTGGCCCAGCCGCAACGTCCACTGCGGCGGGCCGCGATGAAGCAGGTATTCCAGCGCGCGACGGAAATTGTCCTGTTCCAGGTCGCAGCGTTGCAGCCAGTTCTCGCGCCGTGCCGCATCGAGCGTGCTGACGCCTTCCTCGGCGAGCACCAGGCAATACGCGGCGTGCGCCTTGCGAATCGTGTCGGCTTCGCTGCTCGCATCCAGGCGTTCCAGGCCATAGGTGCGCAAGGTCTCGAGCATGGCGAAGCGCGGTCCGTCATGCGGACTGCGGAAGTACATCATTCCCATGGCCAGCAAGGTGTTGACCGTCGGCATCAGGCCGTCGCCGAAATCGCCGTGGACGTCGGCCACTGCCTGCGCCGCCTCCATGCTGAATCCACCGACGAACACGGCGAGCCGACGCAACAGGCGACGTGCTGGTTCGTCGAGCAGGTCGTGGCTCCAGTCGATGGTCCGGCGCAGGGTACGCTGCCGGGAAGGTGCATCGCGAGCCGGGTTTTCCGGCAAATCCAGATGGCCGGTGAATCGTTCCAGCATCTGCCGTGGCGTCAGCGATACGGCCTGCGCGGCGACCAGCTCGATGGCCAGCGGCAGGCCGTCGAGGCGTACGCAAAGGTCGGCCACGGATTCCAGGTCCCGCGTGCAATCGGCGCGCGGATTGGCGGCCTCGGCGCGGGCCAGGAAAAGGCGAACCGATGGCACCGCGACAAGATGGTCGCAGTCGGTTCCGTCGCGGCTCGGCACCGCCAACGGCGCGAGCGGGAATTCGTGTTCGCCATACAGTCGCAGGGCGACGCGGCTGGTGACGAGGATCGTCAGGTACGCGTTCGCATCCAGAAGCTCGCCGAGGACGTCGGCGCCATCGAGCACGCCTTCCATGTTGTCCAGCACCAGCAGCGTATTTCCGGCAAGGCGATTGCGCATGCGTTCGATCAGCGCTTCGAGCGGGGATTGTCCGCGCGTGCGGCGCACGCTGAAGACGTCCGCAAGCAGGTCGATCAGCGCACCACGATCGGTTACCGACGCGAGGTCGATGAACACGATGCCGCCCGGAAAGGTTTCGCGAACCGCATCCGCCACGGCAAGCGCCAATCGGGTCTTGCCCGAGCCGCCCACGCCGGTGATGGACAGCACGCGCACGGCGTCGTCGCCGAGACGACCGGCAAGCTGTTCCATTTCCTCGTCGCGACCGATCAGGGGAGTGCGCGGAACGGGCAGCAATGCCGCGGTGTCCATGCCGTCGGCATGCCGGGCGGGATCCTCGCTGCGTGCGGTCAGGTCGGAGACATCCGCCGTCGCCCACGAGACACGGATGCCGTATTGCCCCTTCGGCATTTCGATGCGAACGGGATCGTCGGGCCCCCATTCCCTGTAGTAACGGGCCAGTGCATTGCGCAGGCGTCGCGCCTGCACCCGTACGATCGTGTCCAGACGCGGGTCGTACTCGGTCGGGCGGTCGAACACCTCGACGCCGATCGCGAATTCCTTGAGCGGCTTCGCGTCGGGCGTCAGTGCGTGCTCGACGACGTGGCTCAGGAAGCGGCTGAGCACCGGGGCGTCGGCGAGCGGTGCGGCTGCAAGAATCCTTTGCAGCTGCGCGCGGATCGCCGCTTCCGGCGGCGCTGCGCGAGGCGTTTCCGGTTCGTGCATATCCGTATGACCAGGCTACGCAATATGGTTACCGTACCACGCGACCGTGCAAAGGGCAGGTTCGCGCGGAGCGCCGGTAGCTCAGCGGCCACGCGGACAGCGATCGTGCGACGATCTCCATGCGCCGCGCAGACAGGGCGCCGGCTGCCCCTTTATAGTAGCCATCCCGCTCCATCGAGGATCGTGACATGCCCGCTGTTCGT
>CAYWZC010000185.1:0-1340 GCA_964462745.1 uncultured Rhodanobacteraceae bacterium
TTCAGATTCGTCTCGAACAGCTTGAACACGCGCTTGTATTCGTCGAGCCAGGAGTCGGCGTGGACGAAGCCGTGACGTTCCACGGGGTAGGGCGCGATCTCGAAGTTGTCCTTGTGCAGTTCGATGAGCTTCTGGTAGATGCGCACGGAATCCTCGAACAGCACATTGTCGTCGATCATGCCGTGGCAGATCAGCAGCGCGCCCGCGAGGCCGTCGGCGTATTCGATCGGCGAGGAGCGTTCGTATGCGATCGGATCGTCCTGCGGGCGGTTCAGGATGTTGGACGTGTATTCGTGGTTGTACTGGGTCCAGTCGGTGACCGGGCGCAGCGCGGCGCCGGCCGCGAAGTCCTCGGGCGCGCGGAACATGGCCGTGAACGCCATGAAACCGCCGTACGAGCCGCCGTACACGCCGAAGCGTTCCGGGTCGGCGCCGTGGTTCTCGACCAGCCAGCGCTTGCCGTCGAGCAGGTCCTCGAGTTCCGGCCGGCCCATGTCGCGATAGATCGCGGTGCGCCAGTCGCGACCGTAGCCTTCGCTCGCGCGGTAGTCCATGTCGAGCACGAGGTAGCCGTGTTCGGTGAGCAGGTTGTTGAACATCTGCTCGCGGAAGTACGACGGATAACCCTCGTGCACGTTCTGCAGGTAACCCGCGCCGTGCACGAACATCACCGCCGGATACTTCTTCGCCGGGTCGAAGTTCGCGGGCTTGTAGAACTTCGCGTAGATCGGCTGCTTCGTGTGGCTGGACGGCACCGCGACGATCTCCGGCATCTGCCATTGCATCGCCTTGAATTCGGCAGAGCGCGTGTCGGTGAGTTCGCGCGGCGTGGCGCCGGCCTGCGCGGGCATCACCGCGAGTTGCGCGGGCAGGTAGGCCTTCGAATGCAGGACCAGCAGGCGGCTGTCGTCGGGCGACAGCGCGAAGCCGTCGATCGCATGGAAGTTCGTGATCCGTTCGAGCGCGCCGCCGCCGGCCGCTACGCGGTACACGTCGTAGCGGTACGGCGCCTCGGGATTCGCGCGCACGTAGAACCACTTGCCGTCCGCCGACAGCAGCGGGTGCGACACCTCGAACTCGCCGCTCGTCAGCGCGCGCGCCTTGCCGCCGGCGGTGCGCGTGTAGAGCTGCGAGTAGCCGCTTTCCTCGGACAGGTACCAGAGCGTGCGGTTGTCGTCGAGCCAGCCGAAATCGTTGAAGTTCCAGTTGATCCAGGCCGGATCGGTCAGTCGATCGCGGGTGATGAGTTCGTGCTCGGCGAAATCGACGGTCGCGGTCCAGCGGTCCTTGTTGTCGATCGCGCGCATCTGGATCGCGACGTTCGAGCCGTCGCGGCTCCA
>CAYWZC010000185.1:1440-3767 GCA_964462745.1 uncultured Rhodanobacteraceae bacterium
TCGTCGTCGAACTTGCCGGCCTTGCGGTTTTCCTCGCGGATCGCGGCGAGCGGATCGTCGTGGATGCCGGGCAGGTCGTCGAGCGACAGTTCGTGCGTCTCGTGCGCGACGAGGTCGAGCAGCCACACCGACTGCGGCGCGGGATCGTTGCGGCCGACGCGCGTGCGTTCGGTTTCCTGTTCCTCGTAGCCCGATTCGGTGACGAAATGTTGCAGCTTGCCGTGGCGGCCCTCGTCGTAACCCTTCGGCGTGGTGACCACGAGCAGGTGGCGCGCATCTGGCGACAGCGAGGTGCCGACGATGTCGATCTTGTCACCGAGCCAGAACGGCGCGGGCGCGCGCGTGGGGTCGCCCTTGCGGAACGTCTCGTCGTGTTCGCGTTTCGCGTCACGATCGGACTTGATGTCGCGCAGGGTCGAGAACAGGCGCAGTTGCAGGCGGCCGAGGTCGTCGGGCTTCTTCGCTTGCGGATCCTTTTCCGCCTTGACGATTGCGGCGGGGCCGCTGACGCCGCTCGCGAGATCGTGCTGGAACCAGTTCGCGCCGACCCGGTACTGCACCGCGCGGCCGTCGGCGGAGAACTGCGGCGCGGCTTCGGCTTCGGGCGAGCGCGTGAGCTGGATCAGGCGACCGCTCGCGACTTCGCGCACGAATACGTCGCCGTTGCGCACGAATGCGGCGCGCGTGCGGTTGCGATCGAACACCGCGTCCGCGCCGTCCGCATTCGCCATCGCGGCCGGATCGACCAGGGTGTCCGTGCCGCCGGCGAGATCGACGCGATGCAGGTCGCGGATCGCGTTACCGTTCTGCTTGATGCGGTAATAGACCGAGCGGCCGTCGACGCTCCAGTACGCCGATTCGACCGGTGCGCCGATCCAGTCCGGATCGGCCATCGCCTGTTCGATGGTCACCGCGCGCGCGGGTGCTGCGAGGCAGGTCAGCAGGGCAATGCAACTGGCGACGATCAGGCGGTTCATGGCGACTCCGGTCATTGGGCAACCGCCGAAGCATACCCGACACGGCCCGCCGAACCACCCGCCACAAGTCCCGCCAAGGCGAAGACTGTGCGGCAAACGCCACGGTCCTGCAGGAATCGCCCGTAGAGCCGAGCTGCTCGGCTTGGGTGGTGCGAAGGAGCGAGAAGCAGCGGAGCAAGCTCCGCTCTACGAGCGGTAACCGGTCCGATCCGGGACATCCATGCGCTCTCGCGCTACCCTGCGCGACCGTCCATCGCACCGGATATCCCATGCCGCTCGAAACCGTCGAAATCGAAACCGCCCCGAATCCGGCCCGATCCGTGATCTGGCTGCACGGCCTCGGCGCCGACGCGCACGATTTCGAACCGATCATCCCGCAACTCGTCGACCGAGCCTGGCCGGCGTTGCGCTTCGTGTTCCCGCAGGCGCCGGTGCGCGCGATCACGGTCAACGGCGGCATGCGCATGCGCGCGTGGTACGACATCACCGGCATGGAGATCGCGCAACGCCAGGATGAAACCGGCATCCGCGCGTCGATCGGCTTGCTGGACGAACTCATCGCGCGGGAGAACGCGCGCGGCGTCGCCAGCGAAAACCTGTTCATCGCCGGATTCTCGCAGGGCGGCGCGATTGCGCTGGCCGGTGGCCTGCGCCACCGCGTGCGACTCGGCGGCATCATCGCGCTGTCGACCTACATGCCGCTGCATCTCGCGCTCGCCGCCGAACGCAGCGAGGCCAACGCGGATCTGCCGGTGTTCATGGGGCACGGCACCTTCGATCCGGTGGTGCCGCTTGCGCTCGGCACCCTGAGCCGCGACATGCTGATCGCGCTCGGCCAGCCCGTTGCGTGGCATACGTACCCCATGGCGCACGAAGTCTGCCCGGCCGAAATCGCCGATCTGCGCAAGTGGATCGGCGAGCGGGTTTCCGGCGTCGGTTGAACGCTGCGGAGCAGCCAGCCATTCTTCTCCCCGTGCCAACGGGGAGAAGGAAAACAGCGTGGATCTCTCCTTCTCCCCGTTCCAACGGTGAGAAGGTGGCGCGCAGCGCCGGATGAGGGGCACGCGTCGCTGCGGTGTACGAGACATACTCATGACCCCGCAACAATCGCGCTGAAGTTCGCGCCCGGCGCCGCAGATCAAAAGCGCCCCTCATCCGCCCTGTCGGACACCTTCTCCCCGCTGCGCGGAGAGAAGGAAAACAGCGTGGATCTCCTTCTCCCGCGCGGGGCGAAAAGGGGAGGGCGTACGCGTTGCCGACGCCGGTTGAACGGTGTGAAGGTCAGTCCCGCGGTCCCGCGCCGCAACCGCGAGCCACACCGCAAACCTTCGGCGCCCGACCGGTTACCAT
>CAYWZC010000186.1:0-3362 GCA_964462745.1 uncultured Rhodanobacteraceae bacterium
GCACCGCGTTCAACGCGGACTTCGACGGCGACCAGATGGCCGTGCACGTGCCGCTTTCGCTCGAGGCGCAGCTCGAGGCGCGCGCGCTGATGATGTCGTCGAACAACATCCTGTCGCCGGCCAACGGCGAGCCGATCATCGTGCCGACCCAGGACGTCGTGCTCGGCCTCTACTACATGACCCGTTCGCTCGAGAACGCGAAGGGCGAGGGCATGGCGTTCGCGAACATCGCCGAGGTGCACCGTGCCTACGACAGCCGCATGGTGGACCTGCATGCGCGGGTCAAGGTGCGCATCACGGAAACCGAGATCGACGCCGAGGGCGAGCGCAGCGAGAAGACCACGCTGCACGACACCACGATTGGGCGTGCGCTGCTGGCCGACATCCTGCCGGTCGGCATGCCGTTCTCGCTGATCAACGCCGAGCTCACCAAGAAGGCGATTTCGCGTCTGATCAACCAGTGCTATAGCCGTCACGGACACAAGGACACGGACGTGTACGCCGACCAGCACATGAACACGTGCTTCAAGTACGCCACGCGCGCCGGCATCTCCATCGGCATCGACGACATGAAGATTCCGCCGGAGAAGCGCAAGATCCTGAGTGCCGCCGAGAAGGACGTGGTCGAGATCCAGGAGCAATACCAGTCCGGCCTGGTGACGGCTGGCGAACGCTACAACAAGGTCGTCGACATCTGGTCCCGTACCAACGAGCAGATCGCCGCGGCGATGCTCAAGGGCATCGGCACGGACAAAGTCACCAATGCCAAGGGCGAGGAAGTCGACCAGAAGTCGATGAATTCCCTGTTCATCATGGCCGACTCGGGCGCGCGCGGTTCGGCCGCGCAGATTCGCCAGCTTGCCGGCATGCGCGGCCTCATGGCCAAGCCCGACGGCTCGATCATCGAGACGCCGATCAAGGCGAACTTCCGCGAGGGTCTCGACGTCCAGCAGTACTTCAACTCGACCCATGGCGCACGCAAGGGCCTGGCCGACACCGCGTTGAAGACCGCGAACTCCGGATACCTGACCCGGCGCCTCGTCGATGTCGCACAGGACGTGGTCGTGACCAGCGACGATTGCGGCACCAGCAATGGCCTCACCATGGCGCCGATCGTCGAAGGTGGCGATGTGGTCGAACCGTTGCGCGAGCGCGTGCTCGGCCGAGTCGTCGCGCAGGACGTGTTCGCGCCCGGCAACGACGACGATCCGGTGGTGGAACGCAATACCTTGCTCGACGAACGCATGGTGGAAAAGCTCGAGGCGGCCGGCGTGCAGTCGGTCCAGGTTCGTTCGCCGATCACCTGCGACGCCAAGTTCGGGGTGTGCGCGGCGTGCTACGGTCGCGATCTCGCGCGCGGGCACCTGGTCAACATCGGCGAGGCGGTCGGCGTCATCGCTGCGCAGTCGATCGGTGAGCCCGGTACCCAGCTCACGATGCGCACGTTCCATATCGGCGGTGCGGCATCGCGTGCGGCGGCGGTGGACAATGTCCATGTCAAGACGACGGGTACCCTGAAGTTCACCAACCTCAAGACCGTGCAGCATTCCGCCGGCCATCTGGTCGCCGTGTCCCGTTCCGGCGAGTTGTCGGTGATGGATGCGCATGGCCGCGAACGCGAGCGCTACAAGGTTCCGTACGGCGCGGTCATCGAGGTGCGCGACGGCGCGTCGGTCAAGGCCGGCCAGGTGGTCGCGAAGTGGGACCCGCACACCCATCCGATCGTGTCCGAGGTCGCCGGCGTGATCCGCTTCATCGATTTCCAGGACGGCGTGACCGTGCAGGAGCAGATCGACGAGTTGACCGGACTTGCCAGTTCGGTCGTCACGGACCCGAAGCGGCGCGGCACCGCGGCGAAGGACCTGCGCCCGACCGTGCGTATCGTCGACAAGAAGGGCGGCGAACTGCGCCTGCCGGGTACCGACATTCCGGCGCAGTACTTCCTGCCCGCCGGGGCGATCGTTTCGCTGCAGAATGGCGCGGAAGTCGGCGTCGGCGACGTGATCGCGCGCATTCCGCAGGAAACCTCGAAGACCCGCGACATCACCGGCGGCTTGCCGCGCGTGGCTGATCTGTTCGAAGCACGCAAGCCGAAGGAGCCGGCGATCCTGGCCGAACGTTCCGGCGTGGTCAGCTTCGGCAAGGACACCAAGGGCAAGCAGCGTCTGATCATCAAGGACGCGGATGGCAACGAGCACGAGGAACTGATTCCGAAGTGGCGCCAGGTCATCGTGTTCGAGGGCGAGCACGTGGAAAAGGGCGAGACGGTCGTCGACGGCGAGCCGAACCCGCACGACATCCTGCGCCTGCTCGGCGTCGAACCGCTGGCCGCCTACCTGGTCAAGGAAATCCAGGATGTGTACCGGTTGCAGGGCGTCAAGATCAACGACAAGCACATCGAGTCGATCATTCGCCAGATGTTGCGCAAGGTCGAGGTCTCGGCATCCGGTGACACCCGGTACCTGCGTGGAGAACAGGTCGACCGGCTGCGCCTGATCGAGGAGAATGCCCGTGCCGAGACGCGCGGCGAGCAACCGGCCGAGTACCTGCCGATCCTGCTCGGAATCACCAAGGCGTCGCTCGCGACCGAGTCGTTCATTTCGGCCGCGTCCTTCCAGGAGACGACCCGCGTGTTGACCGAGGCGGCGGTCCGCGGCACTCGCGACACCTTGCGCGGCCTCAAGGAGAATGTTATCGTGGGCCGCTTGATTCCGGCCGGTACCGGTCTTGCCTACCACGCCCAGCGCAAGGGCGCGCAAGGCGGACTGACCGATTCCGAGCGGGAAGCGCTGGGAGCCACGAGTTCGGTGGCCGAAGCTGTCGCGGAAGACGGCGAGTAGCTTCGCAGCGGGCTCTTTGTTGCAGATGAGCACGCCTCGCGGCGTGCCTCGGACATCGAAATGAGGTTGCAGGATGCACCTCGTGTTCGAGAGCAGGATGCCGCGTCCGAACTTGACGGTTCGGCGCATTGCGGGTTATATTCTTCCGTCTCGACAGGCCGGGTTTGACCCGGCCTGTCTTTCGTTTCTCCAGGGTTCGAACATGGCGACGATCAATCAGCTGGTGCGCAAGGCGCGCAGCCCCAAGACCTACCAGAGCCCTTCACCGGCGCTGGAAAACTGTCCGCAGCGGCGCGGCGTGTGCACGCGCGTTTACACGACCACGCCGAAGAAGCCGAACTCGGCGCTGCGCAAGGTCGCCAAGGTACGCCTGACCAACGGTTTCGAGGTCATCAGCTACATCGGTGGTGAAGGACACAACCTCCAGGAGCACTCGGTGGTGCTGATCCGTGGCGGTCGCGTCAAGGATCTTCCGGGCGTTCGCTACCACACGGTGCGCGGCAGCCTCGACGCGGCAGGTGT
>CAYWZC010000186.1:3372-3756 GCA_964462745.1 uncultured Rhodanobacteraceae bacterium
GTCCAAGTACGGCGCCAAGCGCCCCAAGGCCTGATCCGGGCATCCCTGCCGGAAGGCAAGTAGCGACCCTGCGGTCGCACTCAACTGAAAGTTACGCAGTACACAGGCGTTCATCATGTCCAGAAAAGGTCAGACCCCGACACGTACGCTGCTGCCCGATCCGAAGCACGGCAGCCAGGTGATTGCGCGCTTCATCAACATGGTGATGAAGAGCGGCAAGAAATCCGTCGCCGAAAAGATCGTCTATGGTGCACTCGACCACATCGGCGAGAAGCATGCCGAAGCGATCGAGCTGGTGGAGAAAGCGCTCGGCAACGTGGCACCTGCGGTCGAGGTCAAGTCGCGGCGTGTCGGTGGCGCCACCTACCAGGTGCCGGTCGAGGT
>CAYWZC010000187.1:0-3750 GCA_964462745.1 uncultured Rhodanobacteraceae bacterium
CCCGTCGCTTGCGGGCGACCTCCGGATGCGGATCCTGAACCAGCTTGCGTCGATCGGCATCGAGAAGCGCGAGTTCGACACCGCGATCGCCGATGCGCGCGCCGCGATCGCCATCGGAAACGAGGCACCGGGCAACCACGCCGACGCGCTGCGTACCGCACACCGCAAGCTCGCGACCGCGCTCGCGGACCAGGGCGATCCGGCCGCCGAAGCCCTGCTGCGCGAGCTGCTCGCCGCCGATCGCGTGCACTGCGGCAACGCCAGCGACGAGGTCGCGCAGGATCTGCTCGAACTCGCCTCGGCGCTTGCCTCGCAAGCGCGGACGGACGAGGCGATCCGGCTGTTGCGGGAGCAGATCGCGATCTCGACCCGGCTGCACGGCGAGCGTCACACGAGCGTCGCCAATGGCTGGAACGATCTCGGCCGGATGCTGGCCCGCAACGGCAAGCTCGCACAGGCCGAGTCGGCGTACCGGCACGCCGTCGCATTGCAAACCGCACTGGTCGGTGCGGATCGGCCCGCAACCCTGGTCATTCGCTCGAACCTGGTAACGGTGCTCGAACGGCGCGGTCGCTTCGAGCAGGCCTTGCAGGCGCGCCTCGAGATATACGAGATCCAGAAACAACGGCTGGCGACCAGCCGCGAGGACGAAATCGCGCTCAGCGAGCACCTGATCGGCAGGGACTATCGCGAACTGGGACGATTTGCGGAAGCCGAACGTCATGTCCGCACCTCGCTCGAAACCTGGAAACAGGTCCAGGGCGACAACGACGGGATCGACAGCGCACCCGTACTCGAGAACCTGGGCGTGGTCCTGACCCTGGCCGGACGCCACGCCGAAGCCGAAGCGGTGTTGCGTCACGCGATCGCGATCATGCGCGCGCACGCGCCGGCCACGTCGCCCTGGCTTGCGAGGATGCGCGGCGAGCTCGGCGACGTGCTGCGGCGCGAACATCGCCCGCTCGACGCATTGCGCGAATTGGCCAAAGCAAACCACGCACTGCACAAGGCATCCACCGACATCAGCCCGACCGCCGAGGGAATCCTCGCAATCCTCGACAGCCGGCGCGCCGAGGCGGAACTCGACGCGGGTCGGACCGGCGATGCGGAACAAGTGGCCGCGAGCGCGCTGGCCGCGGCGCGCAAGCTGCTGCCACCCGGCAATTTCCGGTTGGGTTTTCCGTTGTATGCACTGGCCCGGGCGCGACTTGCGTCGGGACAAGCCACCGAAGCCGAATCCCTGCTGCGCGAAGCACTCGCGGTACGCAGTCCGCCGTATCCGGCCTCCGACCCGCGCGTGCTCGAGGTCGAGGTGGCGCTGGCCGGTGCATTGCGCGCGCTGCATCGCGATGACGAAGCGGATGCGCTGGAGGCCACGATCGAACCGGTGCTCGCGGCCTCGGCATCTCCCTACGCCGCGGACCTGCGCGCGCGACTTGCGAAGTGGCACACGAGCTGAGCGATACGTCCCGCCAATCGGCGGGATGAGGCACGAGCGGTCGCAGGCACGCTCCGATCAGGTCGCCTCGGCGCCGATCAGGTGCTCCTGCCAGAAGCGCATCATCGCGGCGCGGAAGTGGTCGCTGTTGTCCTTCTTGCGGAAACCGTGGCCCTCGTCCTTGTACAGCAGGTACCACACGTCGTCATTGCCGTTGCCGCGCACGCTCGCGAGGATCTGCTCGGCCTCGCTGGCCGGCACGCGCGGGTCGTTCGCTCCCTGCGCGACGAACAGCGGGATCGTGATGTTCTTCGCGTTCGCGGTGGGTGAGATCTTCGCGAGGTGCGCCCGCATCGCGGGGTCGCGTTCGTCACCGTATTCGGCGCGACGCAGGTCGCGGCGATATTCTTGGGTATTCTCGAGGAAGGTCACGAAATTGGAAATGCCGACCACGTCCACGCCTGCGCGCAGGCGATCGTTGTAGCGCGCCATCGACGCGAGCACCATGTAGCCGCCGTACGAGCCGCCATACACCCCGACACGCTTCGCATCGAGTTTCGGCTGGGTGCCGATCCAATCGAGCAGCGCACCGATGTCGCGCACCGAATCCTCGCGCTGGAAGCCGTTGTCGAGCGCGACGTAGCGCTTGCCGTAGCCGGATGAGCCGCGCACGTTCGGTACCAGTACCGCGACCCCGAGTTCGGCGACGAGGAACTCGGTGTTGGTGCTGAATCTCGGCCGCGCCTGGCTTTCCGGTCCGCCGTGGATCGAGATCACGACCGGGAACGGTCCGTCGCCTTCGGGCTCGTAATAGAACGCGGGAATCGTGCGCGGCTTGCCGTCGACGCGGTCGAAGGTCGGATACTCGATGAGCCGCGGCTGCGTGAACCGGCCCGCATCGAGGCCACCAACTTCGCTGTGCGTCCAGCGCTCGACGCGATGGTCAGCGAGGTCGATCGCATATACATCGCTCGGCGAGGTCGCGGAATTTAGCGCGAACGCGAGCTGCGTGCCGTCGGGACTGAACTGCGGCGAGAACACGATGCCGCGCGGCAACTCCGGCAGCGCCAGTTCCTTGCATGTCGCGGTGTCGAGGAGATGCGGTACCCCGAAACCGCCTTCATTGGTCACGAATGCGAGGCGCGTACCGTCCTCGGACAAGGTGAATTCCTCGACATCCCAAGGGATGCCCGCGCTGACGCTTTCGATGCGGTCGCTCGCGAAGTCGTGGTAGCGCAATTCGGAGAAGTCGCCGGATTCGTCCGAGGTGTACCACGCGCCCTTGCCATCCTTCGCGAACCGGAACGCACCGAACGACGCCTTGCGATCGCGGTCATCGAGGCGGCGCAGCTTGCCGCTTTCCAGATCGACCACGGCCGGATGCGATTCGTTGATCGACACGTAGCGGATCGCGAGCAACTGCTTGCCGTCCGGCGAAAAGTCGCTCGCGAACCACGCGCCGCCGTCGGTGACGACCGGACGCGCCTTGCCGCTCGCCAGATCGAGTACCCACACGTCGGTGTCCTTGCCGTTGCGGGCGGTACTCGAATACGCGAGCCGGGTGCCGTCGTGCGACCACAACGGACCCTGGTTGCGTGACTTGCCGTCGGTCAGGAGTTTCACCTCTCGCGTATCGAGATCGAACCAGTACAACTGCCAGAACTCCGAGCCACCGGTGTCCTTGCCGTACACGAAGCCGTTGCGGCGCGGATTCGCCGCAACGAAACGCACCGGTTCGTCGTGGAACGTCAACTGCTCGCGTGCCGCGCCCGGTGCGGCAACCCGATGCACCTGGGCCGTGTTTGCGAATCGCGTCGAGATCAGCAGGCCCGAACCATCCGCGAGCCAGCCGCCCGGCGTCGCGCTGCGCGCATTCTCGTAGCGCTGCAACCGCTGCGACAACGAGGACGGGACCTCGGGCAGGTTCTCGCTGATCCGGTTGCCGACCTCGATGCGATGGATTTCAGCCGCCTCGGTAGCGAAAGCGAACAGGCAAAGAACCAGCGTCGCACAGGACATCCACGCGACCTTCATGGGGCGTCTCCTGTTGGAGGGATGCGCCAGATTACCCGTCATGACACCCGCGGCAAAGCTTCCGCGGCCGATCCGGGTGACGCGGGAATGTGATGCCTGCCACGGAATCGGCGTGCTTTCGCAGGTGTTCCATTGCAACCCGCCGTATTTGCGCATGCTTCGGGACGCGAAGGGCCGAGTATCGATCCGCGAGCACCCGTTCATCGCGAAACACGGACCGTCAGCATGCGACGGGTGCCGTCATCCCGGTGAAAGCCGGATTGCGGGCACGGACGCCG
>CAYWZC010000188.1:0-3668 GCA_964462745.1 uncultured Rhodanobacteraceae bacterium
CCCCCCCTTTCCAGAACCGGTTGACATTACCGGTTGCAACGAGCGTCAAGCTGCTTCTAGCCGAAACCAACTGTGCATGCAAGTGCGACGCATGTCGTCGAACACGCTCCAACGCCAGTATCCTGCAATCTCGCCGCAGTTCTGCGGCCAGAGAAGACTGTTACTTCACCGTGGCGTCAACCCACACGTGCGCGTGCGACGCGGCATTGATCGACAAGCTTGACGACGGAAAGTTGTCGTTCCCCCCTTTGCGGTGTACCACCCGCCCTACGCCACCGCTACGTCAAGGCGGCGACCCAACGCCGCGAGCGCCGTCTCCACCTGGTCGAGGCGCGAGGCGTGGTTCGTGTCGAGCAGCCGGTCTACCTGCGGCATGTGCCAGCCCAAGCGCCGCGCCAGTTCGCTCTTGCGAACACCCTCATCGCGCATCGTTTGGTAAATCAACAGGGCAATGCACGCCTGCGCGCTCGGACGCACTGTGCGCTGTCCGCGCCGGGGCTTGCTCGCGCGCGGCACGTCGGCGCCCTCGTCGGTGTAGAACTCCAGTGCCGTTTCGAGCGCGTCCACCGCGCGCAGCAGTGCCTCGGCCTCGTCATCGCCCTGCGAATGCGCCTCCGGCACATCGGGAAAACTGACCACGAAACCGCCTTCTTCGGCAGGTTCCAAGCGTACAGGGTAATTCAAGTTCATGGCTTGCCTCACTTCAATCCGAGCTGTTTCTTGATGGCCTCCACCAGACCCTTTTTCAGTTCCGAGGAGTGCATCGGCAGAACAGACCGCTTGCCATTCCATTCGACACGAAGATGACCGCCTTTGCCGGGCTTGAAGGTCGCGCCTTGCGCGGCAAGCCACTTCTTGAATTGCTTGCTGTTCACCGGCACAAGGCTAACACTTGTGTTGCATATGTGCAACACATATGTTGTGCCCTGTTTGTACGCGGAACAGGTCGGCGCTTGTTCCGCTGGCCCTCAACTCCGCAACCCCACCCCGCGGTTCAGCAGCACGATCGCGGTGGTCGCGAGGACGGCGCCGATGCCGAGCATCACCGCGTAGGCGATCCACAGCGGCACGTCGCTGATGCCGAGCAGGCCCCAGCGGAACGCGTTGACCATGTACAGCACCGGATTCGCGTACGAGATCTCGCGCCACGGCACGGGCAGGTGGTTGACCGAATAGAACACGCCGCCGAGGTAGGTCAGCGGGGTCAGCAGGAAGGTCGGCACCAGGGCGATGTCGTCGAACTTCCTCGCGAACAGGGCGTTGATGAAACCCGCGAGCGCGAACACGACCGAAGTCAGCAGCGCGCTCGACAGCGTGACCCACGGATGGTGCAGGTGGATGTCGGTGAAGAACAGCGAGATCGCGAGCACGAGCAGTGCAACGATCATGCCGCGCAGCACCGCGCCGCCGACGTACCCCGAGAGGATCACCCAGCTCGGCATCGGCGAGACCAGCATTTCCTCGACGAAGCGGCCGAACTTCGCGCCGAAGAACGACGAGGAGATGTTGCCGTAGCTGTTGGTGATGACCGCCATCATGATGAGGCCGGGCACCAGGTAGTCGATGTAGCCGATGCCCGGCTCGATCTCGCCGATGCGGCGGCCGATCATGTTGCCGAAGATCACGAAGTACAAGGTCATCGTGATCGCCGACGGCAGCAGGGTCTGGGTCCAGATGCGCAGGATGCGGGTGACTTCGCGGCGCAGGATGGTGCCGAATGCGACGAGCTTGCCGGCCGCGTTCATGCCGCCTCCTTGCCGCTTTCGACGAGCCGCACGAACAATTCTTCGAGGCGGTTGGTCCTGTTGCGCATCGAACGCACCGTGATGCCTGCCGCGGACAGTGCCGCGAACAGGGAGTTGAGGTCATGGTCGCGCGGCATTTCCGCCTCGATCGTGGTCGCGTCCACGCGCGAAATGCGCACGCCGGGCACGTCCGGCAATTGCGCGGGCGCGGCAGCGGCCAGGTCGAACACGAATGCCTCGACGTCGAGCTTGGAAAGCAGGCGCTTCATCGAGGTGTTCTCGATGATCCGGCCGTGGTCGATGATCGCGATGTTGCGGCACAACTGTTCGGCTTCCTCGAGGTAATGCGTGGTCAGGATCACCGTGGTACCGGCTTCGTTGATCGCGCGGATGAACTTCCACATCGAGCGGCGGATCTCGATGTCGACGCCAGCGGTTGGCTCGTCGAGGATCAGCAGGCGCGGCTCGTTCATCATTGCGCGCGCGATCATGAGGCGGCGTTTCATGCCGCCGGACAGCGTGCGAGCCATGCCGTGCGCGCGATCCCACAGTTGCAACTGGTCGAGGTACTTCTCGGCGCGCTCGGCCGCGACGCGGCGCGGAATGCCGTAGAACCCGGCCTGGTTTACGCAGATGTCGAACGGTTTCTCGAACTGGTTGATGTTGAGTTCCTGCGGGACCAGTCCGATCAGGTCCATCGCCCTGCTGCGCTCGCGATGGATCGACACGCCGAACACGCTCGCATCGCCCGAGGTCGCGTTGACCAGCGAGGACAGGATGCCGATCAGGGTCGACTTGCCGGCGCCGTTGGGCCCGAGCAGGGCGAAGAAATCGCCGGGCTCGACGGTCAGCGAAATGCCCTTGAGCGCCTCGACGCCGGTGGCATAGGTCTTGCGCAGGTCGCTGACTTCGAGGGCGGGCGGTTCGTTTCCGGCAATCGTCGTCACCTGGGCTCCTTGAATTCGGCGCCGGCAGGCGCATCTGCTGAACGAGCGGATCGATCCCGAGCCGCGCCCGCTAGGGCGGCGCCAATCGATCGATATGGTTCCACGCGTGTTGCACCCGGTTGTCCGGCGCGGCTGTCGATGCGCGGCCCAAGGCACCTCGGGCGGCGTGCGCGGCAGACTTGATAGTATAACCGGCTGACCTTTTCTCGAACCGCAATATAGTACCCGTGGCCACCCATTTCCCGCTGCGCCTCGTTTCCAGCCACATGCTTGCCCCGGCCGTGCGCCACATGACGTTCGAGCGCGCGGACGGCGAGCCGTTCGCGTTCGTGCCCGGCCAGTTCATCCAGATCCATTTCCAGTACGACGACGGCAAGCCGACCAAGCGCAGCTATTCGGTCGCGAGCGTCGGCGGCCCGGATGGCTCGCCGCCGGACACGATCGAGATCGCGGTGTCCTACGTCGAAGGCGGCGCCGCGACCGCGCTGCTCTCGAACCTGCAGGAAGGCGAGACAATCGAGGCGAGCGGCCCGTACGGGCGCTTCTGCCTCGTGGACGCGGACACGAATCCGCGCTACCTGCTGGTCGCGACCGGCACCGGCGTGACACCGTACCGCGCGATGCTGCCGCAGATTGCGCGCCTTACCCGCGAACGCGGCTGCCGGTTCGATCTCGTCTATGGTGCGCGCAACGAGAGCGAGTTGCTGTACGGCGAGGAGTTCGAGGCGTTTGCGCAGGCGACCCCCGGATTCGCGTTCCATCCCTGCTTCAGCCGGGTGATGCGTGCGACGCCGCGCGGGAACGACCGCAGCGGCCGCGTGCACGTCGCGCTCGCCGAGCTCGCCGCCGATCCCGCCGACATCGCGTATCTGTGCGGCAATCCCGACATGGTCGACGAAGCATTCGCGTGGCTCAAGGAAGCCGGACTGCCCGTGCCGCACGTGCGGCGCGAGAAGTATGTTTCGTCGAGGTGATG
>CAYWZC010000189.1:0-3615 GCA_964462745.1 uncultured Rhodanobacteraceae bacterium
GCGCGTGTAGCGCGCGATCGGTTCGGGACGCAGGCGCAGGAACACGCGCTCCGGCAGTTCGCGCCAGTGCTCCGCGACCGCGGCCGGGTCGGCGTCGGCGAGCAGCGCCGCGGCCGCTTCGCGGCATGCGCGGATGCGCGCCTCGGCGCGCGGCGGCGACGGCAGGCCCGCGCGCAGCGCAAAGCGCGTCGCGTGGTACAGGTCCGCGAGGAGCCGATCCTTCCACGTATTCCACAATTTCGGACTGGTGCCGACGATGTCGGCCACGGTCAGCAGGTACAGCAGGTCGAGCCGCACGCGGTCACCGACATGCGCGGCGAACGCGTTGACCACGGCCGGGTCGGCGATGTCCTGGCGCTGCGCGGTGACGCTCATGCGCAGGTGCCAGCGAACCAGCCACGCGACCAGTTCCGCATCGTCCGCGGCGAGGCCGAGGTGCAGGCAGAACGCGCGCGCCTCGGCTTCACCGAGCACCGAATGATCGCCGCCACGGCCTTTCGCGATGTCGTGGAACAGGGCCGCGAGCAGCAGCAGGTCCGGCCGATCGAGTTCCGCCCAGGCCGCGCACGCGACCGGGAAGGCCTCGCGCGCGGACGGATCGGCGAACCGCGCGAGTTGCTGCAGCACGCGCAGGGTGTGCTCGTCCACCGTGTAGATGTGGAACAGGTCGTACTGCATGCGTCCGACCACGCGCGCGAACGCGGGCACGATCGCGGCGAGCACGCCATGGCGGTTCATGCCGACCAACGCATCGACCGCCGGTGCGCCGCGGCGCAACAGCGCGCGGAACGCGGCCAGCACGTCGGGGGCGTCGGCGAGGGTTTCCGCGTGGACGAGCAGCGCCTGGTGGATCGCGCGCATCGTCGCCGCGGAATGGCCGTGCACGTCCGCGTGGTCGATGCCGACCGCGAACACGTCGACCAGCGCGCGTGGGCGACGTCGGAACACCTGTGGATCGCGCGCGGCCACGCGGCCGCCGACGGCGAGGAAATCCGCGTCCAGCGGGCGGCCGGGCCCGTCCGCCGGGGCCAGCAGTTCCTCGCAGCGCGCGAGCCACTGCGCGCCGACCCGGTCGACGACCATCGCGGCGCGGTAATAACCCTGCATGAACTGCTCGACGCCGAGACTGCCGTCGGTGTCCTCGAAACCGAGGCTCGCGGCGAGGTTGCGCTGGTGGTCGAACAGCAGCCGCTCCTCGGCACGCCCGGCCGCGAGATGCAATGCGAAGCGGTAGCGGCGCAAGGTCCGTTCCGCCTCGATCAGCGCGTCGCGCTCGGCTTCGTCGAGCAGGCCCGCGGCGAGCAGCGCGGCGAAATCCTCGGCGCCGGCCACGCGCCGGCCGAGCCAGCGCATGAGATCGAGCGCGCGCAGGCCGCCCGGCCCCTCCTTGAGGTTCGGTTCGAGGTTGTGCGAGGTGCCGGCGTGGCGCGCGAAGCGCTCGGCCTGTTCCGCGCGCTTGGCCGCGAGGTATTGCGCAGCAGGCCACACGACGGGATCGTCGATGATCGCGTCGAGGTCCGCGCGCAAGCCCGCGTCGCCCGCGACCAGGTGCGCGTCGAGCAGGCTGGTGAACACGCGCGCATCGCGCACGGCGAGGTCACGGCACTGGGCGGGCGTGCGCAACGCGTGGCCGGGCTGGATGCCGATGTCCCAGAGCACGCCGAAGAACTGTTCCATCGCGGGCGTCGCGGTCGCGTCGCGCGCGAGCACGAGCAGGTCGACGTCCGAATGCGGGAACAGCATGCCGCGACCGAACCCGCCGACCGCGAACAGCGCCGTGTCGGCCGGTGCACCGAGTACCGCGACCCAGGCGTGCGCGATCACCGCCTCGACGCCGCGCGAGCGCGCACGCGCGAGTTCGCTCGCATCCTCGCCGTCGCGGAACCTGGCCGCGAGATCGCGAAGCTCATCCGCGAGCATCCGGCGCAGCGCGAGCCGCGCCTCGGCCGACACCCCGCTGCGCGGGACCGCGGGCGGCAGCCGGAGCGCGGCGCTGCCGGGCATGCCGGTCGGCGTCAGGCCGCGGTCGGCCAGGGAGTCAGGATCTCGGCGCCGTCGCGGGTCACCGCGATCGTGTGCTCCCACTGCGCGGACAGGGAATGGTCGCGGGTCACCACGGTCCAGCCGTCGGGCAGCACGCGGGTATGCGGCTTGCCCGCGTTGACCATCGGTTCCACGGTGAAGGTCATGCCTTCCTTGAGGACCAGGCCGTCGCCGGGCTTGCCGTAGTGCAGGACCTGCGGATCCTCGTGGTAGATGCGGCCGATGCCGTGGCCGCAGTATTCGCGCACCACCGAGAAGCCCTGCGCCTCGACGTGGGTCTGGATCGCGTGGCCGATGTCGCCGAGGGTCGCGCCCGGGCGCACCACGGCGATGCCGCGCAGCGTCGCTTCGAGGGTGGTGTCGACGAGCCGCTTCGCGAGTACCGAGGGCGTGCCGACGAAGTACATGCGACTGGTATCGCCGTGCCAGCCGTCCTTGATCACGGTCACGTCGATGTTGACGATGTCGCCGTCCTTCAGCAGCTTGCCCGCGTTCGGGATGCCGTGGCAGATCACGTGGTTGACCGAGGTGCACAGGGTCTTCGGGAAGCCCTTGTAGCCGACATTGGCCGGAATCGCCTTCTGCACGTTGACGATGTGGTCGTGGGCGATGCGGTCCAGTTCCTCGGTGCTGACCCCGGGCTTGACGTGCTCGACGAGCACCTCGAGGACTTCCGCGGCGAGGCGGCCTGCAACACGCATCTTCTCGATGTCGGATGGGGATTTGGGGCTGACGGGCATGCGTTTTCCAGATCGGCGAGGCTTGCCGCACGGAGCGGCTCGAATTACAATTGTAGGGATTTATCGGCCCGGTGATAACCGGGATCGGCAAATTCGCAACGCGGATCCCGGGCAATGCCGGGTTCCGCACCAACGGCGCAAGCCGAATCCGCACACGCATCGTCACCGCTTTCGGGGTGCCTTGCCCGCGGAACGGGATGCCGGATCACCACATGGTGACGCCGGCGCCCGGTTCCAACGGCCGGGTCGCAAGCGGCGGATGCGTGGAGGCCTCAACCCCGGGCATCACCGCGTTCACGAAACGCGCGGTCGCCCATTCTCGGAGTTTCCCCCATGCCCCAGATCACCATGCGCGAGATGCTCGAAGCCGGCGTGCATTTCGGCCATCAGACGCGTTACTGGAACCCGCGCATGGCACCGTTCATCTTCGGTGCCCGCGGCCGCATCCACATCATCAACCTCGAATCGACCCTGCCGCTGTTCGGCGACGCGATGAACTACGTGTCCGGGCTCGCCCAGCGACGCGGCACGATCCTGTTCGTCGGCACCAAGCGCTCGGCGCGCGAAGCGATTCGCGAGGAAGCGACCCGTTGCGGCATGCCGTACGTCTCGCAGCGCTGGCTCGGCGGCATGCTGACCAACTTCCGCACGGTCAAGCAGTCGATCGCGCGCCTCAAGGAGCTGGAGTCGATGTCCACCGACGGCAGCTTCGACCGTCTGGTCAAGCACGAGGTGCTGTCGCTGAGCCGCGAGCGCGACAAACTGGAAGCCTCGCTCGGCGGCATCAAGGACATGAACCGCCTGCCCGACGCGCTGTTCGTGATCGACATCG
>CAYWZC010000190.1:0-3548 GCA_964462745.1 uncultured Rhodanobacteraceae bacterium
GGGGCCGACGGTCCGCCAGGCCCGGCCGGTGCGATGGGTCCGGTTGGCCCACAAGGTGTACCGGGGCCGGTGGGACCGCAGGGCCCGGTAGGACCGCAGGGACCCGCAGGCGCGCCGGGCAGCCATTTTCGCTGGGTCGATGCCGAGGGCACGGAGGTTCATGCGCTCGCGGTCGAGAGTAATGGAGGTCTGCATTTCTGGTTCGCCGACAACGATACCGGGCGAATCTGGGAATACGATTCGGCACGCGACACGGCGACCGCCGCGATCACGGGCGTAGTTGTGTACTACTCGGAACCGAATTGCACAGGGTCGCGTTACACATCCGTTATCCCACGAAACGTGGTTTTCACCTTGAGCGATCAACCCAGCGTATATCGTTGGATCAGTAGCGCCTTCTCTACCTTCGTGACAAACGTCACCTATCAGTCGCGCTCGCCGGGCTGCACGACCGAAAGCGGAACCCTGCCCCTGGGCTTGCTGTTTAGCAGTACGGACGCAGCGAACTGGACGCGGACGCCAATCGATCTGCCATTCGCCCTGCCGCTTTCGCTGCAACCGATTCCGTGACCGGGGCGTGCCGGAGGCGCGAGAGAGGGCATCGTGTCGTCGAGCTTCGTCGCGCCTCCGGCCCGGCCGCCCGTCAGGGGACAGGTGTGCCGGTTCGCAATCTTGGTGCCTGGGGGAGAAGGAGTTTTCTCAGACGATCCGCGGTTCGGGCTCCAGCACCACGCCGAATCGCTCGCGGACGGCGTCGCGGATGCGTTCGGCGAGATCGCGGATTTGCGCTCCGCTGGCTTGGCCGTGATTGACGAGGACCAGTGCATGTTGGTTGGAAACTGCTGCATCTTCATCGCGTAATCCCTTGAAATTGCAGGATTCCACGAGCCATGCCGCGGAAAGTTTCCGAGCGCCGTCGGGACCCGGCCAGATCGGCAGGTCCGGATATCGCGCACCCAGTTCGGCCGCCACGTCGGCCTCGACCAGCGGGTTCTTGAAGAAGCTGCCCGCGTTGCCGATCGCGGTCGGATCCGGCAGCTTGCGCAGGCGCAGGCGCGCGATCGCGTCGGCAATCGCGCTGCGATCCGAAGCATCCGTGCCGCTCGCCGCGAGTTCCTCGCGCACGCCCGCGTAGTCGAGTATCGGGGGCCGGTCGCGCCCCAGTTCGAATTCGACCGCGCACACGATGTAGCGTCCGGCTTCGTGCTTGAACAGCGAATCGCGGTAGCCGAACGCGCACTGCGTGCGAGTCAGGCGCACCGTCCGTTGCAACGTGCGATCCCACGCTTCGATCGCATGTACGAATTCGCCAACCTCGACGCCATATGCGCCGATGTTCTGGATCGGCGCCGCGCCGACGTTGCCGGGGATCAGGACGAGATTCTCGAGTCCGGCATAGCCCTCGGCGAGCGACCAGCGCACGAACTCGTTCCAGTTGGCGCCGGCTTCGACGCGTATCCGTGCGCGCTCGCCGGTGTCCTCCCTGCGTTCGATGCGATCGGCCATGACCGACAGGACCACGCCCGGCCAGTCACGCGTGAACAGCATGTTGCTGCCCGCGCCGAGCACCAGCAACGGCGCGTCCGGACGTTCGGCCAGCGCGCGGGGCAGGGCGTCGACATGGTTGACTTCGGCGAGCCAGCGCGCTCGCGCAGGTACCCGGAACGTGTTGCGCGCGCGAAGATCGGCGTTCTCGACGAGGCGGTACGGCACGTCATTCATCCGCGCGGCGCCGTGACGTGCGAACGGATCGCCTCGACGCTGTCGCGGACCAGATCGGGCCCGCGATAGACCATGCCGGTATAGAACTGCACGAGCGTGGCTCCGGCTTCGATCTTGGCCGCGGCATCGGCGCCGTCGAGGATGCCGCCGACGCCGATCAGCGCCAGGCGGCCGTCGAGGCGTGTCGCCATTGCACGCAAGATCGCGGTCGATTTCACGAACAGCGGTCGCCCGGACAGGCCACCGGTTTCGCCGCCATCTCGGTGCGTCGCGACAGCGCCGTGATCGACCGTGGTATTGGTGCAGATCACGCCGTCGATGCCGCTCGCGAGCAGGACGTCGGCGATGTCGTCGAGCGCGGCCTCGTCGAGATCCGGTGCGATCTTGAGCAGCAGCGGCGTGCGCTTGCCGTGTTGCGCGGCGAGTTGCTGCGCCGTTGCGACGAGACTGCCGACGAGGCGTCGCAGGGACTCCGCGTGCTGCAATTCGCGCAGCCCCTGCGTGTTCGGCGAGGAGATGTTGACCGTGACGTAACTCGCGCGGGCGAACACACGCTCCAGGCAATACCGGTAATCGTCGATCGCGCACTCGTTCGGCGTGTCCTTGTTCTTGCCGATGTTGATGCCGAGCACGCCGCGGAACTTCGCGCGCTCGACGTTGCGCAGCAATGCGTCGACGCCGCGGTTGTTGAAACCCAGCCGGTTGATGACCGCGTCGTGCTCCGCGAGGCGGAACATGCGTGGTTTCGGGTTGCCCGGTTGCGGACGCGGCGTGGTGGTGCCGACCTCGATGAAGCCGAAACCGAGCGCGGCGAGCGCGTCGATGTGGGCGCCGTCCTTGTCGAGTCCCGCTGCGAGCCCGACCGGGTTGTCGAATTGCAGGCCGAACGCCTCGACCGGCAGCGGTGCGGGTGTCTTCGCGACCAGCGACGCAAGCCCGCTGCGATGCGCCGCCTCGATCGAAGCGAGCGCGACATCGTGCGCGCGCTCGGCATCCAGGCAGAACAGGAACGGGCGGGCGAGGGCGTACAACGGATTCAGTGGGCGCCGCTGAATGCGGCAATCAGTCCGACCATCCCGAACAGGAAGGTCAGGACGAGCAGCCCGAAGCCGACCTGCAGCCAACCGAGCACGAGGCCGGCCACGGCCATGCCGTCGCCATCGAGCGAACCGGGCGGCACGCGGCGGATCTCCGAACGCGCGATATGGCCGCACACGATCGCGACGATCGCACCGATCACCGGCAAGACCGTCCAGGCGAGCACGCCGAACACCAGGCTCACGACGGCCGAGGTGCTGGATTGGCGGGCCGGTACGTTCATGCAGTCGACGATCCTTGCCTGGGTAAGCTCTGGCCCACTCGGGCCTTCGCGCACCCCGGATGGCGCGTTCGCGGATCAGGCACGCAAGTGCTCGATCTGGCGGCGAGTCTGAAAACTTCGGGAGGAAGTTCTCAGACCATCCCGAACGGACCGCTCCAGCCTAATCGTGCGCGTGCCCCGCGGCAAGCCGGTCAGACCGTGAACTTGATGCCCTGCGCTAGCGGCAGCTCGGTGGAGTAGTTGATCGTGTTGGTCTGGCGCCGCATGTACGCCTTCCACGCATCGGAGCCGGACTCGCGGCCGCCGCCGGTTTCCTTCTCGCCGCCGAACGCGCCGCCGATCTCGGCGCCCGAGGTGCCGATGTTGACGTTGGCGATGCCGCAATCCGAACCCGCGGCCGACAGGAACTTCTCCGCGGCCTTGAGGTTGTTGGTGAAGATCGAGGACGACAGGCCCTGCGGCACGTCGTTCTGCATCGCGATCGCGTCGTCGAGGTCCCGGTACT
>CAYWZC010000191.1:0-3517 GCA_964462745.1 uncultured Rhodanobacteraceae bacterium
TGACCCGCGCGGTGCGCGCCTTGCTGCTCGCGCTCAGCGGCTCGCGCATCGCGGGTGCGCCGCGCACCGAGGACACCGCGCGCTATTGCCAGCATCTGTCGCGCTTCTCGGCGGCGTTCCTGGTGACGTCGGATCTCGCGATGGGCACGCTCGGCGGATCGTTGAAGCGGCGCGAGAAGTTGTCCGGCCGCCTCGCCGACGCACTCGCCTACCTGTTCCTCGCGAGTGCCGCGCTCAAGCGCTACCACGACGGGCCGAAGATGACCGCGAACTTCCATCTCGTGCGCTGGGGCGTGGAGTCGTGCCTGCATCGCACCCAGGAAGCGTTGCTCGGCGTCATCGACAACCTGCCCGCGCGGCCCGCGGCGTGGTGGCTGCGTGCGCTCGTGTTTCCGCTCGGCGCGCGGTTCCGGCCGCCATCGGACCGGCTCGGCCAATGGGTCGCGCGCGCGATCCTCGAGGATCGCGACGCCCGAGCGACGCTGACCCCGGACGTGTTCATTCCGCCCGCAACGGAACCCGGTCTCGGCGCGCTCGAAGCCGCGCTCGACCAGGCGGTCGGCGCGATCCCGGTCGAGACGAAGTTGCGCGACGCGGTGCGCGCGGGCCTGCTCGATCGCGCACCCGGCCACGAGCTCGACGATTTCGGACTCGCCGCAGGCATCATCAGCCAGGCCGAGTATGACCAGCTCAACGCGGCCCGTGATGCGCGCGACGAAGTCATCCAGGTCGACGCGTTCGATCCGGACGAGTTCCGCACGCTGCGTTGAGGTGCCTCGAGTCATGCGTTTTGCCCGTTCCGCTTCACCGGTTCGGGCAAATTGCGCTGGGCACTCGGGGCGCCGCTGTCCAACTCGCTGATTTTCAACGAAAAGACGGCTGGCACGGCGATTGCTCTCTTCCGGTTGACCCTCCCAACCGAAGGTATGCCCCATGACTCGTTATCCATTTGTTGCCGCTTGTGCCATCGCCGTCGCACTGGCCCTGACTGCGTGCCAGGAATCGCCCGACGAGACGGCGCAGGACGTGGGCCGGGCGCAGCAGGAAGCCGCGCAGGACGTCAACGAGGCGCAGCAGAAGGCATCCGAGGAAATGGCCGAGGCGCAGCGCAAGCTCGACGCCGCGCGTGCCGAGGCGAACGCCGACATCGCGAACGCGAATGCCGACGCGAACGACGCAATGAACAACGCCGATCGCGATGTCGGCGAAGTCCGCGCGGATGCCAACCAGGAAGTCGCCGAACAGGAATCGGAAACCATCAAGGCCGAGGCGAACGCGACCTACGATCTCGCGATCGAGAAGGCGGACGCCGAGCACGATGTCGCGATCGAGAAATGCGAAGCCCTGGTCGGTGACCAACAGGACGCGTGCAAGGCGACCGCGGATGCCGCGCACGAAGCCGCGAAGGCGCAGGCCGAGATGGAACGCGACAACGCGCACGCCGCCGCGGAAGACGCGAAACACTGAGTCCCGGTCGAATCGACGCGTGGCGGTCCCAACGTCCCGCCACCGCGGCGAAGGTCCGCCGCGCGGCACGGATGCTGCGCGGCTTTACCTGTGCACGCTTGCTTCCCTGCAAGATTTGCTTGAGGTGGATCGAATCTCTGTAGAGCCGAGCTTGCTTGGCTCGGGGGACCACGATGTCGGCGGACGGAGCAGCGGAGCAAGCTCCGCTCTACGGGGTTACGGCATCCGGATCGGCTGTCGATGCATCGACACCGGTTGCGTGGTCGCATCGTCGTGTCGTAGAGCCGAGCTTGCTCGGCTCCGGGGGGAATCATCAATGTCGCGGATGAAGCAGCGGAGCAAGCTCCGCTCTACGACACGCTCGTCCGACGCACCGAATTTTGCCGGACCCTCGCCGAGGGCGAGACAAACCTGATCAGGACGCCAGGGCGTTCACCGGCTCATGCGAAAACAACCCGCCCGTCGCGTTGCGCATTTCGAGTTCGAGCAGGAACTTCTTCGCCGGCAAGCCGCCGCCGTAACCCGTCAGCGAGCCGTTCGCACCGATCACGCGGTGGCAGGGGACAATGATCGCGAGCGGGTTCGCGCCGTTCGCGAGGCCGACCGCACGCACCGCGGCGGGCTTGCCGATGCGCCGCGCGAGTTCGGCGTAGCTGATCGTTTCGCCGTACGCGATATCGCGCAGACCCTGCCACACGGCTTGCTGGAACGGCGTTCCGCGTGGTGCGAGCGGCAGGTCGAAGTCGCGCAGCTCGCCGGCGAAGTACGCCGCGAACTGTTCGCGCGCCGGCTTCAAGCGTGCCGCGTCGCGCTGCCAGCCGGCCGGGATCGATCGCGGATGCCGGGCCTCGGGCAAGTCGATGCGGATTAGGGCGTGGCCGTCGCTGGCCACCAGCAGGCGGCCGAGCGGCGTGTCGAATTGGTCGTAGTACATGATCACCTCGGGGTCAGGCGGCGCTGCGCCAGAGCAGCATCACCGCATACGCGCGCCATGGTCGCCAGGATTCGGCACGCTCGCGCAGTTCGCGTTCGGAAATCGCGATCCCGTCGCCGGCTTGCCGGCGCAGGATCAGGTCGCCGGCCGGGAACGCATCCGGCTGCGACAGCGCGCGCATCGCGATGTATTGCGCGGTCCAGTCGCCGATGCCCGGCAATGCGCACAGGCCCGCGACGAACTCCGCGAGCGGTTGGTGCGCGCCGAAATCGATGCGACCGTCGATGCACGCGGCGGCGAGCCCGCGGATCGTCGCGGCACGGCTGCGCGTGATGCCGAGCTCCTCCAGTGGAGCCTCGACGAGCGCCGCGGGCGTCGGGAACAGCGCGTGGATTCCCGCCGCCGCGCCGTCGTCATGGGCGACGCCGTGGCGTTCGACGAGGCGATGCGCGAACGTGCGCGCCGCGGCGACGCTGACCTGCTGGCCGAGCACCGCGCGCACCGCGAGTTCGAAGCCATCCCACGCGCCGGGCAGGCGCTGGCCCGGCCAGCGCCGCAGCAGCGGCCGCAACAACGCGTCGGAACGCAGGCGTTGGGCGATCGCGGCCGGATCGGCATCGACGTCGAACATGCGCCGCGCGCGCGCCGCGATCGCGCCGAGGAAAGCCGCGCGCGCGGCGTGCACGCGCAGGACGAGCGCATTTGCCTCCGGCGACGCGGAAACCGAGAACCAGCCCGGTTCACCATCGACGACGATGCTGCGTCGGTACGCGTGCGCATCGACCGCCTCGACGCCCGGGATCGCACGTCGTTCGAGGAATGCGAGCAGCCCCGCGAAATCGTACGGTGGGCGATACGGCAGGCGCAGCACGATGCCCTCGTCCACCGGGGTTTCGAGCGCGCGCCGAATCTCGCGCGGCGGCTTGCCGTACGCGGCAAGGAACGTCGCGTTGAACCGGCGCACGCTCGCATAGCCGGCTGCGGCGGCCACGTCGGTGACCGGCAGCGCGGTGTCGGTCAGCAATTGCTTCGCGAACAGCAGGCGCCGGGTCGCGGCAACGTCGATCGGGCTCGCGCCGAGTTCCTCCGCGAACAGGCGGCGCAGGTGCCGCTCGC
>CAYWZC010000192.1:0-3514 GCA_964462745.1 uncultured Rhodanobacteraceae bacterium
CGCCGTCCGGCGAGGCGATCGTGGTCCTGCCGCTGGGCGTCGAGGCGGCCGAGAAGATCGACGCCGCGTGGGTACGCCTCGGCGGCATGGACCTGATCGCGAGTCGCCTGCGCGATGCCGGCTTGCCGGTTCCACCGAGCGACAGCGTGGTCGCCGCCCTGCATGCGACCGCCGGCCTGCCCGAGCCACGCCGACTCGACGAACTGAAGCGCCTGCTCGGTGCTGCCACGCTCGTGCAAGGGACTGCATCCCATTCCGCCAGCGGTTGGGCCGTTGAACTCGGCGTTCTCGCCGGAGCCGCGACACAGCGTCGCATCGAATCCCGCCAGCGTGAAATCGTCGGCGCTGCGCGCGAGGCGTCGGACCTGTTGCTTGCCGCGCTCGGCCACGCGCCGCCGGTCGACGACGACGACCACGCCGAACTTGGCGACTACCTGCAGCGTGCGCGCGCGGCCCTGCTCGCAGGCGAACTCGACACGGCGCGATCGATCCTGACCCGCGCGCCCGAGGAGCTGCGCAAGGATCCGGAAGTACGTTGCGAACTGGCCCGCATCGAGTTCCACGCGCGCAACCTGGACGAGGCGCAAGCGCTTGTCGACGCGTTGCTGGCCGATCCCGCGATCCTCGCCCGGCCGCGATTGCACGTGCGGGCGCTTCGCACCCGCGGCTGGATCGCGGCGATGCGCGAGGACGAGGACTGGGCTGCCGCCGAGCGTTATCTCGATCGCGCAGTCATCGCACTGGATGACGCCGGGATCCGCACCGGCCGCGGCAAGCTGCTCGCCGAACGCGGCCTCGCCCGGACCTTCCTGCGCCGCTTCGAGGAAGCCACCCTGGACCTGGGCGAAGCGCGTGCGGAACTCGAGATCGCGGGCGATCGCCGGGGTCTAGGCGAGATGAACAATTATCTCGGGCAACTGGAACTCATGCACGGGAGGGTCGCCGAATCGGTCGCTTACTTCCGCGCCGCGGCGGATAGCGCCGAAGCGTTCGGCTCGGTCGACGCGACGCGCTACAACCTGACCGCCCTGCTCGGCGCGCAGATGCGCCTGCTGCGCTGGCCCGACGCGCTCGCAACCAGCGATCGCTTGTGGAAGCTTCGAGATCGCGTCCGCAATCCCGGCCTGCGCGCGAGCATCGACGGTTACCGGGCCCGCGTCCTGCTCGCGCTCGGTCGACAAAGCGAAGCCGAAGCGGTGCTCGATGCCGGCGATCCCGCCGGCGTTCCGCCGTCCCTGACCCGCTTCGTCAAGCAGGCTCGCGCGGAGCTGGCCGTCCAGCGGGGAGATCCCGCGCGCACGTTCGTTGCAACACGCGAGGCGCTCGCAATCTGGAGCAACGCGAGCCGCAGCGACGCCGGCCAGGGCGCGCGCGTCGCGTTGGCGCATCAGCGCGCATCGATCGCGGCCGGCCAGCCGCTGGCCGCGAGTATCGCCGACGCCGAACTGGATGATGGCAGCGTGGCGATTTACCGGCTGGTCGCCGAGGCCGAATGGGCCGCCAACTTGGGCGATCAGGACACCGCCACGCGCCGGTTCCGAGAAGCGGCTGCGCAGGCCGAGACGCTCGGCGTACCCGACACCATCGCCCTCGTGGCCATCGCGCGCGCGTACCGGCTGATCGGGCAGGGAGATATTTCCCGGGCGAGCGCCGTCGCCGGACGTGTCGCGATCTGGGCCGACCAGGACTTCGATTGTGCCTTGTTGCAGGTGGCGACGTTCCACGCTGCCAGGCAGACCGACGCTTGGGCGCGTGCCCTGCGACAGGCGCAAGCGCTGGCCGGCGAGCGCGTCATTCCAGCCGCGTTGCGCCTGCCGCCGACAGGATGAATTCCCGCCCACGGCGACGCAGGGATGCCCGAGTGCGGTCGATTTAATCGAAATACAGACGGATTCGCACGCAATCAAGAGGATTTGAAACGGTGCATCCGCTAGGTTCATGGGAGGAACGCGATGCCCCATCGCGCCGCTGCGCTGGCGGATGATCCAGCGTCCATCAGGAACCCAGCGCCATGATCCGAGACACCCGACTCCTCCCTGCTTCCGTGTTTTCCGTTTTCGCCCTGCTGCTCGGCGCGAGCGCCGCCGCGGCCGCAACCATCACCGTCACGACGATCGAGGACGGTTCCGTACCCGGTGAATGCAGCCTGCGCGACGCGACCCTCGCGGCCAACGAGAACGTCGTGCATGCGGCGTGCGCGGGCGGTGAGGCCGGACTCGACGAGATCGTGTTCGCCGATGGCGTGACCGGCACGATCCTGCTGGACGAAGGACAGATGGAACTCACCGAGAGCCTGAACATCACCGGCCCGGGCGCCGACCTGCTGACCATCGACGCGCAATCACTGTCGCGCATCTTCTACATGAACACCAGCGAGACGAATACGACACGCCTGGCCGGCTTGACACTGACCGGCGGACGTACCGCCGCGACCGGCTTCCTCGGCAACGGCGGGGCCGTGCTCAGCCTGGGCGCGCTGGAACTGGTCGACGCAGTCGTCACCGGCAACTCGACCGCTCTCGAGGACAGTCCCGGCGGCGCATTGTTCGCCGGCGTGCACCTGTCCCTGCTGCGCAGCAACGTGACCGGCAACTGGACCGAAGGCGAAGGCAGCCCTGGCGGTGGCGTGACCGTCCCGATCGGCGTCGTGACCGTCGTCGACAGCACGATTTCCGACAACTGGACGGAAGGCGGCTTCAGCGGTGCGGGTGGATTGCTGATGCTGATCGGGTTCAACGACGCAACGATCATCAACAGCACGATTTCAGGCAACGCGACCTATGGCGAGCAGAGCCAGGCCGGCGGCCTCGCGATCGGCGGCGGCCTGACCATCGTCAACAGCACCATTTCGGGCAATTCGGCCAACGGCCCCGAGGGCGACGGCGGCGCGATAGCCGTGACCGGCTTCCTGACCATCGTCAATTCCAGCCTGGTCGGGAACAGCGCCGTGACGGGGGCTTCTGCAATTCGCTTCGCGAATACCGATTCGCCTTTCACCGTAAGCAACAGCATCATCGCGAGCAGCGACGCGAGCCTGCCTTTGTGCCCGCGCGCAATCGATGCCGGCGACAGCACCGGCAACCTTGCCACCGATGCGAGTTGCGGTAACGTGAGCCTGGTCAACGGTGCTCCGGTCGGTTTCACCGACCTCGCGCTCGGAGAACTGGCCCACAACGGCGGGCCGACCCGGACCCACGCATTGCTGGCCGGCAGCGCGGCAATCGATACCGCAGACGCTGACATCTGCGGCTCCGACCCGGTCAACCACCTCGACCAGCGTGGATCACTGCGCCCCGTCGACGGCGACGCCGACGGCGATGCCACCTGCGATGTCGGCGCCTACGAAGCGGACAATCCGGACGTGATCTTCATGGGCGGGTTCGAGGCTATGTGAGCGCTCGGCGCATTCCCTTCGCCTCGTCGGAAAGACGTCGCTGCGTGCCTTTCCCTTCCCTCCGCGCAACGGGAAGAAGGGAACATCCTGCACGCCGCTGCCCCGTCTTTCCGTTCTCCC
>CAYWZC010000193.1:0-3487 GCA_964462745.1 uncultured Rhodanobacteraceae bacterium
CCCGCGAGCATGCGATGCACCTGTTCGCGCCACGCCTTGTGGGTCTCGACGGGCCGTTCGGGAAACGCACTGTTCGCGGCCGCGATGTCGCCCGCGTGGCCGGGCCAGGTTGCCTTGCCGTAGCAGGTCGGCCAGTCCGGGCAGGACAATCCCGCATTCGACAGGCGCACGAATGCGCCGAACACGATCACGCCGAACGCGAAGCCGAGCGCGATGAACGCAAGCGTACGGAACAGCGATTCGCGCGTCACCTGACGACCTTCTGCAAGTCCTTGCGCAGGCCGTTCGGGTCGAAGCCGGCGCGGTACAGGCTGAGCGCGGTGCCATTCGATTCGACCAGCAGCATCGCGGCGGTGTCGGCTTCGGTCGGGCGGAACCCGGCGAGCGCATCATCGACGTCGCGTCCCGACGTCCAATCCTCGACGGCATTCGCGTGCGCACCCACCGGTGGTTCGCCGACGTACAGCAGGCGCAGGCGCTCGGCGTTGCGGTTGAGCAGCAGACGCGCGTTGCGGGCGAGGCCGAGGGTTTCGGCGCAACGCGCGGCGCAGCCGGGCCCCGGCAGCGCGACGAGGGTCATGCGCGGTTCGGTATCGCGCCACGCCCAGAACGTGTCCTCGCCCGTCGCGATACGCACGTCGGCCAGGCTGCGTTGCGGCAGGATCGGCTCGCCGTGGCCACGCACGCCGGGTTGCCAGCCGAGATGGCCGAGCACGATCGCGATCACGGCCGGCGCCGCGAACAGCGCCGCGACCAGCAGCAATCGGACGCGATTGCGCGATCGTGGCGGAGCGGAGTTGGGAGAGTTCATCGGCATCCCGTTTCTGCGGTGGACCATTGGATCACTCATTTACGTCGGCATCATGCCGCATCCCGGCGCCGCCAGTGCAGGCCGACGAACAGGCCGACCGTCAGCAAGGCGAAGGCGAACCAGGTGAATGCATACCCGTAATGGCGCGCGGGTGGGAAGACTTGTGGCCGCCAGTCGCGCACGAAGGCACTCGACGCCTCCGCATCGAGCAGCAGGACGCGGTCGTCCAGCGTGCGGCCGATGTCCGCGCCGATCTCGGCGGGATCGACGTACAACACGACTTTCGGCCACGCGGACTGGTCCGGCAGCGCGTTGCCGAGACGCAGGCCGGAACCGGGCGGCGGCGCATACAGTCCGTGCAGATGCTGTTCGCCTTGCGGGATCGGCGGGACGCGTGGCATCTGCCCGTCGCGGTCGCGACCGAGCCAGCCGCGCGCAACGAGCAGCGGCGTGCTGCCGTCGGTCGGCTCGAACACCGCGAACGCCAGGACGCCGATGCGGCCTGCATGGAACCGGTTGTCGAGCAGGTAACCGTGCGTGGCGTCGTAATGACCCGTGACCTCGACCCGCGGATAACGCGACGCCGCGGCCTGGGTCCGGCGTGCATCCGCGAGCGACACCGCAGGGGCGTCCTTTGCAACCGCGAACGCGGCGAACAGGCGCTCCTTCTGGTGCGCGCGATCGATCTGCCAGGAGCCGAGGCCGAGGAAGAATGCGAGCCCGACGGCGGCCAGCAAGATCGCGAACCACGACGGACGATGCCAGGTGCGCGTCACGGAACCGCTATACTTGCACGTCGCGCGGACGTTCCCGCGCGCAGCGGATATCGCCCATGCTCGGCAAGCTGCTCATCTTCGTTTTCCTGGTCGCCATCGTCTGGAATCTCGGTGCCGGGCTGTACTACATGATGACCGACAAGGGCCAGACCGACCGCACGGTGAAGGCGCTGACCTGGCGCATCGGCCTGTCGGTCGTCCTGATCCTGCTCGTGATCCTCGGCATCTGGACCGGCATCATCGAACCACACGGCGTAGGTGGCTGAGAGGCGGGATTCGGGATTCGGGAATTAGGAATTGGATCCTTGCCACTTCGGCGGAACGCGCTCGACTATTCCCTAATCCCCATTCCCTGTTCCCGGTTCTAAAGCACGTACACGAACAGGAACAGCCCGAGCCACACCACGTCGACGAAGTGCCAGTACCACGCGACCGCCTCGAAGCCGAAGTGGTTGTCGCGGGTGAAGTGGCCCTTCGCGCAACGCAACCAGATCACCGTCAGCATGATCGCGCCGAGCGTGACGTGCAGGCCGTGGAATCCGGTCAGCATGAAGAACGTGCTGCCGTAGACGCCGCTGCCGAGGGTCAGGTTGAGATGGGTGTAGGCCTCGTAGTATTCGTAGACTTGGAAACCGAGGAAGGTCGCGCCGAGCAGGACGGTGAACGCGAGCCAGACCAGCAGCTGCGTGCGGTGGCCTGCCCGCAACGCGTGATGCGCGATCGTGATCGTCACGCCCGAAGACAGCAGCAGCAGGGTATTCAGCAGCGGGATGCCCCAGGCGCCCATGCTGCGGAACGCACCACCGATGGCTTCCGGGCCGTTGGTCGGCCACGCCGCGGAATAATCCTGCCACAGGTAGTAGTGGGTCATCGCACCGTGTCCTTCGCCGCCGAGCCACGGCACCGCGTACATGCGCGCATAGAACAGCGCGCCGAAGAATGCACCGAAGAACATGACCTCGGAGAAGATGAACCACATCATGCCCATGCGGAACGAGGTGTCGACCTGCTTGTTGTACAAGCCGCCGAGCGATTCGTGGATCACGGTGCGGAACCAGCCGAACATCATGACCAGCACCAGCGCGATGCCGAGGAACATGATCGGCTTGCCGAGCACGGCATCACCGTTCAGCCAGATGCCTGCGCCGCCAACGGCGGCGAGCAATCCGACCGAGCCGACGATCGGCCAGTGGCTGCCATGCGGAACGTAGTAAGCGCCTTGGGTTGCCATCAGAATCCCCGGGTTCAGTTGTAACGGGAAGAGTTCAACGGCAGCGGCGAGCCGGTATCAGCCAGGCGTCGCGTCGCCACGTCGTTCTCGTAGAACGTGTAGGACAAGGTCAGTTCGCGCACCGAATCGGGCAGCGCGGGATCGATGATGAAACGGACCGGCATGCGTCGCGATTCACCGGCCGCGAGCACCTGCTCGGTGAAACAGAAGCACTCGGTCTTGTTGAAATATGCGGACGCCGTACTCGGTGCGACGCTCGGCACCGCGTTGCCGACGATCGCGACATCGCCATCGTTGGTCGCGTCGAACCAGACCTCGGTCAGCTTGCCCGGATGCACGTCGATCTGGGTCACTTCCGGCCCGAACTGCCACGGCAACTTGCTGTTGACGCTCGCGACGAACTGCACCGTGACGAGGCGACTCGTGTCCTCGACGAAGCCGGCCACGCGGTCCCGGCTGGACGCGCCTTCGGTCATCTTGATGCCGAGCACGTGCTCGCAGGTGATGCGGTAAATCGGCACCATCGCGAAACCGAACAGGAACGCGCACGCGCACACGACCAGGGTCACCTTGAGGACACCCCGCGGTGAACGCGGATTCGGGTCGGTCGCGCCGTTCATCCGTTCAACCATACGCCAAGTATCGACAACACGAAGATCGCGATCGCGA
>CAYWZC010000194.1:0-3445 GCA_964462745.1 uncultured Rhodanobacteraceae bacterium
TGACCAACTCCGCTGCCGGCGCGGTTTCACCCGCGGCGGCGATGCGGCGATAATCGCGTGCATTCCCCGGAGAATCCGATGCGCGCGTTCCTGTTTCTCGCCGCGATGGCGGTATCGTATCCGGCCATGGCCGACCAGCTCACGATCGAGCGGATATTTTCCGATCCGAATCTCGACGGGCCCACGCCGCGCGGCCTCAAGATCGCGCCGGACGGCTCACGCGTGACCTTCCTGCGCGGCCGCGCGGACGACCAGAACCAGCTCGACCTGTGGGAATACGACATCGCGAGCGGCGCGACGCGGCGCCTCGTCGATTCGACCGCGCTCGGCGAACCGGCGGAATTGTCCGACGAGGAAAAGGCGCGCCGCGAACGCGCGCGCATCGCGGCGCTCAAGGGCATCGTCGGGTATCGCTATTCGCCCGACGGGCGCAAGATCCTGTTCGGCGTCGGTCAGCGCCTGTGGCTGTTCGACCTCGACGCGAAGCCCGGCAAGGCGTTGCGTGCGCTGACGCCGAAGGGTTTCGAACTGACCGACGCGAAGGTGTCGCCGCGGGGCGATTACGTGTCGTACGTGCACGCGCAGAACCTGTACGTGATCGATCTTGCCGACGGCGATACGCGCCAGCTCACGCGCGACGGCAAGGGTCCGCTCCACAACGCCGAGGCGGAGTTCGTCGCGCAGGAGGAAATGGATCGCGCGACCGGCTACTGGTGGGCGCCCGACGACGGCGCGATCGCGTTCGAGCAGTACGACGAGTCCGTGGTCGACGTGGTCGAACGAAGCGAGGTGTATGCGGATCGCACCGAGACGATCGAGCAACGCTATCCCGCGGCCGGGCGGCCGAACGTCGCGGTCAAGCTCGGCCTGGTCGAGCCCGATGGCGGGCGCGTGCGCTGGATCGATCTCGCCGAAAACCCGGATGACAGGTTTCCCGACATCTATCTCGCACGCGTCGACTGGTTGCCGGATGGACGCCGGCTCGCATTCCAGCGCGAGAGCCGCGACCAGCGGCAGCTCGACCTGGTGCTGGTCGATACGCGCAACCTGCGTTCGCGCGTCCTGCTCCGCGAAACCCGCGATACCTGGATCAACCTGCACTCGGACCTGCGCTTCCTCGAGCACGATGACGCGTTCGTGTGGGCGTCCGATCGCGACGGTTACCAGCAACTCTACCTGTACGGCCTCGACGGGCGCCTGCGCCATGCGTTGACCGCGGGGGCCGCCGATGTCGACGAACTGCTCGCGCTGGACGAGGCACGCGGCCTCGTGTACTTCGCATCGGGCCGCGACGACGCGCTGTCGCGACAGGTGTACCGCGCGAAACTCGACGGCAGCGACGCATCGGCGCCGCTGCGCATCAGCACCGGCGACGGCTGGCACGAGGCGGTGTTCGGCGACGAGGCAGGCGCGTACGTCGACACGTATTCCGATCCGGCGACGCCGCCACAGGTGTCGCTGCGCAAGCCGGATGGCAGCCGGATCGCATGGATCGAACGCAACGAACTCGCGCCGGGACATCCGTACTGGCCGTATCACGAGGCGCGGATCGCGCCCGAGTTCGGCACGCTGGCCGCGGCCGACGGCCAGGTCCTGCACTACCGCGTGTTCAAGCCGGCCGGTTTCGATGCGACGCGGCGCTACCCGGTGTTCATGACCTACTACGGCGGGCCGGGCCGCCAGTACGTCAATCGCGAATGGGGCAATCACTTCGAGCAGTACATGGCCCAGCAGGGATATGTCGTGTTCGCGCTCGACAACCGCGGCACGCCGCGCCGCGGACGCCGGTTCTCGGATGCGATCTTCCATCAGCTCGGCAAGGTCGAGGTCGCGGACCAGCTCGTCGGCATCGACTGGCTTGCGCGGCAGCCGTGGGTCGATGCGCAACGCATCGGCGTGTTCGGCTGGAGCTACGGCGGCTACATGAGCTTGATGCTGCTGACCCATGCTCCGGATCGCATCGCCGCCGGCGTCGCAGTCGCGCCGGTCACCGACTGGAGCCTGTACGACACGCATTACACCGAACGCTTCCTCGGCATGCCGAAGGAGAACGCGGCAGGTTACGCGGCGTCGAACGTGTTCCAGTGGCTCGATGGCTTGCCATCGGGCCGGCTGCTGCTAGTCCACGGCATGGCCGACGACAACGTGCTGTTCGCGAACTCGACCAAGCTCATGGGCGCGTTGCAGGAGCGCGGCGTGCAGTTCGAGTTCATGGCCTATCCCGGCGCCAAGCACGGCCTGTCGACACCGGCGCTGAAGAAGCACGTGTACACGCTGATCGCGGAGTTCTTCGAGCGCAAGTTGAAGGGGGGCGGTGAGCGGTAAGCGGTGAGCCGTGAGCGGTGAGAAGCGCGTGGTGAGTTGGGAACTGGAAGCCGGGAGCCGGGAGCCCTAGCCGTTCCGAACACGGATCGATGCAACGATCACTGCTTACCGCTTACCGCTTACCGCTCACGGCTCCTCAAAACCTGCCGCCCTGAAAATCGCGGAACGCCTCGACGATCTGCTCGGGCGTGTTCATCACGAACGGTCCATGGCGCGCGACGGGTTCGTCGAGGGGTTTGCCGGCGACGAGGATCAGGCGCGCGGGCGCATCGCCTGTCGCAAGCAACACGTCGTCACCGTTGCGATCGAGCACGCCGAGTTCGCCGCGCACGAGGCGCCGGGTTGCATCGGCCGGACCCGCGTCCACTGCGCCGTCATAGACATACGCGAACGCGTTGTGGCCCGCGGGCAGTGATGCGGCGAAGCGCGCTCCCGCGTCGAGCGCGATGTCGAGATACACCGGTTCGACCGCGATGCCGCTGACCGGTCCCACGGTTTCGCCGACCCGCCCGGCCAGCACGCGCATCCGCACGCCGGCCGCGGGCGTCGCTTCGGGAATGCGCTCGGGCGCGATATCCTGGTAGCGCGGCGCGGCCATCTTGTCGCTCGCGGGCAGGTTCACCCAGAGCTGGAAACCCCACATGAGGCCGTCTTCCTGCTCGGGCATTTCCGAGTGCACGATGCCACGCCCGGCGGTCATCCATTGCACGCTGCCCGGCGTGAGCAGTCCCGTGTTGCCCTGGTTGTCGCCGTGGCGCATGCGTCCGGCGAGCATGTAGGTGACCGTCTCGAATCCGCGATGCGGATGGCTCGGGAAACCGGCGATGTAGTCGTCCGCGCTGTCCGAGCGAAATTCATCGAGCAACAGGAATGGATCGAGCATGTCGAGGTCGCGCTGGCCGATGACGCGGGTCAGCCGGACCCCGGCGCCGTCGGATGCGGGCTGGCCGCGCACGACGCGCGCGACGCGACGACTGGTGGTGACGGTGACATCCATGGCGGGCTCCGATGCGGAATGGCCATGACATGGATGCATGCGACACGCAATCCAAGGTTGCATGTTGGCTTGTCGGTTCAAGCGGGTAGGTCGGTTCAAGCGGCGCAGCCGCGGAACCGACGA
>CAYWZC010000195.1:0-3335 GCA_964462745.1 uncultured Rhodanobacteraceae bacterium
AAGCAGGCTGCTTGACACGGTGCTTCTTGGCGTCCGTTTTCAGGGGGCAAGTTCAAATTCACCTGTGCACGCGAACATCGGATCGCCGCATCGATTGCGCCGCCGCAGCGTGGGCCCCACTGCCGGCGAGCATCCCCTTGCGGAACGTCGGGTCGCATACGGGATGTGAGCTGACAGCAGGCCCCGGGATCGCGCAGGCTACCCGTCGCAGCCGACTTCGGCGGCCTGGCGCGCCAGCGCATCGCGCAGCGGTGCAAGCAGGTCACCGTACAGGTGGGCATGCGCGGTGTTCATGCGCAGCACGTCTTTCGATTGCGCTCGTGGGTCAGTCCGACCGCGCATCGACCGTGTCCGCATCGACCGTGTCGGTCGATGCAGTCCGGGCACACGGGAGAGCGTCCACCTGTCCACCTGCCTGCGACGACGGGAACCCGTGTGTCACCGGGCGAGGACGAAACCGGCCGACATGCTCGAAGTAATCGGGGTGGATCCGATTGCGCAAGCGGATCGGGCTTCCCGGATTGACCCCGTCGAATGCCGGGAACCCTGGTTGTGCGAAATCGCGAGGCACCTTCCGGATCGGATGACGCATGTCGCGACGGACGCAGCGATCGATCCCGCCATAATGAATCGACGCAAGATTCCGATCATGCGCGGAAGATCCAGCAGGCCGACGGACCGCCTAACCCCGGGGCGATGATGACGAATCGTCCGGCAGATCGCCCGGCGGCTTGCAGTCAGCGGATGCGCACGGGCCACGACGATCGCGGATCACAGGAAAACGGATCGCCCGGGTTTCCGCTCGGGGGTTACGAGCTCAAGGAAGGACTTCGAAGTGCTTTGCGTGGGCAAGCCACGGCAGGTCGCGCAGGCCGCGAGGAATCCGGCGCGATCGTGCTTGCTGCATTGGCTGGGAATGCGGGATTGCGCTGGTGGCTCGGCTTACACGCCCGTCCGCAATCGACATG
This sequence comes from uncultured Rhodanobacteraceae bacterium, assembly GCA_964462745.1. GTDB lineage: Bacteria > Pseudomonadota > Gammaproteobacteria > Xanthomonadales > Rhodanobacteraceae > Dokdonella_A. Next base: position 969 of record CAYWZC010000195.1, read on the forward strand.
CGTTCGAGTGCGAAGAACGCTTTCGTCCCGTCGATCGCCCGCTTACGCGCAGACTACTACCTCGCGCGGCCCCCACATCGATCATCCACTCGCGCGGGCGTTTGCCATGACGCCATCCGCAGGCGCATGTATTGACGAGCCGGTCGTGGAGCCCAGCAGGCTGCGGCTCCACCAGCCGTTGGCGGCTCGGACCGTGGGTGGCTCGAATGGGCTACACCGATTGGTTACGCCGCCGCAGCCTGCTTCGCGCGCGGGCCTTCGACCAGTGCGCGGCGCACGCCCTCGACCATCAGGTCGACTTCTTCGCTGGTGATGCGGAAATGCGGGGTGAAGCGCAGCGAATTGGCACCGCCGTGGATCACGCCGTAGCCGTGTTCGCGCAGCCATTCCTCGGTGCTGCCCGCGCCGTAGCACTTGAACTCGCGCGACAGCTCGCACGAGAACAGCAGCCCGGTGCCCTGCACGCCGGTGATGTAGCCTGGCAGTTCGGCCTTCAGCGCGTTCAGCTTTTCGAGGAATTCGACGCCACGCGCGCGAATGTTGTCGCGGACTTCCGGAGTCAGCATGCCGAGTACCGTGCACGCCACGTCGAGCGCGCGCGGGTTGCCGGTCATCGTGTTGCCGTAGATGCCCTTCTGGTAGAGCTTCGCGGCGTCCGCGGTCACCGCGAGCACCGACAGCGGGTACTGGCCCGCATTGAGCGCCTTGGAATAGGTTTCCATGTCCGGCGCGTCGAGCTTCTCGAAACCGGGGTAATCCACCACCGACAATACGCCATGCGCGCGCAGCCCGGCCTGGATCGAATCGACCAGCAACAGGCTGCCGTGCTCGCGGGTCAGCTCGCGCGCCGCGGCGTAGAACTCGGGCGTGACCGCGCGGCCCGGGTCGCCTTCGCCCATGACCGGTTCGAGGAACATGGCCTGGATGAACCAGCCGTGGCGTTCGGCCTCGGCGAACGCGGCGCGCAGCTGGTTGACGTCGTACGGCGCCACCGTGATCAGGCTGTCGTCGCCGCGGTAGCTCGCGAGATTCTCCAGGTACGCCTTGCGCGAGGAATCGGAATAGAACGCCGGCCCCTCGGTGCGGCCATGGAACGCGCCCTTGACCGCGAGCCGCTTGATCTTGCGACCCGCGTACTTCGCGCCCGGATCGGTCAGCAGCTTCGCGTTGACGTCCGCGATGCGGCACGCAAGGGTCACCGATTCGGAACCGGAATTGAGGCACAGGAACCGCGCGAACGGCGAACCGCCGCGGCTGTGGCCGATTTCGGCCCGCAGCGCCTCGGTGAACTTCATCTGGGCGAGGCTCGGCGTCATGATGTTGGCCATGACCTGGGCGCGGCCGAGCACATCGAGCAGTTCCTTCGGTGCATGGCCGAAGCCGAGCATGCCGTAACCGCCCGAATCGTGCAGCACGGCGCCCTTCAGTGTGACCAGCCACGGCCCGCGTGCGGCCAGCGCGATGTACGGGTTGACCGCATCATCCGCATAGAAGTTGACGAAATCGGCCTGGGCACGGCGCATCTGCTCGTCTTCATCCAGATGCAGGAAGTCGTCGCGGCACGAGCGCAGCGCGATATGCGCCGCATACGCCGCGTCGACCGCCTCGCCCAGTTCGGCATGGCTCGCGGCAAACGCCTCGATCGCCGCGTCCGGCAGGCCCCGGGTCCGGGCCGTTCCGCCGAATTCGCGCATTTCGTGGAGTTTCGTCAGCATCGCGTTCATCTCGGCCTCCGCGCCAAAACCGAAAGCCCGCCAACCGGCGGGCTCGTGGTTTCGCTATCATTTGGGTGGAAAAACGTACCTTCAGGATACCATGCGGGCCGGACGGGCCGGTACCCCGCGACGCCGCGAGGGAAGCACGGAGACCTCCCGGACCCCGTCCGCGGTGGAACCGATGGTGCCGGCGCCGGCTCCGCCCCTCCCGGGCCAAGCCGTAGGCCGGACGTGCAGGGCACGGCCGGCGCTCTTCTGCCGAGTTCCCACCGAGCCGGCCGCGCAAGCGCGTCCGGCCTACATCTCCGGTTGTTGACATCGTCACAACCCCCGTGTCCGCTTTCCCCTTCAGCCTGCGTTAGAGGAAGCGTGGGCCGGAGGTAAGCCATCGTGCGAGCCGCCGGCGACAAGGGGATGGCACGTCCGGACCCTTGTGGATGAGAACCGGTTGCCAGGCCCACGCCGAACGTGTTGACAAGGTGTTAACTGCTGGTTTAGTGTCCGCACGGATCGGGCTTGGTCACCACATCAATCAATCGATGGGTATGGGGAACCGCCCCGCCCGAGAACTCTGGGAGATCTCTCTAATGAACACCAAGATCAAAGTACTGTCGCTGGTCCTCGGCACCGCGTTTGCCGGCAGCGCCGCTGC
>CAYWZC010000196.1:0-3330 GCA_964462745.1 uncultured Rhodanobacteraceae bacterium
CAGCGTCACGGAGCGCCGCATGTCCGCATCGATCCGTATCGTGCCGTGGCTGATTCTCGCCGCGGCATGCCTTTCCGCAGCCACCGTCGCGGCGGAGCCCGCGTGTCCCGCATGGCCTGCCGCGCGGGCGCGTACGGAGCTCGATGCGCTCGCGCAACGGATCGCCGCATGGGATCGCGCCTACCATCGCGATGGCGTGTCGCCGATCGCGGATGAGTTGTACGACCAGGCTCGCGCGCGTTTGGACGCCTGGAGCGGCTGTTTTCCGGACCTGGCGCCGGCCCCGCCCGCACCGCTCGCCGCGGCGCGCGGCAACGTGCGCCATCCGGTGCCGCAGACCGGTCTTGCGAAACTCGTCGATGCGGAGGCCGTGGAGGACTGGCTGGATGCGCACCGCGATGCGGATCTGTGGGTACAGCCGAAAGTCGACGGTGTCGCGGTCACGCTGTTGTACGAACACGGGCGCCTCGTGCTTGCGGTCAGTCGCGGCGATGGCGTGTACGGCGAGGATCGCACCGCGAACGTGCGCGTCCTCGGTGCGATCCCGCAGCGGCTGGATGGCGCGCCGCCGCGCATGGTCGTGCAGGGCGAACTGTACTGGCGCCTGTCCGGCCACGTGCAGTCCGAACGCGGCAGCGTCGGCGCGCGCTCGAAGGTGGCCGGTGCGCTCGCACGCGAACCACTGGACGACGCGACCGCGGCGCGAATCGGTTTCTATGCGTGGGACTGGCCCGACGGCCCGGTCGACATGGCCGCGCGTCTGGCCGGCCTGCGCGATTTCGGCTTCGCGGACGTCGCCGCGACCACCCACGCGGTCGCGAATCTGGACGAGGTGCGCGCATGGCGCGAGCACTGGTATCGAACGCCGCAACCGTTCGCGACCGACGGCATCGTGCTGCGCAGCGGACGACGTCCCCCCGCGGCGACCTGGCTCGCACAGCCGCCGGACTGGGCAGCGGCGTGGAAGTATCCGGTCGCGCAGGCGCTCGCGACGGTGGTCGCGGTCGATTTCGGCATCGGTCGCAGCGGGCGCATCACGCCGGTGCTGGTCGTCGATCCGGTCCGGCTCGACGACAAGACCGTGCGCCGGGTCGGCGTCGGCTCGCTCGCGAAATGGAAGCGCCTCGACATCCGGCCCGGCGACGAGGTGGCGATCGCGCTTGCCGGCCTGACCATCCCGCGCCTCGACTCGGTCGTCTGGCGCAGCACCGAACGCGTGCCGATCGACGTGCCGGACGCGCGCGACTACGACCGCACCACCTGCCGCCGCTGGCAACCGGATTGCGACGCGCAATTCCTCGCACGGCTGGAATGGCTCGGTGGCGAGCACGGCCTGGACCTTGCCGAAATCGGACCGGCGACGTGGCGCGAACTCGTCGACGCAGGACTGGTCCGCGGCTTGCTCGACTGGTTCGGGCTCGACGCGGAGCGCCTGGTCGAGCACGGCTTCGAACGCGACCGCGCCGAAGCGATCGCGAAGGCCTTCGCGCAGGCACACGAGCGGCCGTTCGCGAACTGGTTGCGCGCGCTCGGGGCGCCGCCGATGGGCGCGGCCGCACCCACCGGCTGGGCGGCCGTGGTCGGCCGCGACGAGGACGCGTGGCGGCAAGTCCCCGGAGTCGGTCCGCGCCGGGCCCGCGACCTCGTCGCGTTCTTCGCGAGTCCGGAAACGGCGGCACTGGCGGAGCGCCTTGCGGCGGCGCGCGTCGATGGATTTCGCTGAACCCGTCATGGGCAGGATATTGCACATGCAATATCTTGCGAGGATAATTCCACATGAAATGCAGATATCCAGCGCCAGCACCGCTTTCGCCGAGTTGCCGGATGCCGACCGGCCGCGTGTCCTCGCGCGTGCCGCGTTGCGCGCCGCGACCGTACTCGAAGTGCCGCAGCGGATCCTCGCCGACATCATCGGCGTCAGCGCCTCGACGATCTCGCGCGCGGCGCAGGGGGGCGCGGGCTTCGATCCGGACAGCAAGGTCGGCGAGCTCGCCAAACTCTGGGTTCGCGTGTTCCGTGCGCTGGACGCGATCGTCGGTTCCAACGACGTGGCCGCGCGCGCCTGGTTGCGTTCGCCGAATGCCGCGTTCAGTGGCCGCGCGCCGCTCGAACGCGTGCGCAGCGCCGAAGGCCTGATCGATGTCCTCCACTACCTCGACAGCGCACGCGCCAGACTCTGATCGGCGGACACGGCGCATCCCGGACCTCGTCCGCTCGCCGGGTCCGCAACATGCCCGGACCCGGCTCCGAGCCATCGATCCCTTGCGGGAACGTTTGGCGGGCGATGCATCCCTGCATCGCATGCGCTGATGCTGGCCCTGCTTCGGCAACCCGCGAACAGCCGGCGCGTGTCGGTCAGGGCGTGGCGCGTGGTCGAGACCCAGCACCGCGCCTCGACCCTGCGTCTCGTCGACACGCTGGCCGAGCAGGCCGCGCTCGAGGACATGCTGGAGGCGAGCAAACCGCCGTTGCCGGACACCGTCGGACACCTGCACTGGTTGCTCGCGACGCCATTTCGTTACCCCGCGCCGCGCCCGGGCGGTTCGCGTTTCCGCGCGATCGGCGATCCGGGCGTCTGGTACGGCGCCGATGCGCTGCGCACCGCACTCGCCGAGATCGGCTACTGGCGCCTGCGTTTCCTCGCCGATTCACCGGCCACGCCGGACCTGCCCGCCGTGCCGCATACGGTGTTCCGCGCGGCGATCGGCGGCCGCGGCGCGGTCCTGTACCAGCCGCCGTTCGATCGCGAATCGGCCCGATGGGAGGACCCCTCGAGCTATGCGGCGACCCAGTCGTTCGCGGCCGCGGCACGCGCGGCCGGCATCGCGCTGATCCGTTACCGCTCGGTGCGCGACCCGCGCCGTGGCGCCTGTGTTGCGGTGCTCGATCCCCGCGCGTTCCGCAAGCCGGCACCGCTCGAGCAGCACATCTGGCTGGTCAAGGCGAGTCGGGCGGGCGTGCTCGCGCAGGCCAGCCTGAGCGAGGAACGCTTCGCGTTCAGCGCGGCGGAACTGGGGATCACGGCATCGCGCTGAGCTGTCGCGCGTCGCCGAGCGCTGGCGCAAACAGGGATGCTGAGAACCATCTCGGCACCTGCTGACGCTGCAACGCGTTTCGCGATCACGATCGGCGAGTCGCGTGCCATGCGGCGAGCAGTTCCTTCTCGCGCGCGGCTTCGAGCCCGGCCTCGAGCTTCGCCTGGCGTTCGGCCGGTTGGCCGCGGAACCATGCGAGCGTGTCGCGTGCGGTGTCGGCGAGCGGTCGGAACGTCAGGCCCGCCGCAGTCGCGCGTGCGATGCTGCGCCGTGCGAAGCCCGCGCCGTCGCCCTG
>CAYWZC010000197.1:0-3313 GCA_964462745.1 uncultured Rhodanobacteraceae bacterium
CCGCTGCGCTACGGAAGATGCCCGGCGGCTTCAGCGCGTCGTCGGTTCCGCGGCTGCGCCGCTTGAACCGACCTACCCATTAACCGACCTACCCATTCTTTTGGGGGAGCGGCGGCAACCGCGATGCTTCGTGACGGTTACAAATCGCCGTGCAATGCCTGCAACGCGGCGATCGCGGCGAGGCCGGCGGTTTCGGTGCGCAGGATGCGCGGGCCGAGGCGCAGGCCGCGGAAGCCGGCGCGCCGGAGGATCGTGCGCTCGGTGTCGGCGAGGCCGCCTTCGGGGCCGATCGCGAGGGTCGCGGCGCGGAACGGCGCGAGGTCGCGCGCGGTTTCGTCGCCGCCCGGGTCGAGGATCAGGCGCAGATCATCCGGCGCGCCGGCCGCTTCGAACGCGTCGGCCCACGCCGCGAGTTCGCACGGCGCATCGAGTTCCGGCAATACCGCGCGGCCGCATTGTTCGCAGGCGGATGCGATCACGGAACGCCAGTGCGCGAGCCGACGCGCGGTGCGTTCCGCGTCGAGCCGCACCTCGGTGCGCGAGGTGACGAGCGGCACGATGCGTGCGACGCCGAGTTCGGTCGCCTTCTGCAGGATCAGGTCCATCTTCTCGCCGCGCGCGATCCCTTGCGCGAGGGTCAAGCGCAACGGGCTTTCGCGATCGATCGCCCTGCCCTCGCCATGCACGCGTGCGACCACGCCACGCTTGTCGAGGCGCACGAGCTCGGCGTCGTGATCGAATCCATCGCCGTTGAACAACACGACCGCATCACCCACCCGAAGCCGCAACACACGCACCGCATGGCCACCCGCGAGCGCGGGCAATTCGATTTCCGCGTTCGCGGCGAGTCGGGCGTCCACATGCAGACGAGGCGTGCGCATGGAGGGAGTGTAGCGAACGGGGAGTGCAAGGTTTTCGGGATCGGAATTTCGAATATCGGTGCAGGAGACAGCGAGGTAGCCGAAGGCCGCACCCGGGTTCCGGGGCGGTGACGCCAGGGCCGGATCCCCGGGTGCCGCCGGATCGAGTCCGGCGTTACCCGGGCTACATGGCTGCCGCCGCACAAGCCTGCCCGCACCGCGGTAGGAGCAAGCTTCAGCTGCGATGCTTCTGGCTTCGGTGCAGCACTGCGCAACGGCATCACGGCTGAAGCGGGTTCCTACGGAGGACTTGCAAGAGCATCACGGCTGAAGCCGGTTCCTACGGTTCCGGCGTCCGGCGCAACGGCATCACGGCTGAAGCCGGTTCCTACGGTTCCAGCGTCCGGCGCAACGGCATCACGGCTGAAGCCGGTTCCTACAGAGGACTTGCAAGAGCATCACGCCATCGCAGGTTCCGGCTTCCCTGCCGCGACGAAGGTCGGCTCTCGCATGCCGCTTGCAGGACGTCGTTCGGCTCAGAACGCGCGCAGCGGGCGTTCGCGGAGCCAAAGGGTGCCGAGCCATTTTTCGCCGCGTTCGACGGGGCAGCCGGCGTGCAGGGTGTCGGGGTCGGGGCGGCCGTCGGGTTTCATATTGTCGAACAGGACCACGCGGCCGCGGCGTGGTTCGATGTCGATGTCGAATACCGGGAACGCGGTGCCGCCGCCGGCGTCGACGTCGTTGAGGTAACTGAACGCGGTGCGCACGCGCTGGCCGGGCGCGTCGGCGGCGAATTCGTGCACGTCGACGGCGGGATTGAGGTAGTCGCGGTGCGGCAGGTATTGCTCGCCGGGTCCGTAGCGCAGCACCGCGAACGGTTCGGCATGGCTCAACGGGAATCCGGCCACGCTGGTCAGGCGCCGTTGCAGCACGCGCAACCACGCATCGTCGTCGAAGCGCGAGAACGCCATGGAACTGGAGGTGCGGCGCGGATGGCGGATCGGCTGGCCGGTGACCGGATCGAAGACCCGCGAGGGTTCGAGCTGGTCGGCGGCGAGCGCGATCACGTATTCGCAATCGAGCGCCGACAGCACTTCGTCGAAGGTCGCGATGAACGGCTGCTCGTGACGCACGTCGGCGACGCTGGTCGATGGCGCAAGGCACGCGGCGTCCGGCGTGCCCGGCCACGCGACGCGCGCGACCGGCGGCGCGGGGCCGGGACCGGCCGCGAACGCGCGTGCGCGCAGCACGCCGCGCGCGATCGCGTGCCGGTAGAACAGATCCGCCTGCGCGGGATTGCCGGACAGGCGCGCGAGCAGGAACGAGGCGACCGCATCACCCGCCGCGAGCGCGCGCAGCAGGCAGGCGCCGGCGCGCGACGCATCGCCGAGCGCGGCCCAGGCCATGCCGATGCAGCGCAGCGCGGGCGCGAAATCCGCCTGCGCGGCCTGCGCGAGCCGGTCGATGCAGCGCTGCGCGTCGAATCCGCGTACGCGATCGCCGAGTTCGATCACCGCGAGGTGGTAGCCGGCCTCGGCATTGCCCGCGGCGAGCGCGGCCTCGAAACGCTGCGCGGCGACGTCGCAATCGCCGGCGCGATCCAGCGAATACATGTCGAACACGCCGAGCTCGGTCAGCGCATGCGTGCTGCCGAGATCCGCGGCGCGCTCGAACCAGGCACGCGCGCGCGCCAGGTCGCCGAGCCGCGCCTGTTCGCGGCCGAGTTCGAATTGCGCCTCGGCGTCGCCCGCCTCGGCGGCGGCGAGCAGGGCATCGGTTGCCATGCGGAATCCTCGGGTGGCGATCGCCCCGATTCTGCGCGATTGCGCGGCGAATTCAACCGTCGCGCGCGTCCACGCTATAATGCCGCGCTTCGCCGCAGCGTCGTCGCGGCCCTCCCCTCAGGAACCGCTTGCCCATGAAAATCCTGGTCGGATACAAGCGCGTCGTCGATTTCAACGTGCGTGTCCAGGTCAAGCCCGATGGCTCCGGCGTCGTCACCGACGGGGTCAAGCTGTCGGCCAATCCGTTCGACGACATCGCGCTCGAGGAAGCCCTGCGCCTGCGCGAGAAAGGCATCGCCGAAGATGTCGTGCTGGTCACGATCGGCCCCGCCGACGCGCAGCCGCACATCCGCAACGGCCTCGCGATGGGCGCGAACCGCGCGATCCACGTGGTCACCGGCGACGCCGTGCAACCGCTGACCGCGGCGCGCGTGATGCAGAAGCTCATCGAGAAGGAGCAGCCGCAGATCGTGCTGCTCGGCAAGCAGGCGATCGACGACGACTGCAACCAGACCGGGCAGATGCTCGCCGCGTTGTGGGACCGCCCGCAGGCGACGTTCGCGAGCAAGATCGAAGTCGACGCCGGCAAGGCGCGCGTCACGCGCGAAGTCGATGCGGGCCTGGAGACGATCGAGGTCGACCTGCCGGCCGTGATCACCACCGACCTGC
>CAYWZC010000198.1:0-3274 GCA_964462745.1 uncultured Rhodanobacteraceae bacterium
AAGCGGTGAGCCGCGCGCCGATCGATGCGGCCCTGCTCAGCGACCTCGGCTACGCACGGCTGCGCTCGGGCGACATCGCGGGCGCACGCGAACCGCTCGCGAAGGCGGCCGAACTCGAACCCGGCAATCCGAAGGCCATCGCGAATCTCGCCCTGCTGCTCATGATCAGCGGTCATCCCGAACGCGCGGACGCGATGATGCGCGAGGCGCGCTTGCCGGTCGCAACGCGCGATGCGGTCGTGCGCGCCGCGGCCGATGTCGCGAGCAGGCGCGAGCACGCGCGCAGCACACGCTCGCCACCGCCACGCCGCAGCGCGCACAACGACGACGCGCTGCGACGCTCGAACGCCATTTCCGAAACGATGCTGGATCGCTTCGGTTCCCCACCCGACCCCTCCGGAGAACCCGCCCATGAACATCACTGAGCGTCGCCGCACCGGTTCGCGGCATCCATCCCGCGCCCTGCTCGTGGCCGGATTGCTCTGCGCGGGATTCGTGCCGGGCGCGTTCGCGGCCGATGCGCAACACGAGCCGGTCACCGGCGAAATGCTCGACGGCAGCAGCGCGCCGGCAGCGGCTGCCTCCCGCGCGGCCGATCCCCATGCCGAGCACACGGTCGATGCCGCAACCGATGCGTCCCTGCCCGATGTCGATCTTGCAGCGCCCGCGGATGGAATCGAGACTGCGGATTTCGACGCTGCCGAAACCGTACAAGCAGAGCCGGCGCCGATGCCGGCCTACGCCGACGCGGCGGCGCCCTACGTACCGCCGGCCACGTACTCGAACGAGATCGGCAGCGCCACGCGCCACCTGCTCCAGCTCCAGGCCGACAACGCCATCGCCGGCCCGCCGCGACCGATGCTCGGCACCGAAGCCAGCGCCGCGTACCAGCGCTATCTCGAAAGCTTCAACCACCCGATCCCGGAGTTCTTCGAGACCAACGTCGAAACCGATTCGGGCAGCGGCAAATGAACGTGGCGCCCGCTTTGTCCCATCTCCTCGCGGGAGTGGGTACCCCGAAGAGCCGGCCTCGGACTCGATCCGGGGGGCGGGAAAGGGTTCGGCGAGCATACGACGCCGCGGACTTCCGTGCCGATGCGCCGCACCAGATCAAGCCTGGATCCATCACGCCGTTCCCACACCCGTCGCGCCACCACCAACGCGGCGCGATGGCGATCACCATTGCGATCATGCTACTCGGCCTGATCTTCATGCTCGGCCTCGTCGAGATCGGGTACCTGTACTGGGCGAAGCGCGATACGCAGAAGGTGGCGGATCTCGCGGCGCTTTCGGGGGCGCAGCGGTTGCCGGAATGTGAGGACGCCAAGGCCGCCGCCGCAACCAATGCGACAACCAATTTCGGTTCCACCGTCAACTGGACTGCCGATCCCGTTTGCGGCACATGGACTCCCCCGCCGCCGAATTGCGACGACACTGGCCTCCCGACCGACTGTTCCGGCACGAACCCTTGCATGGGCTTTACGCCACTCCCGCCGGGCGGAAGCGATGCGAACGCACTTTGCACCCACGCCACACGACAGGTGGATTCCTTTCTGGGCCTGGCAGGCGCGCTACCGGATGTGGAGGCAGTCGGAATCGCGACGCATTCCGAACCGATCGCGGCGTTCTCGGTTGGCTCGCGATTGCTTGGACTCAGCCCGACCGGGCCACTGAATACCCTGCTCGAAGGCGCACTCGGCACATCGCTCGGTCTCCAGTTGCTGAGCTACGAGGGCATCGCGAACACCAATGTATCCCTGCTCGGGCTTCGCGATTTGCTGAACCTCGATGCGGGCACCGTCGATGAGGTGCTCGATGCGCAGGTCAACATCGGCGAGTTTCTCGATGCGGTAGTGGTGTTGCTCGGGGAAAGCGACAACTCGGCCGAGATCGACTTGTCCGCGATCGGCGAGCAGATCACCGCGATCAAGGCGCAACTCGGCGATGCCATGATCACGCTGCGCGACCTGCTTAATGTCAGCGCCGAACTGACCAATCCGGACACGGCGCTCGCGGTCGATGTAAACGTCGCCGACCTGCTGCGCGGCGCGCTGATGGTCGCGAACGGCGAACACGCCGTCGACCTCGAAGCGCTCGACATCGAGCTTCCCGGTCTGGCAAGCGTCAATCTCAAGCTCGCAATCGTCGAACCACCGAAGATCGGGGTCGGATTGCCCGGATACGACGACGAAGGGCGACCGAAGACGGTTGCGCACACCGCGCAAGTGCGATTGAAGCTCGACGTCCGGGTTGCCGGTATCGGTGAAAGCAACACCACCTTGCTCGATGTGCTGCACCTTTTGACCCTGACCCTTCCGAGCGGATCACTAACCGAGATCCCGCTCAACCTCGAACTCGTACCGGGCGAAGCCTGGCTCGACGACCTGCAATGCCTCGCCACCGGTTCCGGCGGCACGGCTGCAAACCTCGCGACGCTCCAGGCGCGACCCGGCGCACTCGCGGCCTTCCTCGGCAACCTGCCCGAGGATACCTACGAAAACGACGATGAGCGTTGGCAAGATATCGTCGATGATGCGATTGCCGATGGCAGTGCGTTCGCGGACTTGCTTGGCTTGCGCCTGAAGGTGATCCTGATTCCGGCGCTCACCATTCAACTTCAGGCCTACTCCAGCGCCCCGGTCGTGCGCGCAAATGATGCGTCGCACACCTTCGAGGTCGACCCGCAGGTGCCCGTTGCCGAGCAGGATGGCATGACCTGGAGCGTCGATACGGGCCAGCAATTGCTCGGCTCCGCGCTTGCAGCGCTTTTCGCGCCGGACCTCCTGCATACGCGCTTGCAACTTGATGGCCTCGGCCTTGCGGGTCTTGTCGTATCCACTCTCGTAAACAATCTGGCCGACATAGTGCGTCTCGTCCTGTCTATTCTAAATCCGGTACTCGCACCAGTCTTCAACGCCCTCGATACGACTCTCATTGGCCCGCTGCTTCGGGTCCTGGGTGTCGATGTCGGAGCATCCGATGTGAACCTCATGTCGGTCAATTGCGACTTCGGCGCGAAGCTTGTTTACTGATGCAACGCATAGCCGGCGAAGTCACCGCAACTTGCCGCAAACGCAGGTCGACCACGCGGATCGGTATGCTAGACTCGGCCGTCCCCGGTAGGCGCGGGTCTTGCGCGCCAATCGGTATCAAGAGCCAATGCGGCGACGACCGCGAGGGTCCGGAAACAGCATGGGGAAAACGCGCATGAATGTCGTATTCAAGTCGGTTGTCCGCCTGACTTGCCTGTCGCTCGCGATTGCCGGGTTTGGCC
>CAYWZC010000199.1:0-3224 GCA_964462745.1 uncultured Rhodanobacteraceae bacterium
CGAACCAACGTTCTATGCAACACTTCAGCGGCCCCGGAAACGGGGCCGCTTTTTTGTGTCTTTCTGGTGGGGCTCAAGGCAGAGCAGCGGAGCAAGCTCCGCTCTACACCACCGCATCCCGTAGAGCCGAGCTTGCTCGGCTTGGATGGCGCGGAAGAACGAAGAGCAGCGGAGCAAGCTTCGCTCTACTGGAAGCGCCGACTTGGCAAACCGGCATCCGCGATCTATATAGGTCGTTTCCGCAGCGAGTCATGTCCTTGACGCCCATCACCCTCGATGCCGTCGTCGCCGATCCGCACTGGCTGTGCATCGGCTACCAGCGCGATCGTCGTGAGTTGCATTTCGCGTACTGTGACGATGTGCGACTCGATGACGTGCCGTTTCTCGCCGAGCCATGGCTGGATTTCCGCACGCGCTGCGCCTTCGGGCTCGAAGAAGTCGCCGACGCGCTGCCACCGCCGGAGCTGCGTCCGGCGCCGCGCTTCGTCCTGCACACATCATTTTGCTGTTCGACCCTCATGGCGCGTTGCCTGGAAATGCCCAACCGGGTTCGCGTGCTGCGCGAACTCACCTCCTTCAACGGATTCGCACGCACGCGGCAGCAGGCCGGGGGGGACCCGCAAACGTGGACACGCTTGATCGACTGCGTCGTTACCCTCGCGATGCGTGCGTTCGAGTCGAACGGCGTGACGATCAACAAGCCGAGCAACGTCATGCTGGCCGCTGCGCCCGACTTGCTGGCGTCGCATGCCGACGCGCGCGCGATCACGATGTTCTCGGATCTTCCGGCGTATCTCGTATCCTGTGCAAAGAAAGGGCGTGGTGCGCGGTCGCGGTTGCTGGCCATGCACGATGCGACGGATCCCGGATCGCGCTTCGCGGCACGCTTCGACCTGGTGCCGGCGACGCTCGAACCACTGGAAATCGGTGCGCTGGTCTGGCACCTGCACATGGGCCTGCTGCGTGCAATACCCAGCGTGCGTGTCCTCGATGCAAGCCGCTTCGTCGCGGATCCAGTTGCGGGAGTGCGCGCCGCGCAGCATTGGCTCGGCATCGACGTCGATGCGGAAGCGACCCGCGAACGCGTCGAGCGGGAAATGCGCCGCAACGCAAAGCAAACCGACGCGACCTATGATCCCGCAAGGCGCGAGCAGGAAGCACACCTCGTGCGCGAGCATCTGCAGGCACCGATTGACGCCGCACTGGCCTGGGCCGAACGCAAGTTCGGAGCGTGGCCCGAATGGCTGCCGACGCAAAGGGACTTGGTATTCGCGCAAACGGAGCCCGGATGACGAGTTGCGGCGACCGCGCCGCTCTCTTGTCGACACCATCCTGTTGTCGGTGCCTTCCGGTGAAGCTGGAGAACGTCCGGGGCCAACGGTCCGACTACCGTGAAAGTGCTTGCTTGCGCTGAACAAGGCGGACCGACCGTCATTGCGCCGGAGCTCCGCTCCGTGCCGGGACGAGACGGATGGCCTGACGGCATGCGTACCCGAGCGAATGAACGGATAATGGCGCATCGCTTCTCTTGAATCCGACACCGGGACCGCTCCGTTCGCCGCATGAACTCCCCGAACCCAGCATCTGCCGCCACCGATTCCGCCTTCTTGACCCATGCGATCGAGGAAGCGCGCGCGAAAATCGGCATGGGCGACCTCGACTCCGCGGCAGCCGCGATCGCTACCGTCCGCGGGGAATCCGCTGATCGTCCGGAGTTGTTGCGGATCGCGGGGCGCATCGAAAGTTGCCGTGGCGCCGACCGCCAGGCGGTCGCGAGCCTGGAGCGCGCAGTGCAGCTTGCACCCGACTCGATGCCGGCGCTCAACGATCTCGCGAACGCGCTCGCGATCGCGGGCGAATTGCAGGCGGCTCGCGATCTCTGGCGCAGGACCCGCGAGCGCGAACCGGACGCGTGCGCGGCATGGTCGTCCGCCGATCTCGGCGTGGCCGATGCGGGCACGGAGTTGCCACGCGGCTATCGCCCGGATCTCGTGTACCGGCTTGCCGCGTCGCGTGTCGCGCTCGGCAATATCCTCGTCCAGTTGGGTTGCATCGCGGAAGCGGCCGGCGAGTATCGCGCGGCCCTCGCCGAGCGGCCCCGACATGGCGATGCCTGGGTCAGCCTCGCCAACCTCAAGACGGTCACGATGGAAGAAGGCGACCGCCGCGCGATGCGCGACCTGCTCGCGCAACCGGACCTCGTCGCCCGCGACCGCATTCCGATCCAGTTCGCCCTCGCCAAGGCGTGCGAGGACGCAGGCGAAACCGACGAGGCATTTGCATTGCTGCGCGACGCGAACCGCAGCGTGCGGCGTTCGGTCCGGTGGTCCGCGATTGCGCTGGATCGCCACGTGGACGCGACAATCGCGGCAACCCGCGCGATCGATGCGCCCGCGCCGGACCCGGAACAGGGGCGGGAAGTCATCCTCATCGTCAGCTTGCCACGTTCGGGTTCCACGCTCGTCGAACAGGTGCTCGCGGCACATCCCGACGTGGAAGGCGCGAGCGAACTCAGCCACCTCGGTTTCGTGTTGCGCGAGGAAAGCGAGCGCCGTCGCCGGCCGTTCCCCGACTGGTTCGGCGATGCGTCGCCGGCCGACTGGCAACGCCTCGGAGCCGACTACCTCGCGCGCACGGCGCACTGGCGCCGGGACAAGCCACGCTTCACCGACAAGATGCCGGACAACTGGTTGTATGCGGGTGCCGCGCTCGCGATGCTGCCCGGCGCGCGCGTCGTCAACGTGCGTCGCGATCCGGTCGAGACCTGCTGGTCCTGCTACAAGCAGCTCTTTTATGGCGGCCAGGAATACAGCTACGATTTCGACGATCTCGCCGCGTACTGGAAATCCTGGGATCGCGCCTGCCGCGCGTGGCGCGACCTGTATCCGGCGCGTTTCACCGATGTCGTCTACGAGGAATTGCTCGCCGAACCGGAGAAGAACATCCGCGCATTGCTCGCATTCTGCGACCTGCCGTTCGACCCGGCCTGCCTGCGCCCGCACGAAGCCACGCGCCGCGTCCGCACCGTGAGCGCCGCCCAGGTCCGCGAACCGATGCGCCGCAACACCGCGCGCACCGCACGTTACGGCGCGCTGCTCGATCCGCTGCGCGAGGCATTGGGATCGTCGTAAGCCCGACCCACCCGTAGAGCCGAGCTTGCTCGGCTCGAGTGGTGCAGAAGAGCGAGAAGCAGCGGAGCAAGCTCCGCTCTACGGGGTGCGAGT
>CAYWZC010000200.1:0-3219 GCA_964462745.1 uncultured Rhodanobacteraceae bacterium
AACGGGCGGCACGGCATCCGGTTGCCGCACCTGCGGTCGCTTATAATCGACCCATGAATCGCTTCCGCGGAACCCGACCCATGATGACGGGGCGCTCGCTTGCGCCATGGCTGATCGTGATCGCCGCGTTCGCGGCCGCGCTCGGCTTCCTGGTCGGCGCGCGCGCACTTGCGCCGGCCGCGCCGCCGCAACTCCAGGCGATCACCCTGTTCCCGACCACGCGTCCCCTGCCCGACTTCCACCTGACCCGTGCGAACGGCGAATCGCTGACCCTCGCCGACTGGAAGGGACGCTGGACGCTCGCGTATTTCGGGTTCACCAATTGCCCCGACGTGTGCCCGATGACGCTGGCCGCGTTCAAGCAGGTATGGAAGCGGCTCGAAGCCGACGGCAGGACCGACCGGCTGCGCGTCGATTTCATCTCCGTGGATCCCGAACGCGATACGCCGGAACAACTGACGCGCTACGTCGGTTTCTACAGCCCGGACTTCGTCGCCGCGACCGGCACGGACGCGGAACTCGGCCACGTCACTTCGGCGCTCGGCCTGCTCTACACGCGCACGCAGAATGCCGATGGCGGCGTCGACGTCGATCACAGCGCATCGGCCGTGCTCATCGACCCGGACGGCAACCAGGCGGGACTCGTGCGCCCGCCGTTCGATGCGGCGCGCATCGCCGCGGATCTCGAAGCGCTCATGGACTGGCGCTGATGCGGTTCGGCGTCATCGCGCAGTACCTCGTACCGCAACGGCTGCTGACGCGCATCGTGCATGCGGCGACGCGCTGGACCTGGCGACCGTGGAAGAACGCCCTGATCGGTTGGTTCGTGCGCAGCTACGACGTCAATCTTGCCGAGGCCGCGCAGGCTGACCCACACGCCTATCCCGATTTCAACGCGATGTTCACGCGTGCGCTGCGCGCGGATGCGCGGCCGATTGACGCCGATCCGGACTGCCTCGTGTGCCCGGCCGACGGACGCATCAGCCAGGCCGGCGCGATCGAGGCCGGGCGCATCTTCCAGGCCAAGGGCCGCGACTACACCGCGGCCGAACTGCTCGGCGATGCGGAACTCGCCGCGGCTTACCGCGACGGTCGCTTCGCAACCGTGTACCTCGGCCCGCGCGACTACCATCGGGTACACATGCCGCTGGCCGGCGAGCTGCTGGAAACACTGCACGTGCCGGGTCGCCTGTTCAGCGTCGCGCCGGGCCCGGTCGCGGCGATCCCGCGCCTGTTCGCGCGCAACGAGCGGCTCGTGTGCCATTTCCACGGAGCACGCGGCCCGTTCGCGGTGGTCCTGGTCGGCGCGATGCTGGTATCGAGCGTGTCGACGGTCTGGAGCGGCCTGGAAATCCCGCCGTATGCGAAGCGCGTGCAGCGCCGCGACTGGCGCGGCCATGGCATCCGCCTCGAACGCGGCGCGGAGATGGGGCGCTTCAACATGGGCTCCACGGTGATCGTGTTGCTGCCGAACGCGAACTTCGCATGGCGATCCGGACTCGTCGCGGAACAGCCGGTACAGGTCGGCGAGGCGCTGGGAACCTGGGTCGAAGGCGCGCCCCACCAAGAGATCGCATCTTAGGTGTCTGTCACAAGCCGCTGATTCACATATGTTTTTCTATGCCAGAGAAAGCAAATCCGTTCGTGGGTGGCGAGGCGCTGGCAAAAACTGACTGAAAGTGGCATTTTGTGACACGATCTTCACCCCGAATCGCATTCCGGCGTTACCATCGGGTGAGCGGGGTTCCGGGGAATCACTGCCTGCAACGGAGACGTTCATGCATCTCGTTACACGCCTCATTGCGCTGACGCGCGCGATGCAATTGCGCCGCCAGTACCGCGAGATCGACAAGGTCGTGCAGCTCATGCCCGTCCCGACCCGGCGCCAGCTCGCGGGAATCGCGATGCGCGAGTTCGCCAGTGCCGCGAAAAGCGAGTTCCCCCACCTGTACGCGACCCCGCCCGAGGAGAAGTATTCGCCGTGGGGTTCGGGTACCAGCATCGGCATCGAGCGCGCACGCTCGGAGAACCTGCAGATCCGCATGCGCGGCCTCGCGCTCTGGCTCAGCGTCGCCTATCACGAGACGCGGGATTCGCCGTTCGCCGAACAGCAGGAGTTGCACCGCCAGGTCATGCGCACGCTGCGCGCGCTCAAGGAAACCCTGCCCGCGGAGCAGACGGCACAATGGATGACGAACGGCGAGACGGCCCGCGCCGCCTGATTCCTCGTCCACTTTCACGTCAGGGCTGTATTCGGCGCCACGGAGTGGCGCTTTTTTTGTCCCGCCCGCAGCGACAAGACGCCGCATTTCGATGTCTTGACCCGAACGACGACTGCGGCCAAGCTGGCAACGTGCGAGCGTCCGACGGGAGGAGATCGCGATGAAGGACAGGATCCTTGCCGCATTCGTGGTTCTCGGCATTGGCCTGGCGGCGTGTTCCCACAAGGTCGAGGTCGATCTGCCCGAGGCAGCTGCCGACCCGGGCACCGCGTCCGGGTCCGCGGCGCTGCATGGCGATTTCGGCCCACCACAAGGCGAACCGATCCATGCGGTATTGACCAGCCCACCCGAGGTTCCGCCACCGACCGGTCGAGACTATCCGGCCAAGGTCATCGTGGAACTCGAAGTCATCGAGCAGGAGATGCCGATCTCCGAAGGCGTCAACTACACGTTCTGGACCTTCGGCGGCACCGTGCCCGGCAGCTTCATCCGCATTCGCCAGGGCGACACGGTGGAGTTCCACCTGAAGAACTCGCCCGAATCGAAGATGCCGCACAACATCGACCTGCACGGCGTCACCGGTCCGGGCGGCGGCTCGACCTCGAGCTTCACCGCGCCCGGCCACGAATCGCAGTTCACGTTCAAGGCGCTCAACGCCGGCATCTACGTGTACCACTGCGCAACCGATCCGGTCGGCATGCACGTCGCCAACGGCATGTACGGACTGATCCTCGTCGAGCCCCCCGAAGGCATGCCGCCGGTCGATCACGAGTATTACGTGATGCAGGGCGACTTCTACACGACCGGCAAGTACCGGCAGAAGGGCCACCAGGGCTTCGACATGCAGAAGGCGATCGACGAGAACCCGACCTACGTGCTGTTCAACGGCCGCGAGGGTGCGCTGACCGGCGACCAGTCGATCACCGCGAACGTCGGCGAAACCGTGCGCCTGTACGTCGGCAACGGCGGCCCGAACCTGGTGTCGAGCTTCCACGTG
>CAYWZC010000201.1:0-3218 GCA_964462745.1 uncultured Rhodanobacteraceae bacterium
GCTATAATCACGCCATTCCGGCAAACCGCCGCATCGCCCGCGTACCGGCGCATTGAAGGCCGCGGGCGTCCCCGGCACAATGCGCGCCTGTTTGCCGCCTTCCCGCCCTTTTTGCCGTCGCAGCACCGCGCGATCGCGGAATTTCCGCGCCGCCTTGCGGGATCAGCGGCTCGCCCCCATCGAAATCCGCCATGACCAATCCGCGCAACCTGCTCCTGATCGCCCTGCTGTTCCTCGGTTACCTGATGTGGTTGCAGTGGAACCGGGATTA
Organism: uncultured Rhodanobacteraceae bacterium; assembly: GCA_964462745.1. Taxonomy (GTDB): domain Bacteria; phylum Pseudomonadota; class Gammaproteobacteria; order Xanthomonadales; family Rhodanobacteraceae; genus Dokdonella_A. The sequence goes on from CAYWZC010000201.1 coordinate 272, forward strand.
CGGCCCGCCGCCCGCGGATGCGGTCGCGACCACGACCACTGCGGCGAGCAGCACCGCGCCGCCTGCATCGGCCGGTACCGACGCGACGGTGCCGAATGCCGCGGTTCCGGCCGCGACGGCGCCCGCCGCCGAACCGACCGGCGGCGCGGATATCCCGGCCGCGACCGCCGACGGCGCCGGTTCCCCGACACCGCCGCCCGCGAAGGAAACCGCTCCGGCCAGCCCGCGCGTGGTCGTCACCACCGACGTGCTGCGCGTCGAGATCGACACGCTCGGCGGCAATGTCGTCGTCGCCGAACTGCTCGATTACCCGGTGACGCTCGAGGACAAGACCCGCAAGGTGCGCCTGCTCGCCGATGACGCGGAACATTTCTTCGCCGCGCAGAGCGGCCTCGTCGGCGTGCCGGGCACGCCCGCGCCGAATCACCAGACGTCGTTCACGGCCGAACGCACGAGCTACAGCCTCGGCGACGCCGAACGCGTCGAGGTGCCGCTGACCTGGACCGATCCGTCGGGCGTCAGCGTGCGCAAGGTGTTCGTGTTCACGCGCGGCAGCTACGTCGTCGAGCAGCGCCAGGAAATCAGCAACCACGGCGTCGCGGCGTGGGCCGGCAATGCGTATCGCCAGTTGCAGCGCGTGCCGCCGATCATCGACGCACACGGCATCAAGGGCTATGCGAACACCGAGCGCTACAGTTTCGTCGGCGCGGCGTGGTACAGCCCGGAGGACAAGTTCCAGAAACTCAAGTTCGAGGACTTCGCCGACGAGCCGCTGAACGCGACGTTCGCGGGCGGCTGGGCCGCGATGCTGCAACATTATTTCTTCGCGGCGTGGATTCCCGATGCCGCGGAGACCGATACCTACACGACCGCGAGCGTCACTGCGGACGGCGCGAAGCGCTATCTCGTGCGCGCGCTGTCGGCGCCGATCACGGTCGCGCCGGGCCAGACGCAAACCACGAGTGCGCGTCTGTATGTCGGACCGAAATTGCAGAACCAGCTCGGCGACATCGCACCCGGCCTCGGCCTGACCATCGACTACGGCATGTTCACGATCATCGCCCAGCCGTTGCACTGGGTGCTGTCGCAGTTCCACAAGCTGACCGGCAACTGGGGTTTCGCGATCATCCTGCTGGTGCTGCTGATCAAGGCGTGCTTTTTCAAGCTCAGCGAGGCGCAGTTCCGCTCGATGGCGCGCATGCGCAAGCTGCAACCGCGCATCACCGCGCTCAAGGAACGCTTCGGCGACGACCGCCAGAAGATGAACCAGGCGATGCTGGAGCTGTACAAGAAGGAGAAGGTCAATCCGTTCGGCGGCTGCCTGCCGATGCTGGTGCAGATCCCGGTGTTCTTCGCGCTGTACTGGGTGCTGCTGGAAAGCGTCGAGTTGCGCCAGGCGCCGTTCATCGGCTGGATCCAGAACCTGACCGCGCCCGATCCGTACTACGTGCTGCCGGTGCTCAACGCGGCCGCGATGCTCGCGACGCAATACCTCACGCCAACCGCCGGCATGGATCCGATGCAGGCGAAGATGATGAAGATCATGCCGGTCGCATTCTCGATCATGTTCGCGTTCTTCCCGGCCGGACTCGTGCTGTACTGGACGGTCAACACCGGCCTGTCGTTGCTGCAGCAATGGATCATCACGCGGCGCATCGAGGCCGGCGCCAAAGCCTGATGCGATGAACGCCGCCGCCGACACGATCGCCGCCGTGGCCACGCCGCCCGGCGCGGGCGGGGTCGGCATCGTGCGTGTATCGGGCGCGAACGCGGGTGCGATCGCGGCGACTTTCCTCGGCGCATCGCCGACGCCGCGCCATGCGCACTACCGCGCATTCCGCGATGCGGCCGGCGACGTGCTCGATCGCGGGCTGCTGCTGTGGTTTCCGGCGCCGCATTCGTTCACCGGCGAGGACGTGCTGGAACTGCATGCGCACGGCAGCCCGGTGATGCTGCGGCTCCTGCTCGCACGCACCATCGAACTCGGCGCGCGGGCGGCGCGACCCGGCGAGTTTTCCGAACGCGCGTTCCTGAACGGCAAGCTCGACCTCGCCCAGGCCGAGGCGATCGCGGACCTCATCGCGAGCGGTTCGGAAGCCGCCGCGCGCGCCGCATTGCGCAGTCTCGACGGCGAGTTCTCGACCCGCGTGCACGCGCTGACCGCGGCCACGATCCGGCTGCGCAGCCACATCGAGGCCGCGATCGACTTTCCGGACGAGGACATCGATTTCCTCGCCGCGCCCGAACTCGTCGGCGACCTCGAAGCGCTGCGTGCGCAGCTCGCCGAGGTGCTCGCGGGTGCGCGGCGCGGCGTGCGTCTCGCCGATGGTTTGCACGTCGTCATCGTCGGCGCGCCGAACGTCGGCAAGTCCAGCCTGCTCAATGCGATCGCGCGCAGCGATCGCGCGATCGTCACCGAGATCGCGGGCACCACGCGCGACGTGCTGCGCGAGACGATCGACCTCGACGGCATCGCGCTGACTCTCGTCGACACCGCCGGCCTGCGCGAATCCGGCGACGCGGTGGAGCGCGAAGGCATCCGCCGCGCGCGAGCGGAACTCGAACGCGCCGATCTCGCGATCGTGGTCGTCGACGCGGCGACGAATGACGACGCCGCGATGCCCGGCGAACTCGCACCCGGCACCGCGCGCATCGTCGTGCACAACAAGATCGACCTCGCCGATGCGCCTGTGGATTCAGCGCCAGAAGCATCGCGTCTGCCGGCGCTACCACAAGACCGCACGAACATGGGCAGGAACGACTTCCGCCGCGATGCGTTTCAACCAGCCCGCGCTCGAACCGAACTTCGCGACGGCGTGCCGCACATCTGGCTCTCCGCACGCACGCGGGACGGCCTCGAACGGCTCGTCGCCGAACTCGAGCGCCACGCCGGCACCGGCGAACCCGGCGACGGCGCATTCAGCGCCCGCGCGCGCCACGTCGCCGC
>CAYWZC010000202.1:0-3213 GCA_964462745.1 uncultured Rhodanobacteraceae bacterium
GCACGACGTCCTTCGCGGTGAAGAACGTGAAACTCACGCCGTCGATCTCGCGCAGCACCTCGATCGCGTCGCGCAGGCCCGAGCGCACGTGGCGCGGCAGGTCGGTCTGGGTGATGTCGCCGGTCACCACGGCGACCGACCCGAACCCGACCCGGGTCAGGAACATCTTCATTTGCTCGACGGTCGTGTTCTGTGCCTCGTCGAGGATCACGAACGAGTCGTTGAGCGTGCGGCCGCGCATGTAGGCGAGCGGCGCGATCTCGATCACGTTGCGTTCGATGAGCTTGGTGACCTTTTCGATGCCGAGCATCTCGTATAGCGCGTCGTACAGCGGACGCAGGTACGGATCGACCTTCTGGCTGAGATCGCCGGGCAGGAAGCCGAGCTTTTCGCCGGCCTCGACGGCCGGTCGCACGAGGACCAGGCGCTGTACCCGGTTGTCGTTGAGCGCGTCGACCGCCATCGCGACTGCGAGATAGGTCTTGCCGGTGCCGGCCGGGCCGATGCCGAAGTTGACGTCGTGGATCGCGATCGCATGCAGGTAACGCGCCTGGTTCGCGCCGCGGCCGCGGATCGTGCCGCGCTTGACCCGGATCACGACTTCCTGGGCGCCCGCCGCCGCGTCCGCTTCCAGCGCCTCGATGCCGGACTCCGCCAGTCGCAGGTTGACCTGCGCACCGGTAAGGACCTCCCCGGCGCTCGCATCGTAGAGGTCACGCAAAACCCGTTCGGCGAGTGCGATCGCCTTCTCCTCGCCGCTCAGGCGAAACAGGTTTCCACGGTTCGCGATGCCGACGCCGAGGCGCAGTTCGATCTGGCGCAGATGCTGGTCGAACGGGCCGCACAGGTTCGCAAGGCGCCCGATGTCGTCGGGTTCGAGCGCGATGTCGCGCCGCTGCAGTTCGGTCATGCGTGCAGCGTAGCGCGGTGGCCGCGCCGATGCCACGCATCGCTCACGGAATTCGCCCGGCCTCCGGCGAGCCGTTCCCATCCTGGAGCAGGTATCATGCCGGATGCGATCCCCTGCGGCTCGCGCCATGGAAGGACTTCGACCGATGCCGCCCTGGCCACGGATCGGGATCGGAGGCCTTCCCAAATCACACACCCTCGGGGAGGAGGCGCCATGATTCGCGCACGAAATGACCATCCAACATTGCCTCGCGTCACCGCACTGGCCGCCGGCCTGGCGCTTGCATTCGGCTCGGTAGACATCGGCGCCGCAAACAGCGGCCCGGCATTCGGTGCCCACACGCCGCGCGTCGCGGCCAACTCCAACCGGGATGCTTTCGTTCCGGTCCGACTCTTGCGCACGCCAGGCCAGCACAATCGCAATCGCGTGGATGCACAGCCATCCGCAGCGGCGGCGGGTTCCCGGTCGCCCGGTGTGCGGGCGGTGATCAATTGCGACGACGCGGGGCCTGGCAGCCTGCGTGACGAGCTGGCTGCCGCGGCCAGCGGCGATACGATCGACCTCACCGGCCTGGATTGCGCCACGATCACGCTGACCAGCGGTCGCCTGTATACGAACTTGTCGGAACTGACTCTCCAGGGTCCGGGTCGCGACGCACTGACGATCGACGGAGGCGCTGCCGATCTGGTCTTCGAAGACCGTGGTTCAGCCCTGACGATCAAGGACCTGACGATCGCCAATGGCCATAACGCCCTCGGTTATGGCGGTTGCATATATGCTTCCGGCGATCTCGTCCTGTCCGGCAGCCGCGTGACCGGCTGCGAAGCCGGCGACGGCAGCAACGCCGGTGCATACGGCAGCGGCGTCGATGTATTGGGCAACCTCGAACTGGTATCGAGCACGATCAGCGGCAACACGGGTTCCGCCGCGGACGGTCGGGTACTCGGCGGCGGCGCCTATGTCGGTGGCAATGCGACCCTTTCCGATGGCAGTTCAATCGAGGGCAACGTCGCGACGGGGGTGGGATCCACCTATGCGCGCGGCGGCGGCTTGTTTGCGCAGGGGAACGTGCAGGTGATCGACAGCGCGGTAACCGGCAACACTGCCACCGCGGTGGACGGGACGGCCTACGGCGGTGGCATCCATGCCAATGGTGGATTGGTTGAAGTCACGCGCAGCCTGATCCATGGCAACACCGCACATTCGACGAACTACTGGAGTTACGGCGGCGGCATCCAATCCGGCGATGGCTTGGGTGCCGTGCCGGGCGGCGTTTCCCTGGCCGCGAGCACGATCAGCGGGAACGCGACGACGGCAGACTGCGGTGCCTGTTTCATCCAGGGAGGCGGCGCGCACGCGTTCGGAGTGATCGAGTCCGAATCGAGCACGATCCGCGACAACATCGTGCAATCGGCGAGCGCATCGAACGGGGTCGCCCGCGGCGGCGGGCTTGCGACGTTCGGGTATGGATATTACGGCAACCTGTACCTCGTCAACAGCACGGTCAGCGGCAACTCGGCGCTTGGCGGTGGCGAGAGCAACGGTGTCGGCTACGGCGGCGGTGTCGTTTCCATCGTGAGTTCGGTCTACGGCGCGGCTTCCACGCTGGCATTCAACCATGCCAGTCACGTCGGCGGCGGGGCAGCGGCGACGAGCGGCGGCGGCTACGTGACGTTCCTGTACAGCACGCTCGTGGCGAACAACACCGCGCCGGCGGATGCCGACCTCGCTCCGGTCGCCTACGCGGTTGATCCGCTGACCGTCAGCGGGGACCACAATCTCGTGACGGTGGCGAGCGCGAATGTGACGTTGCCGGGCGATACGCTGAGCGATGATCCGCTGCTGGTACCGCTCGCGAACAACGGTGGACCGACCGCAACCCACGAGTTGCCTGCGTGCAGCCCGGCGATCGATCAGGGCGACAATTCGGAGTCGCTCGACTTCGACCAGCGCGGTGACCCGTACCTGCGGGAGTTCGGCTCGGCGACGGACATCGGCGCGTTCGAGCGACAGCCCGATGCGGAGCGGATATTCGCGAACGGATTCGACGCTTCGCCCTGTCCATAGGAATCCGCGGGGGCATAGCCCGCCGCGGCGTTCCCGCACGCCTTGCGCTTGCGTGCGGGAAGGACCGGTTGGCGTCGCGGTGCTCCGGTATCCGGAATCGAAACGGCCGCCCGCCGCGGCCGCAGCCGCGGCTTGACGCGGATCGCGCCGAGACCGCACGCTCGCGCCATGGACATGATCGTGTTGCGCCATGCCCAGGTATTCGCGCCCGAACCGCTGGGCCTGAACGACATCCT
>CAYWZC010000203.1:0-3150 GCA_964462745.1 uncultured Rhodanobacteraceae bacterium
ATCTACTACATCACCGGCGCGATCCATTCGCCGGAAACCGGCTCGCCGACCGCGCTCATGGAACTCGCGTACCGGCTTGCGGTGGACGATGCGCCGTACATCCGCGCGATCCGTTCGAAGGTCATCACCCTGATCACGCCGGTGGTCGAGACCGACGGCCGCGATCGCATGGTCGATCTGTACCGCTGGCACCGTGCGCATCCGGATCGCGACTACCCGCCGCTGATGTACTGGGGCCACTACGTCGCCCACGACAACAACCGCGACGCGATGACGCTGACGCTCAACCTCACGCGCAACGTGCTCGACACCTATGTCGGCTGGCACGCGCAGGTGCTGCACGACCTGCACGAGTCGGTGCCGTTCCTGTACGACAACACGGTCGGCGACGGGCCGTACAACGCATGGATCGATCCGCTGCTGGTCGGCGAATGGCAGCAACTCGGCTGGAACAACGTCCAGCAGATGACCGGCTTCGGCATGCCCGGCGTGTTCACCCATGGCGACTTCGACACCTGGAGCCCGGGCTACCTGATGTTCATCGCCGCGATGCACAACGGCATCAGCCGCCTGTACGAAACCTTCGGCAACGGCGGCGCGGACACGCTCGAGCGCATCCTCGATCCCGATGAATACCAACGCACCTGGTACCGGCCGAATCCGCCGCTGCCGAAGGTCACGTGGTCGCAGCGCAACAACAACAATTACCAGCAGACCGGCCTGCTGACGGCGCTCGATTACTTCGCGGACAACGCACCCGGATTCCTCGAGAACTTCTATCGCAAGAGCAAGCGTTCGATCGAGAAGCCGCACGAGGGTGGACCCGCAGCGTACGTGTTGCGCGCGGACGAGAAGAACGCGGCGGCCCAAGCGCGACTGCTGCGCCTGCTGCAACGCCAGCACGTCGAAATCAGCCGCACGAGCGGGCCGGTCACGCTGGACGTACCGAAGATCGAAAGCGCGGAGGATGGCGACGACGGCGCCGGGAAGAACAAGGATGCCCCGCCCGACGAGGACGCGACGAAGCCGGGGACCGAGCCGAAGACCGCACCGCGCACGTTCGCGAAAGGCAGTTTCGTCGTGCGCATGGACCAGCCCTATTCGCGCATCGCCGATGCCTTGCTCGATCGCCAGTACTGGTCGCCGGGCGATCCGCAGAAACATCCGTACGACGATACCGGCTGGTCGATGGGCGACCTGTTCGACGTGGAGGTGGTGCGCGTCGACGACACCGACGTGCTCGATGCGGCGATGCAGGCCGTGCGCGAGCCGATCGCGGTCGCAGACGGCCTCGCCGGCATCGGCATGCGCAACGCGCGATTGCCGCGCATCGCACTCATGCACACCTGGCTGCGCACGCAGACCGAAGGCTGGTGGCGCATGGCGCTCGATGGACTCGGCGTCGAATACGACTACATCAGCACCCAGGACGTCGCCGGCATAGCGGACCTCAACGCACGCTACGACGTGATCCTGTTCGCGCCGGTAGGCTGGACGAGCACGCGACGCATCATCGACGGCCTGCCGATGTGGGGCGATCCGCTGCCGTGGCAGACGACCGAACTCACTCCGAACCTCGGCCGGATCGATGCGACCGCGGACATCCGTCCCGGCCTCGGCGCGCGCGGCGTCGAGAACCTCAAGCGCTTCGTGCATGCGGGCGGCCTGCTCGTGACCTCGCAGGACAGCGCGCGCTTCGCGATCGACGTCGGCCTCGCGCCGGGCGTGTTCGAGGCGGCACGCGACAACCTGAAAGTCGTCGGCAGCATCCTCGAGGCGCGCTTCGTCGATCGTGACAGCAAGATCGCAGACGGCTACGGCGAACGCCTCGCGCTGTACAGCGCCTACGGCCAGTCGTTCACCGTGTCGAACCTGGTCAGCGGCAGCGAGCGCCTGCCGAACCAGGACGATTACGAGCGCCCGACCGGGCGCGGCGGCCCGCACGATGCAGACATCCCGCAAGGCCGCGCGTTCGCCGAACCGCCGGAACTGCCGCAGGCGAAGCCGTGGCAGGCACTGCCGCTGAATGCGGAGCAGGAACGCAACAACCCGTTCGTGATTCCTCCCGACCAGCGCCCGCGCGTGATCCTGCGCTACGCCGATGCGAAGGATCTGCTGATTTCCGGCCTGCTCGACGGCGCGAACGAAATCGCGGAACACGCCGCGGTCGTCGATGCACGCTACGGCGATGGCCACGTGCTGCTGTTCGCGAACAACCCGATCTGGCGCGGCGAGACGATCGGCGCCTGGCGACTCGTGTTCAACGCAATCGTGCACCACGACGAGTTGTGATCACGGCGTAAAGCCCGAGGAGCCTTCCGCACGACGCGGGGCGCACATCCGTTCCGTTCTCCCACGGGCGGCGCGTGCTCTTTCCCTTCTCCCCGCTGGCGGGGAGAAGAAAAAATGATGCACCCCGCTAGCGGGGAGAAGGAAAAAAGATGCACCTGCCTGCGGGGAGAAGGGAGAAAAGATGCACCCCGCTGGCGGGGAAATGGGCAATCAGGATGCACCCACTGACGAGGCGCATGCTTTCCTTCTCCCCGCTCGCGGGGAGAAGGGAAAAAAAGATGCACCCCGCTGGCGGGGAGAAGGTGCCGAAGGCGGATGAGGGGCGCTTTTCGCCCTTGCGTTCCAGAATCGTGCAACCTCGCTTTCCGCAGGTCGCATCACCAACTTTGGTTACCTCGAACATCGCAACGCCCGCGGCCCCTCATCCGGCGCTACGCGCCACCTTCTCCCCGCGAGCGGGGAGAAGGGAAAAGGAGATGCACCCCGCTCGCGGGGAAAAGGAAAAAAGATGCATCTGCTGCGGGGAGAAGGGAGAAAAGATGCACCCCGCTGGCGGGGAAATGGGCAATCAGGATGCACCCACTGACGAGGCGCATGCTTTCCTTCTCCCCGCTCGCGGGGAGAAGGGAAAAAAAGATGCACCCCGCTGGCGGGGAGAAGGTGCCGAAGGCGGATGAGGGGCGCTTTTCGCCCTTGCGTTCCAGAATCGTGCAACCTCGCTTTCCGCAGGTCACATCACCAACTTCGGTTACCTCGAACATCGCAACGCCCGTGGCCCCTCATCCGGCGCTGCGCGCCACCTTCTCCCCGCTTGCGGGGAGAAGGAAAAAAAGATGCACCCGCTCGCGGGGAGAAGGG
>CAYWZC010000204.1:0-3141 GCA_964462745.1 uncultured Rhodanobacteraceae bacterium
GTTTGCCGCGAAGTACGGCGGTTTCAATGATTCCAATGCGAATGGCTTGCCGGACGAGGGCGAATGGGACGCGAAGGTCGCGGGCGAACCGGACAACTACTTCCTGGTGACCAATGCGCTGGGGCTGCGCGCACAGCTCGACGAGGCGTTCCAGTCGATCCTCGACGACACGCGGCCGTCGGCGAGTGTCGCAACCAGCAGCGGCCGCTTCACGCTGGGCACCACGCTCGGCTTCCGGGCCGTTTACAAGGCCGAATCGTGGGCAGGCGACGTAGATGCCTTCCCATTGCGCAGCGACGGTACGCTTGAAGGTGTTGTCTACAATCCCGACGACGGCACGTTCGCCGTCGATACGTCCAAGCGCGTTTGGAGCGCGAGCGAGCAACGCCCCGCGCCCGAAAGTCGCAACATCTTCGTCGCAGAGAAATCGGACACCGGCTACGACGCGATCGAGTTCACGGAAGACGAGCTTTCCGATGATTCGATCGACACCCTGCGCGGAACCCTCGATGCCGCGATCGACACCGGGGACCTGATCGCGTTCCTGCGCGGCGACAGTAGCAAGGAACGGGGCGCGAGCGGTTGCAGCGATGCCGCCTCATGCCCGTTCCGCGACCGGCTGTTCGACGAGGACCCGTACTTTAAGTTCGGCGACATCCTCAACTCGTCGCCGGTGGTCGTGGTCAAGACCAGTTACGGCTACGCGCAATTGCCTGATGGGGTTGCAGGGAAGGATGCCTACGTGGAATTCGTCAACGGAAAGTCCGAGTATCCGGTGATCTACGTCGGCGCGAACGACGGCATGCTACATGCGATCAATGGCGAGGACAACGCCGGCTACGGTGCCGGCGGCAAGGAACTGTTCGCGTTTATCCCCAACGCGGTGCTTGGCAACCTCGCCGAGCTGTCGCGGCCGGGCTACCTGCATCGGTATTTCGTCGACGGCACACCGGTGACCGGTGACGCGTACGTGGCGCCGGCGGGCGGGACACTGGGCTGGAAGACCTTGCTGCTCGGCTCCGCGGGCGTCGGCGCGCGCGCGGTCTACGCGCTGGATGTCTCCGATCCGGAGGCCGACCCGGATGACATCTTCCTGTGGGAGTTCAACAGTTCGGACGATGCCGACATGGGCTACCTGAGCGGCCAGCCGGCGATGGGCCTGGTCGGTACGCCCGCGTCGTCGCAGTGGATCGCGGCGTTCGGCAACGGCATGAACAGCGTCAACGGCAAGGCGATCCTGTTCATCCGTGATCTCGGGACGGGTGCGGAGGTCGCGAAGATCGAGGTACCGGAAGCCGAAACCGTGGACCCGGAGAAGCCGAACGGTCTTGCCACGCCGGTCATCGTCGACGGCGACGGCGACGGCGTAGCGGAAACGATCTATGCCGGCGACTACCAGGGCAACCTGTGGAAGTTCGAGAACAACGGCGGCACCTGGAGCGTGGGCCTGGGCGGCGAGCCGCTGTTCACCGCGACCGACGCGAACGGGCATCCGCAATCCATCACCAGCGGTGCCTACACGGTCGCGAACCCGATCGGCGGTACCATGGTGATTTTCGGTACTGGTCGCTATTTCAATACCGACGACGCGGACCCCGCGTACACGGAAACCGCCGAGGGAGAAACCGACGGAACGCCGCTCGTGGATACCATCTACGGCGTGTGGGATCGCAGCATCACGGGCATCACCTGCGGCGACGCGGATTACTACGCGATCGATCCCGGAGGCTGCGGTCCGCTACCGACACTGGAGCGGGGCGACGGTGCGGTGCTGCAGAAACAGGAAATCACCGGCTACAACGGCCATGGCCATGGCTTCTCGGTCGATCCGGATACCGGCACCGCGACCCAGCCGACCTGCCCGGAAGGCTATCGCTGCAGCACGCGCAATCCGGTCGACTACCGGACCGCGGATTTCACCACGGGCAAGCTTGGTTGGTATCTCGATCTCGGTTACCCGCTGGATTCAGCCGGCACGGATCTGTTGCGCGCCGAGCGCGTGCTGGCCCAGCCGACCATCATCCTCGGCACCCTGCTCGCGGCCACGTTCCGGCCGATCGGCAGCACCTGCCTGCCGGGCGGGTTCAACGCACTGATGGAACTCGATCCGCTGAGCGGTGCCGCGAAGCATGCCGGAGTCGCGCCGCCCGGCGGCTGGCCGGGCGGCGTCGCGCCGCCGCTCGGCACCAGCGGCATCGACATGGGTGCGGGGCCGCCGCAGGGTTCGCCGAACCCGGTCGTGTCGACGCCGACCATTGGCGGGATCCCGCAGTTCGAATGCATGCCGGACGGGACCGAGGAATGTCCTGATCCGGAGACACCGGGAATCGGGTTTGCCGATTGCAAGTGGATGCTGCCGAATCCCTTCACAGGCATTGAGTCGCCAATGCCGTGCGGGCGGATTTCCTGGAAGCAGGCGCGGTAGGGTGTTTGGCCGCACGCTTCCCGCAAATCGGGAAGGGTGCGGGGTGTTTTCGATCATCGATCCATCAGCGAGGTGACATCGTGCGCAGCACCAGGGGCTTCACATTGATCGAGCTGATGATCGTGGTCGCGATCGTCGCGATTCTCGCGACCATCGCGTATCCGAGCTACATCGAACACGTGCGCAAGACGCGCCGCGCGCAGGCCATGACCGACATCCTGCAAACCACGCAGAACCTCGAGCGGGTCTACACGACGGATCACGATTACACGAAGGCGACGTCGATTTGCGGGGAGACCCTCCTATCGCCGCCCGACGGAGATACCGCCGCTTACCAGTTGAAACCCGTGTGCGCCAGTGCCAGCAGCTACACGATCACGGCGACGCCGCAAGGTGCCCAGGCCGATGACAAGTGCGGAGCGTTGAGCATCGATCAGACCGGCCGCAAGCAGCATGAGAAGGGTACCGATCAGTACTGCAAATGGGGTACGATGGTCGTGGCCGATGGAGATTAACCGACCTGCTATGGCTGCTGCTATCCACCCGTCAGCCGTTCGACGCGGTGCGTTGCATTGGTTCCTTGAGCGAGAATCTGCTGCAGTACTGGCAGCAATTCCAGGAGCCATTCATCGATTTGCCACGGCGGATTGACGATCGCGAGGCCGCAGCCGTTGAGGCGCAGCGCGGTGTCGTCGGGGTGCAGCAGCAGTTCGGCG
>CAYWZC010000205.1:0-3041 GCA_964462745.1 uncultured Rhodanobacteraceae bacterium
CGGCGTGTCGCCCGCGCGCCTGACTCCACATCAATCCGCCTTGCTCGCCGCGGCGCTACCCAACCCGCGCCGCCTCCGCGTCGATCGCCCGTCCTCCTACATGCAGGGCCGCGCGGCGTGGATCATGCGCCAGGCCCGCCAGCTCGGCGGGCCCCATTATCTGCCGCCGCCGTAGGCGGCCTTCCGGCGCCGGGCATCTCCTCGTGCGCAAGCGCGTGCTATGTGCTCCGCTGATCCAGAGGGCGCTCGTACCAGCCGCGACTCCGCTTCACGGCAGCGGCGACCGCCAGCATCAGCGGTACTTCGACCAACACGCCGACCACGGTGGCCAGTGCGGCGCCGGAGCCGAGACCGAACAGGCCGATCGCGACCGCGACGGCAAGTTCGAAGAAGTTGCTCGCGCCGATCAGGGCCGACGGTCCGGCCACGCAATGCCGTTCGCCGACTGCACGGTTCAGGCCATAGGCAAGGCCCGCGTTGAACACGACCTGGATCGTGATCGGTATCGCCAGCATTGCGATGACCAGCGGCTGGCGCAGGATCGCCTCGCCCTGGAATCCGAACAGCAACACCAGCATCGCGAGCAGTGCAACCACGGACACCGGTTGCATGCGTCGCAGGACACGCTCCAGTGCTCCGGCGCGCCGGTTAAGCGCCGCACGCACGATCTGCGCGATCGCGAGCGGCAACACGAGGTACAACGCGACCGATGACACCAGCGTCGCCCACGGCACCGCGATCGCGGCGACACCGAGCAGCAGCGCGACGATCGGCGCGAATGCGAACAGCATGATCGTGTCGTTCAATGCAACCTGGGTGAGGGTGAAACCGGCTTCGCCGCGGACCAGTTCGCTCCACAAGAAGACCATCGCCGTGCACGGCGCCGCCGCCAGCAGGATCAGGCCCGCGAGGTAGTTGTCGAGTTGCGCCGCCGGCAACCACGGGGCAAACACATGGCGAATGAAGATCCAGCCGAGCAGCGCCATCGAGAACGGCTTGATCGCCCAGTTGACCAGCAAGGTGACGCCGAAGCCGCGCCAATGCCGACGTACCCGGCCGAGCGCGGCAAACTCATCGCTCATCAGCATCGGCACGATCATCAGCCAGATCAGGATCGCGATCGGCACATTGACGTGCGCGATTTCGAATGTCCCGAGCGCTTGCACCGTTTCGGGCATGAGCCGCCCGAGAACGATCCCGGCGACGATGCACAAGGCGACCCACAGGCTCAGGCCCCGCTCGAACACGCCGAGCGCCGACGGTTGTATATCGACCACCTCGCTCACGACGTGGACTCGGCGATCTCGCGCAAGGCACTTCCCGCCGCCAGTCCGCGCAGGCGCTCATCCGGCAGGGCGACCAGCAACTCAACCCGGCGGCGCAGGACCAGGAATGCATCGCGATAGGCGAGCCGGCGTGCGGCATCGTCGCCCGCCACCGCGGCCGGATCGGCCACGCCCCAATGCGCAGTGACCGGATGACCAGGCCAGATCGGACAGATTTCGCCGGCCGCGTTGTCGCAAACCGTGATGATGAAATCCATGGATGGCGCATCGGCCGCGGCGTACTCGTCCCAGCTCTTGCTGCGCAGCTTTTCCGCGGGATAGCCGAATTTGACGGCAAGCTCGACCGCGAACGGCCGTACCTGACCCGCGGGATGGCTGCCCGCACTGAACGCCGCGAAGCGACCTTCGCCGATCACGCCGAGCAGCGCCTCGGCGAGGATGCTGCGCGCCGAATTGCCGGTGCACAGGAACAGGACATGGAATGGCATGCCGGATTCCCTGTCAGCCACCGCAGGACACCGACCGCGATGCTGCCGGCACGCAACATGCGGCATCACGGGCGTGCGCCGGCTCTTCGCTGGCCATGCGAACTCGGGGACCGCAACAGCCCGCCCCGCCCGCCGGCTCGTGGTCGCCGGTCGCCGCGCCCAGGGTGCGGAAGGTTTCCCAGCGCAGGCCTTGCGGGTCCTCGGCCCAGTACTTGTCGGAACGCGCGTAACAGCAGTTCGTGTCCGTTTCGGCGAGCGCGAGCGCGTCCGCCGCCGCAAGCCGCCGGCCGAGGATCTCGAGGTCCTCGCGGTCGTCGACTTGCAGACCCAGATGATCCACGCCGGTCGTGCGGTCGCGCGCGGAGATCGCAAAGTTGACGCGCGGATCGTCGAGCATCCATTTTGCGTAGTCGGGCTTCGCGACCGTCGGCGCCACGCCGAACAGGTTCTCGTAGAAGCGGATGCTGGCTTCGAGGTCGGCGACATTCACGTGGACATGGAAGCGTTTCATACCTTGTTTCTCCGGGTGCGGGATGGTGACGGGGGTGGTTCGCAGGCGAGGTTGGGCGCGCATGCCGACGCGTCGCCGCAGCAGTTCTCGGTCAGGAACGCGAGCAGCGCGTTCATTTGCGCATAGTCGGCATGGCAACGGATGGAGCGGCCCGCACGCACGTCGTCGATCAGGCCGGCCCGACGCAGCGCGTGCAGATGATGGGTCAGGGTGGCTGGCGCGATCCCGGTACGGACTTGCAAGTCGCCGACGCCGAGGCCTCCGGGGCCCGCTTGCACGAGCAGCCGGAACAGCGCCAGACGGCTCGCATGTGCGAGCGCCGCAAGCGCGGCGACAGCATCTTTTGATTTCATATTTCTAGAATAATCGAATTAATTGATCGGCACAACCACCTTCCGCCAGGAGGGCCCGCGCCGACGGGTCCGGGCGACCAAACTCGCGCGATGGCGCGACCGTGGCCCCGCATCGGCTAGGATGCATCGCTCGCACTCGCTCGAATCCGATCATGCAAACGCTCGCCGTCGTCGTACCCGCGCACAACGAAAGCGAGGTCCTCGGTGCTTTCCACGCACGGCTTGCCGCCATGCTCGACGACCTCGCGGCACCGGCCGAGGGCCGGCCGGGTCTCGACTGCACGGTGTTGTACGTCGACGACGGAAGCGACGATGGAACGTGGGCGATCCTCTGCGACCTGCGCGCAGCCGATGCGCGGGTGTCGACGCTGCGCCTGTCGCGCAATTTCGGCAAGGAACTCGC
>CAYWZC010000206.1:0-2879 GCA_964462745.1 uncultured Rhodanobacteraceae bacterium
TGGACTTCAGCGCATCCCAGCCACCGGCCGGCTTGTCGTAGTGGGTGATCTTCTTTTCCACGAAGGCCGGTCTCCCGCGCCGCGAGCGAAAGCCCGATTCTAGCCCGTCGCATCGCGTAGGGCCTGTCTCGTCCGGTGTGGGGTCACGTAACAGCCGGCTTCGGTCGCGATGCCTTCGCGTCACAGGCTGTGTGAATCCGGGCGGCTGATTCGCTGACCCGATCGGAGGCCAAGGTGACGTTTTCGCCAGAATGACAGTGACGGTAACGCAGGCCGCTTGCCCTCGCCATTGATCAGCTACTGATCAGTTGCGGCTACCGCTCAGGCGTTGCCCACCGCGTGTTCCAGTTCCACCTCGATCCGCAGATTGTCCCGATCGCGCCCGACCGAGGTGGCGGCGATCAGGGTTCCCGCGCGGTAGTAGCGGGCGAGAAAATCCTGTGCGTCCAGGTCGCCTTCGAGGCGGATTTCGTCCCAGCCGGCGGTCAGCCCGATGCAACGCAGATCGACACCGTAGTGGTGGGTCCAGAAAAACGGCACGTCGGTGAAGGGTTCGTTGCGGCCGATCAGGTTCGCCGCCGCGGTCCGACCCTGACGTTGCGCGTGCACCCAGTGCTCGACGCGGATGTCGTCGGCGCCATGAGGGTAGCGCGCCACGTCGCCGGCGGCGTAGACACCGGGAATCGAGGTTCGCAGATTCGTGTCGACCAGGATGCCGTTGCGAACGTTGATGCCCGCTTCCTCGGCCAGTTGGCTGCGCGGCGTGACGCCGACGCCGACCACGACGATATCGGCGGGCACGGACTCGCCGCGGTCAAGCACGATCCGCGCACCATCGTAGCTCCTGACCTGCGCTTGCAGGTGGAACATCACGCCCTGTTTCCGATGCAGGCGTAGCAGGAAGTTGCCGATATAGGCGCCCAGCACGCGCTCCAGCGGCACCGCTTCCGGTGCGATGACGTGTACCCGCAAACCGCGTGCGCGCAACGCGGCCGCCGCCTCCAGGCCGATGAAGCCCGCGCCGACGAATGCGACCGTGCGCGCCGTTGCGCAGGCGGCAATGATCGCGCGCGCATCGCCGAGTGAACGCAGCGCGAACACGTTGGGCGGATCGAAGCCCGGCAACGGCAAGCGACGCGGTTCCGCGCCGGTCGCGATCAGCAAACCGTCGTAGTCGAATTGCGCACCGTCCGTGGTCAGTGCGCGGCGCGCGGCGGTATCGATCGAGCGGACTTCGCAGTCCAGTCGCAGATCGATGCGCTGTTCCGCGTAGAACTCTTCGCCCCGCAGCGGAATCCAGTCTTCGGGCGCGGTCCCGGCGAGGTAATCCTTGGACAGATTGGGGCGGTCGCAAGGTGCGGCGTTGTCCGCGCTCAGGAGGGTCAGACCGCCATCGAAACCGAGCTCGCGCAGACGTTGCGCGGCGGCGAATCCCGCTGCTCCACCGCCGATGATGACGATGCGTTTCGGCGTCGATGTCGATATCGGTGTCGATTCGGCTGGTGTCGCGTCCGGTCCACGCACGAACACCGTATCGCCGACCCGTTCGGTGCGCCATCTCGGCAGGGCGGCGAATGCGGGCGCGCGCAGCGCGGCGCCGCTGCGCAGGCTGAAGCGGGCGTGATGCCAGGGACAACGAATGCAGCCATCGACGACCAGACCCTCGCCCAGCGGAGCGCCGTAGTGCGTGCAGACACCGCCCACCGCATGCACGCCGTCGTCGCTGCGCGACAACAGGACTGGCACGCCATCGACATGCCCGACCAACACACCATCGCGGGGTACGTCGAAAAGCGGTACACCGCAGGCAAGATCGGGACCGGGATGCAGCGTGTCGTCGTGGGCCATGAGTGATCTCCTGATCGGTTTCAGCGGAGTGATGCCGGAAACGCGTCGCCGGTTCCTTGCGACAGCGTTGCAGGGACCATCGCAATACGGCCCGCTCGCGGGCAAGCGTGTGACTTGGATGCGGAACAACGGCGATGGGTTCCCGGTGCCCCGTGTGGACCGCGGGAACCTCGTCGGCGCTGCCGCATCTGCAAGGGACATCTTCGATGGAGGATCGCACGATGCTCGATATGCCGCTCGATGCCCGTTGCCGTGTCCCTGAAACCGCGTCTGCACAAGCCACGCAAGAGCCCGACAACGCCCGCCCTACGCGCCAGCAAGCGGAGGCGGCCGTGCGCACCCTGATCCGTTGGGCCGGCGATCGACCGGACCGCGAGGGCTTGCTCGAAACACCCGCTCGTGTCGTGCGTGCCTACGAGGAATGGTTCGGCGGTTACGCGCTGGATGCGGAGCAGATTCTCGGTCGCACGTTCGACCCGGCCGATTACGACGACCTGGTCCTGCTGCGCGACATTCCGCTGCAATCGGTGTGCGAACACCACATGGCGCCGATACGTGGCGTCGCCCATGTCGCGTATCTGCCGGCTGATCGCGTGGTCGGCATCTCCAAACTTGCGCGGCTGGTCGACGCCCAGGCGCGCCGGTTGCAGATCCAGGAGCGCCTGACGGCGGAAATCGCCGACACGCTGGAGCGGGTCCTTCACCCCCGCGGCGTTGCCGTCGTGATCCAGGCCACGCACGCCTGCATCGCGTCGCGCGGCATCCTCATGCACGGCGTGAGCATGGTGACCCGGCGCCTGCGCGGTGTGTTCGCGCAGGAACCCTGGCGGCGGGAGATTCTTGCCACGTTGACGTTCAAGGCGCCGGGTGGCGCCGATATCGGATGACCTGGCGGGCAGGCTTCGGGAGCTGCCGGTCGAGGATCGTGGCTGTGTCGCGATGCGTCATCGCTCGCGTGGCGCGCCGATCCGTTCGGCGAGCGCATGCACCGCGGCGTCGAGCTCGCTGTCGATACCGCGGTAGCCTTCGCC
>CAYWZC010000207.1:0-2843 GCA_964462745.1 uncultured Rhodanobacteraceae bacterium
AAGGCGTCGCCGCCGAGCATGCATTGCCCGTCTACCTGCGCGACAAGGTCGCGCTCACCAGCGCCGAACAGCGCGCGCGTGGTTGATTCGGACTATGGCAGATTTGCCGGTGGTCGAATCGGTACGGCCTGTCGGGAAGGCGCCTGACGCGCAGCGGGGAGCTTGGCGGACCGCCTGCGAGGCAGGCATTCGAGCAGGCGACGCGGCCAGCGCTTCAATGTGAGTGCGGGCTTTTCGACTATATGCCACGACAGAACACTGAGCGCCAACGCGATCGGCAGGCTAATCGCCAAGTTCTGGTAAACCTTCATGCTCGGCCACAAGTGCATGACCGACTGCTGCACGGGAAAACCCCACAAATAGAGTCCGTACGAGTAATCGCCAAACCGATTGTAACCTGTCCATGGCAGCCGGTAGGCGAACCAGAACACGAATGCGGTCAGGGTGAGCGCAAATGCGAACGGATAGAACGGGGTGGGTCGCAACACCCAGCACAAACCACCCAGAGTAGCGACAAGCAGAAAGTGCGCCGGAATGCGGTCGCGATGCAGGTAGCACAAAGCGCCCAGTGCGAACATGCCGGCGGGCTGCAGGAACATCTGGATCGGCACCAGCGGAATATGATCAGGCGCGACGAGGCCCGCACCGATCAGCGCGAGCAGCAGGAGCGTGGCAAGTGCCCGGCGTGCGAGGATGCCGAGCACACCGAGCAGCGCAGCCCACAGGTACATGCGGACCTCGAGCGGCAAGGTCCACAAGGAACCATTTACCGTTGAGCGGCGCGGGTTGTCGGTGAACACGCCAGGCAGGTTCCAATGCAGGTCGATGCCGAACTTCATGTTGGCAAATGCATAGGCTCGTGTTGCCGGATCCACAAGGTACTCGCCGAGCGGTAACGTGGTGAACGCGGCACCGAGCACGAATGCGCAGGCGAACACGCACACGGCGTAAGCGGGGACGATCCGGAGAATCCGCGCCCACAGATAGTCGAACAGATTGTTGCGGCGCAGGTAGCTGCCGGTGATCATGAAGCCGCTGATCACGAAGAACATGTCGACTGCGATCGTGCCGGAGTAGGCGCCCCAGCCCTGCGCCATGAAGAAGTCTGATTGCCCGGGGTGCCGTGTAACGGCGAAGGCATGGCCGTAAATGACCATTGCGGCGGCGATCATGCGCAGCAGGAGGAAGTTGTCACGGCGCTGGGCCAAACCGTCGGAGAGTGTGAACCACCCGTGGCGACTCAACGAGTTGGCATGGCCGACTAGGTGCTTCCTCATTGAGCCTTGCTCGAAAAAAAGCACCATGCTGCCAATGGCGACATCTTGAACATATGTCGAGGATCCTCAGCCGTGCCTGTTGGATTCCCCGTACAATATAACCCGTTCGCCAAGGACAGTTCCGTGCCATTGATCGAATCTTCGTTGTTCGCGCGTGCCAGTGAAATTGCCGTGGATTTCCAGGCCGCGCAGCCGTTTCGCCACGCGGACATCGAGAACTTTTTCGACGCGTCCTTGTGTCGACAACTCCTCGCGGACTTTCCGCGCTTCGAAGATCGCCATGCGCTGAACGAGAGGGGCGAGGTCGGCGGCAAGGCGGTGCGCATGGATGTGCGCGACATCTCCGGCGCGTATCGTGAACTTGATCGTTACCTGCAGACGCCGGAATTTCTTGGTTTCGTTTCGGCCATTACCGGAATTCCGGACCTGCTCTACGACCCGGATTACATCGGCGGCGGCACGCACGAGAATCGCGACGGCCAGAGTCTCGATGCGCATGTCGATTTCAACTACCACCCGCGCACGCGCTGGCATCGGCGCCTGAATCTCATCGTGTACCTCAATCCGCAATGGGAGGCCGATTGGGGCGGCGCGCTGGAACTGCACTCGAATCCGTGGAAGGACGCCGGCGAGGAGATCGTGCGGATCGAGCCGACGTTCAACCGCTGCGTGATCTTCGAGACGACCGAAACCTCCTGGCACGGGTTCTCGCAGATCCGATTGCCCGCCGAGGTGCGCGATGTCTCGCGCAAGTCGTTCGCAATTTATCTGTACACACGCGAACGGCCGGTCGCGGAGACCGCGCCTCCACACGCGACGATCTACGTGCCGGAAAGCCTGCCGACGGGCTGGCAGGCAGGTCGCGTCCTGACGCCGGATGACCTCGCTGAGTTGCACACGCGCTTCGCGCGCATGCGCACGCAATTGCGTTACCTCTACGATCGCGAGCAGCAGTTCGGTGCACAGATCGAAACCCTCGAACGGGCACTGGACGAGGCGCGCGCCGCGCAACGACTCGAGTTGCAGGGCTACGCCACGCAAGCGCACGGTGCGACAGGCTTGTGGCCGGATGGCTGGGCCGGCGCGGAGCTCGGCGCGGAGTTTGTGCCGACCCGCAAGACCCACGCGCTGGTTCTCGATCTCTGGATTCCGTCCGGGCTCGGCGACCCGCAGGAACTCGACATCGAGCTTGCCGGCAAGCGCTATACGCAGACCGCGCAGCCCGGAACGCGCACTCCGGTGCATCTGCCGTTGCGCGCGAAGCCGGGCACGCCGATCGCATTGCGCATCCGCGCCGCGCATACGTGGGTGCCGGCCGCAGCGGGAACTTCGGGCGATGCGCGCGAACTCGCGTTCAAGGTCGTCAGTGCGCGACTCGATCACTGATCGCGCAAGACGGGAAATCGTTACCGAGTGTGGACACAGGACGCGGGCGCCAGATCGTCGCGCCACCGGCGTTCGCCCGAGTACGGTCGCTTGCGCAACACCGCCATCATGTGGGTCGGCGTGATGCGGCCGGCAGCGATCTCCGCCTCGTCGCGTGCGTGCACGCGGTCGATGAAATCG
>CAYWZC010000208.1:0-2829 GCA_964462745.1 uncultured Rhodanobacteraceae bacterium
CTGGAACCTCGTGTTCATGCAGTTCGATCGCGCGGCCGATGGCAGCCTCTCGCCGTTGCCGGCGCCGTGCGTGGATACCGGCATGGGACTCGAGCGCCTCGCCGCGGTATTGCAGGGCGTGCATTCGAATTACGAGATCGACCTGTTCGCACACCTCGTGCGCGTCGCCGCGGACCTGACCGGGACCGACGACACCGCGAACCAGTCATTGCGGGTGATCGCCGACCACATCCGCGCATGCGCGTTCCTGATCGTCGACGGCGTGCTGCCGTCCAACGAGGGGCGTGGCTACGTGCTGCGCCGGATCATCCGCCGCGCGTTGCGTCACGGCTGGATGCTCGGCGTGCGCGGCGACTTCTTCTGGAAGATGGTCGCGCCGCTGGTCGAGGAGATGGGCGAGGCGTACCCGGATCTCGCGCACAAACAGGCGTTCGTCGAGGATGCGTTGCGCAGCGAGGAACAGCGCTTCGGCGAGACGCTCGAACACGGCATGCGCGTGTTCGACGAGATCGTCGCAGGTTCGGGTACGACGATTCCCGGTGGAGATGCGTTCCGCCTCTACGACACCTACGGATTCCCGGTCGACCTGACCGCGGACATCGCCCGCGAGCGAGGGCTGGCCGTCGACATGGCCGGCTTCGAACATGCGATGGACGAGCAGCGCGAACGCGCGCGTGCCGCAAGTCGCTTTGAATCGACGGGTGGCATGCCGGCCGAACTGGCCGGCAAGCTCGCGGCCACCGAATTCCTCGGTTACGACGCGCTGGTCGCCGACGCCTGCAAGGTGATCGGCATCGTGCGCGAAGGAGCCGAGATCGAGCAGGCCGCTGCGGACGATCCGTGCATCGTGATCCTCGACCGCACGCCGTTCTATGCGGAGTCGGGCGGACAGGTCGGTGACCGCGGTGTGCTGTCGAATGCAGCGGGTCGCTTCGAGGTCGAAGACACGATCAAGCTCGGCGGCGTGTTCTTCGGCCATGTCGGTCGCTGGCATGGCGAAGGATCCCTGCGCAAGGGGGACGTGCTCGCCGCGCAGGTCGACGCCGAACGTCGCCAGGCGATCGTGCTGAATCATTCCGCGACCCATCTCCTGCACGCGGCGCTGCGCCGCGTGCTCGGCGGACACGTGGTGCAGAAGGGATCGCTGGTCGCGCCGGACCGCTTGCGCTTCGATTTCGCGCACCCCCGGCCGATGGGCGCCGACGAACTGGCGCAGGTCGAGGATCTGGTCAATGCGGAGATCCGCAGGAATTCCGAAGCCGAGATCCGCCACATGGCGTACGACGATGCGATCGCATTCGGCGCACTCGCGCTGTTCGGCGAAAAGTATGGCGACGAGGTTCGCGTGTTGCGCATGGGGGATTTCTCGACGGAGTTGTGCGGCGGCACGCATGTCGCGCGCAGCGGCGACATCGGCCTGTTCAAGGTGGTTTCCGAATCCGGCGTGGCCTCCGGCGTGCGGCGCATCGAGGCGGTCACCGGCGCGTCCGCGCTGGCGCGCGTGAACGAGGAGGAACGACGGCTGTCCGAGGTCTCGCGGCTGCTCTCCAGTGGCGGCGAGGAAGTCGTCGACAAGCTGCGCCAGTTGCTCGAACGCCAGCGCAAGCTCGAACGCGAACTGGAATCCCTGCGCAGCAAGGCGGCCGGATCGGCGCTCGGCGATCTCGTCGCCGACGCGCGGGATGTGGCGGGCGTGAAAGTCGTCGCCGCGCGGATCCCCGGGCTCGACGCGAAGGCCTTGCGCGACAGCGTCGACCGACTGAAACAACAATTGAACGATTGCATCGTCGTGCTCGCCGCGGCCAACGAAGGCCGGGTCGCCCTGGTCGGGGGCGTCCACGGCGCGGCGCTCGACAAGATCAAGGCGGGTGACGTCGTGGCGCACGTTGCCGCACGGATCGGCGGCAAGGGTGGCGGCCGGGCCGACATGGCGCAGGGCGGCGGAACGGATGGTCCGGAACTGGATGCCGCACTTGCCGGAGTCGCCGACTGGCTGGCAAGCCGTTTGCGTTGATGCGCACGTGATTTCCGCCGTACATGTCGCAATTTCATTGCGGCGCATACGGCGCTTGGTTACTATCGGGAGTCAGCCGCCGGAATGTGATCTCAATGCATGGCGGCGTGGCCTTAGGGGGGGATCGCGACCGGAGGGCGGGCCGGTCGTGTTCCTGCGTCGAACCGGAATCCGCGTGCCGCAGGATTTCGATCGACTTCGGGCCTTCATCGGAAGTGTCGAGGAGAACACAGTATGCTGATTTTGACCCGCCGCGTAGGCGAGACGTTGATGATCGGAGACGAGATGACCGTCACCGTACTCGGCGTCAAAGGCAACCAGGTCCGTATCGGCATCAATGCGCCGAAGGACGTTGCCGTTCATCGAGAAGAGATCTACCAGCGCATCAAGCGCGAACAGGATCCGGACGCGCCATCGGAAAGCAACGGAAGCGAGAGCGGCACATCCTGAAACTTTACCGCGGCGTGGTGGGCGGTTATGCTCGCGCCGCAAATTCCCGGAGAGATGGCCGAGTGGCTGAAGGCGCTCCCCTGCTAAGGGAGTATAGGGTCAAAAGCTCTATCGAGGGTTCGAATCCCTCTCTCTCCGCCAATTCCGGTGTTTGCATCGCCTCTCGAAAGAGAGGGGTTCGAACCCTCGAAATCAGAATGGTGGGTTCGACCGAATCGTCGGGAACGATTCGGGACCGTCGCAGGCGGGCCCGTCGCGTAGCGACGGGTGAGGCGCAGGAAGCGCCGAGCAATCCCTCTCTCTCCGCCAGTTCCCATGATGAATGAAGCGGCCGAAGGCCGCACCTCCGTCCCTCGCCCGCGCCC
>CAYWZC010000209.1:0-2756 GCA_964462745.1 uncultured Rhodanobacteraceae bacterium
GGGCGAGGTGCACCGCTTTCTCGCCGAGCGCGTGTTCGCATGCGAGATGGCCGGCGTCGAACGCCGCAACCTCCTCGTCGATCCGGGCTTCGGATTCGGCAAGACGCTCGAACACAACCTCCTGCTGCTGCGCGATCTCGAACGCTTCGCCGAGATCGCGCCGGTCATGGCCGGGCTGTCGCGCAAGGCGATGATCGGTACCCTGACCGGGCGCAAGCAGCCTGCCGACCGCGTTGCCGGATCGGCCGCCGCGGCGCTGATCGCGGCGCAGCGCGGCGCAATGATCGTGCGCGTGCACGATGTCGCGGCGTCGCGCGACGCGCTCGCGGTCTGGAATGCGCTGGCCGAGATGACGCCGGCACCGCGTCGTGCCTCGCCGCCATCTCCGGCGGCAATGTGGGACGACGATTGAGCCGCGACACCCGGAAGCACCGCCAGCACTCGTGCTGCAGGAACCGGCTTCAGCCGTGATACCCCTGCCGCAGAATCGTAGCCCGGGTAAGGCCGCAGGCCGCACCCGGGGGCTGGGACGCTAATGCCAGGGCCGGACCCCGGGTGCGCTTCGCTTACCCGGGCTACACAGTTGGTAGAGCGCAGCAAGCTGCGCTCTACGGAAGTTCTGTGGAACCGGCTTCAGTCGTGATAACCCACGTCACGGGATGCGGGGGACGGCATTGCATTGACGCGCAACCGATGCCGATACAGGTGTTCGTAATGCGGGCGGCAGGCGTCGGCCACGCGCGCGGCATGGCCTTCGAGCCGGATTTCCCGTTGCCGTGGCGCGGCGAATCCGGTCGATCGCCACACCGCGTGATACCAGTGCGGCGCCCACACGCCGTCGCTTGCGCGCGGCCCGGCGGGCCACTCGAGCATGCGTCCGGTGAACGGAATGCCGAAGCTCCCGCACAGCACGCGCAACTGCGCCTCCGGAGCGGCGAGGAACTCGTCCGCGTCGATGACCGGCGGCGCGCTGCCGCTTCGTTCCGCGATTTCGTCGAACAGGCGCGCCTCCTGCTCGAGTCCGATGTCGTCAGGCTCGACCTCGCTGCGCGTGCGCAGGTAGGAATCGACCACGGCGGCCGGGTCGCGGATCAGGAATGCGTTCGTCAGTTCGTGGATCCATTCGTGCCCGACGTGCGCGAGCAGGTGGTGGCACATGTGCTTCTGGTACCAGATCGGCCGTGCGTCCGGCACCGGGCCGATCAGCCTGTCCGTGACCTTGTGCCAGTCGGTTTCGCCCGCGGCGATGACCTCGTCACGAGCGGGATGATCGGCTCCGGTATGCGCGAGATAATGTGCGTACAACGGTTCGTCCGAGACCGCGCAATCGTCGCGGTTCTCCCACGCGCGCATCATCGCGGTCGAGATGTTGCGTGGGCCCGACCACATCGCGATTCGGAGCGGCGATCCGCCGGACGCGCCGCTCATGCGCTGACGACGCCCGCCCGGCGCGTCGCGACATCGCGCGCGACGAGATCGCGGTAGAGTTCCTGCAAGCGCAAGGCCATCGGTCCGCGCTGGCCTTCGCCAATCACGCGACCGTCGATTTCACGCACCGGCACCACGCCGGCGAACGTGCCGGTCACGAACGCCTCGTCGGCACCGTACACGTCGGTCAGGCTGAACGATTTCTCGAACGCGGGAATGCCGGCCTCGCGACAAACGCGCAGGACGTTCGCGCGGGTGATGCCGCCAAGACAATACTCGCCGGTCGAGGTCCAGACCTCGCCCTTGCGCACGATGAAAAAGTGGGTCGAGTTGCAGGTCGCGACGAATCCGTGCGGATCGAGCATCAGTCCCTCGTCCGCACCGGCAGTATACGCCTGGATGCACGCGGTGATGCAGTTGAGCTTGCTGTGGCTGTTGAGCTTCGGATCCTGCACGTCCGGATAACCACGGCGCACGTGCACGGTGAACAGGCGCAGGCCGCGTTCGAGCGTCGCGGGCAGGGGGTTCTTGTACTCGGCGATGATGACCAGGGTCGCCGGCCCGATGGTGACGCGCGGATCCTGGTACGGCGTGCGCTTGATGCCGCGCGTGAGCATGAGGCGCACATGCACGTCGTCGGTCATGCCGTTCGCGTCGAGAGTCTCGCGGATCGCGCGGGTCAGTTCCGCTCGGTCGCGGCCGACATCGAGCGCGATCGCCTTCGCGCCTTCGTACAATCGATCGAGATGCTGGTCGAGAAACACCGGCTGCCCGCCGCTGATGCGCAGGCCTTCCCAGACGCCATCACCGAGGATGAAACCCGCATCGAACACCGATACCATGGCCGCGTCGCGATGCTTCAACTCGCCGTTGACGTGGATCAGGATATCGCGATTGCGTGGATCATCCTCGAAATCGTGGCTGCCGTGAGTCATGGCGTTCGCCCGCAGGGAAAGCGGCGAGCATAAGGCATGGGCGGATTCCGGTCGTGCGCCCCTTGCCGGTCGCGGCCGCGATGGGTTTTCCAGGTAGGAGCCGGCTTCAGCCGCGATGCGGTTGACACGATTGAGCGAGGAATTCCCACCCGCGCGGAGTCACGCCTTCGGGTCCACGATCACGCACTCCGCGCGCCACGCACGCATAATTCGTCGAACACGGCCTCGAGCCGCGCATTCGAGCCACGCACACCGGCGATAACGGCAGCGGCCCACTCGAAATACGCGCTCTTGCGTTCGGTCGACCAGTCCGCGGGTGGCCGCGCGAGCAGGTCGCGCAGGTTGCAGATCTTGTCGGCCAGCTTGACCAGCTTCGCCTGCGGGGATGCGGTG
>CAYWZC010000210.1:0-2754 GCA_964462745.1 uncultured Rhodanobacteraceae bacterium
ATCATGTCCGAACCGAAAGCCAGCAACGCCCGTCGTCGTTTCCTGAAGACCCTCGCGGTCGGTATCGCGGCCAGTCCGGTCGCCGCGGCGTTGTCGTCGCGCGCCGCGCGTGCGCAGGACTTGCCGCATCTCGACGAATCCGACCCGACCGCGATGGCGCTCGGCTACAAGCACGACGTGGCCCAGGTCGACAAGGCGAAGTTTCCGCAACTGAAGCCGGGCGACACCTGCGCGAACTGCAATTTCTTCCAGCGCAAGGGCGACGAGGAATGGGCGCCGTGCCAGTTGTTCCCGGGCAAGGCGGTACATGCGAACGGCTGGTGTGCGGGGCACGCGCCGAAAAAGGCTTGAACGGCCCTTCAAAGTAGCCCGGGCAAGCGAAGCGCACCCGGGGGCCGGACCTTCCACGTTTCGCGGATCGCAAGGTTTTCGACCGGGCCGATGGGCATGCGCGCACCGTCGTCTCGGCATCTGCGACGCGCCGCTGTCACAATCGCAGCCTGATTCCCCGTTGCGGATGCCGATGTGACCGATTTTCACGAACTGCTGCCGCTCGCGGGCGCGGCGATCCTGCTTCTCGCGCTTGGCGCGCTGCTGGCCTGGCTGGTATTGCGCGGACGCGTGGCGCGGGCGTTCGACGCGGGTCGCGCGAGCCGTGACGGCGAGCTTGCGAGCTTTGCCGAACAACGTGATGCGGCACGTGCGCGCAACGCGGAACTCGAAGCCGACATCCGGCGTCACGAAACAGCGGCGCAGGTTGCCGAGCGCAGCCTGCGCGACGCCGCCGCGCAGGCCGCAGCCGCGCAGGCGCGCCTGGAACAACTGTTGCCCGAACTCGCCGAAGCGCGCGGCGCGCGCGACGATGCGCAGGCGCGCCTCGTCCGCCTGACCGGCGAACACGCGTCGCTGCGCGCGAGCGCCGAGGAAAAGGAACGCTCGGCGGCGGAGAAGCTCAAGCTGGTCGGTGATGCGGAGGTTCGCCTGCGTGAGGCGTTCCAGAATCTCGCCAACCGCATCCTCGAGGAGAAGGGCGAGCACCTGCGCGAGCAGAGCGCGCTCCAGCTCGGCGGCCTGCTCGATCCGCTCAAGGTGCAACTCAAGGAATTCCGCGAGGCGGTGACCCAGGTCCATGCGAGCGACCAGCGCGAGCGCGGCATGCTGTCCGAGCAGATCCAGAACCTGCGCCAGCTCAACGAAACGATCAGCCGCGACGCGATCAACCTGACCCGCGCGCTCAAGGGCGATGCGCAGATCCGCGGCGCGTGGGGCGAAATGGTGCTCGAACGCGTGCTCGAGGCTTCCGGCCTGCAAGCCGGGCGCGAATACCACACCCAGGCGAGCTTCACCGGCAGCGAAGGGCGCCAGCGTCCGGACGCGATCGTGCACCTGCCCGAAAGCAAGGACATCGTGATCGACGCGAAGGTTTCGCTCATCGCGTACGAGCGCAGCGCGAGCGCGGCCGACGAGGAAACGCGCACCCAGGCCATGCGCGAGCACCTCGCGGCGATGCGTCGCCACATCGACCAGCTCGGCGCGCGCAGCTACACCGACATCGAACAATTGCACACGCTCGACTTCGTGCTGATGTTCGTGCCGGTCGAGGCCGCGTTCATCGAGGCGGTGCGCGCGGACGATTCGCTGTACACCTACGCGCTGCAACGCAATGTGTCGCTGGTCAGCCCGAGCACGTTGCTCGCGACCCTGCGCACGGTCGCGCACCTGTGGCGCATCGAACGACGCAACATCAACGCCCAGGAGATCGCGCGACGCGGCGCGCAGTTGCACGACAACTTCGCGCTGCTGGTCGATGAACTCACCAACCTCGGCACCCAGCTCGAGCGCGCGCAGCACGCGCATGCGAGCGCATTGCGCCGCCTCGTCGACGGCGGCAAGGGCAGCATCGCGTTGCAGGTGCAAAGCCTGCGCGAGATGGGCGCGCCGGCGAAGAAGAGCCTGCCGCGCGGCTTGCTCGAGGATGCCGGCGCGAGTGAAAGCGATTCTGATTCCGATGCGGTGCCGGCGCAGGACGGGGAAGCCTGACCGCAAAGGCGCCGCGTATCCGGGACTGCTGCCGGTGCCCTGCCCATGTCATGCGCTAGGATGGTGTGCGGGAGGAACCCGAACCTGGAGCGGACGATGAAGACCTACAAGGTGGGATACCTGATCGGCAGCATCGCAACGGAATCGATCAACCGCAAGCTCGCCAATGCGATGTTCAAGCTGGCACCGGAACAGCTCCGGTTCGAGGAAATCCCGTACCGGGACCTGCCGATCTACAGCTACGACTACGACGCCGACTTTCCCGAGGTCGGTCGCCGGTTCAAGCAGGCGATTGAGGGTTCCGACGCGATCCTGATCGTGACACCGGAATACAACCGTTCCATTCCCGGTGGGCTCAAGAACGCGATCGACTGGGCCAGCCGACCGTGGGGCACCAATTCGTTCGCGAACATTCCGTCCGGCGTCATCGGCACTTCGCCGGGTTCGATCGGCACCGCGGTCGGCCAGCAACACCTGCGAAGCATCCTCGGCTTCCTCAACTCACCGCAGATGAACGCGCCGGAAGCCTACATCCAGTTCCGCGACGGCATGATCAACGAGGCGGGCGAGATTGCCGACGCGTCCACGGCGAAGTTCCTCGGCAAGTACCTGCAGGCGTTCCACGAGTTCATTGCGCGCGTGCTGACGGTGTTGCCGCGCGGCGCCTGAGTGCACTGCCAGGCTCCGCAAGCGGGAGCATGCTTTTTCCTTCTC
>CAYWZC010000211.1:0-2729 GCA_964462745.1 uncultured Rhodanobacteraceae bacterium
TTGCAGGCCGCGGAACATCGTGTAAGGTCACGGTTCCATCGATTGGGCGGCGTCGACCGGGCGCTGCGAATCGCTTGAACGTACCGTCGATCCGGCGTCCGGGAGCCGTCACATGTCGCGACATTTCATCCTTTCCCTGTTCATGGCGCTGGCCACCTCGCTGGCGGGCACGACTGCGTTCGCCGCCTCACCGGCGGGCGCGAGTTCCGATGCGCGGACCCATGCGCGTGTCCAGGCCACGCACGGCGAGCTGGTCGCCGTACTCGGTAGCCGCGTCGACGCGATCGATTACGGTCGCATGCAATGGGTCACCGCTAGCGCCGAACAACTCGAGCGGTTGCGCGCGAGCGGCATCGCGGTGACGGAAGCGGCCGAACCGTTTACGCTGGATCTCGGCGGCCGACGTTTCGATCCGCTGACGGCGATTCCGGCTGCGCTCGCCAACTGGGGGCGTCTTGCGGAAACGGACGGCTCGGACTGGCGCCTCGTACAGTTCGTCGGTCCCGTCCGCCAGGCGTGGCTCGACGAACTGCGCGCGGCGGGCCTCGAGCCCGCGCAATACGTCCATCCGTTCACCTACGTCGTCTGGGGGACCCGCGCGGCATTGACCGAGGCGGCGAAGCGACCGGCCGTGCGCTGGAGCGGGGATTTCCTGCCCGCGTATCGCGTGCTTCCGCGCTGGCGTTCGCTTGGTGCGGACCCGATCGCGGTCCATGTCACGGTTCACCACGACACCGACCTCGGCGCCGGGTTGCGTGCCGCCGGTGCGACCTTCGTCGCGCGTGCCGAGGTCGATCGGCATTTTTCGTCCGTCGAATTGCGGGTCGGCGGCGATCGTTTTGCCGCGCTGGCGGCGCTGCCCGGCGTGTACAGCATCCAGCCGGTGCCGACCGATGGTGGCCTGCGTGGCGAGATGAGCGACCAGATCAATGCAGGCAACTACGACGAGGACGGCTTCGCGTTTCCCGGATACCTCGATTACCTTGTCGACATCGGTATCGACGGCCATGGCGTGATCGTTGCCGACGTGGACGGCGGCGTCTGGGATACGCATCCGGACCTCGTCAACCGCATGTTGCCGTGCAGCGGCGACACCTGCGGCGGCTCGGCGACCGATGCGCACGGCACGCACACCTCGGGAATCATCGCCGGCGATGGCAGTTCCGGCACGACCACCGCGAACGGCTTCCTGCGCGGCCTCGGCATGGCGCCCGGCGCGAACCTGGTCGAACAGGTCTATTCGCCGTTCTTCACCCAACCCGGCGGCATGCTGAAACTGATGACCGATTCGGTGCGCAACCAGGCGGTCACCTCGGGCAACAGCTGGGGGCCGGCCGGCTCGCCACGCGGCTACGACGACGACACGCGCCAGGTCGATGTCGGTGTGCGCGACGCGGACCCGGATGCGCCGGGCGACCAGCCGCTGAGCTACGTGCTGTCGTTCATGAACGGCTACGGCGGATTCCAGTCGCAGGGCTCGCCGGACGAAGGCAAGAACCTGTTCACGATCGGCTCGACCAAGATGCAGAGTTCCTCGACCGTGCAGATTGCACAGATCGATGACCTGTCGTCCAACTCCGCGCACGGTCCGGCGCTGGACGGCCGCACGATCCCGGCCATGGTCGCGCCGGGTTGTCAGGTCGATTCGACGGTCAGCGCCACCGGCTACGGGCTCATGTGCGGGACCAGCATGGCCTCGCCGCACGTGACCGGCGCGGGCGCGCTGTTCACCGAGTATTACCGCAATCGGACCGGCAACGATCCGAGCCCGGCCCTGGTCAAGGCCGCGTTCACCGCGGTCGCCAGGGACCTGACCGGCCACGACGATGCCGACGGCAACCCGATCGACCACCTGTTCGACAGCAAGCAGGGCTGGGGCCGCATGCAGATCGATCCGGTGCTCGCGCCGGACCACGCGGTCGCCTACGTGGACCAGAGCATCGTGTTCGACGCCACGGGCGACGCCTGGACGCACACGTACAGCGCCGCGGATCCGGCCGAGCCGATGCGCCTCATGCTGGTCTGGACCGACGCGCCGGGCCACGGACTGGGTGGCTCGACGCCGGCCTGGAACAACAACCTGGACCTGCGGGTCACCGGCGCGGGCGGCACCTTCCTCGGCAACGTGCTCGACGGCGGGTGGTCGACGACCGGCGGTAGCGCGGATCCGATGAACAACACCGAGGCGGTATTCCTCCAGCCGGCCCAGCACGGCGGTTCGATCAGCGTCGAGGTCCTCGCGACCGACATCAATTCGGACGCGCTGCCCAATGCGGGCGACGACACCGACCAGGACTTCGCGCTGGTCTGCTACAACTGCACCGATGTCGTAGACGACGGGGCGGACATCGCGTTCGCGCCGCTGTTGACGGAAGGCTTCCTCGTGCCGGGCGGGACATTCACGCTCGGAATCAGCGTCGTGAACAACGGTCCCGAAGACGCCTCCGGCATCCATCTCGAGGTTTCCACGGATCTCGCGAACGCGACCGTCAGCGACGAGGGCTTCTGGCCGGAGTGGACCTGCGATCTTTCGGCAGTGGTGCCGAGCTGCGATTACGACGGCGCGATCGAGGCCGGCGCAACCTCGACGTTGATCGGGCTCACGCTTCACGCGCCAGCCGACGCGCCGTTCGGCCCGTTTTCGACGAAGCTGACCATCAGCGGCGCCGGTGCCGATCCCGATCCGTCGAACAACAGCATGGTGTTCGATCTGGACGTCATCGATCGGA
>CAYWZC010000212.1:0-2722 GCA_964462745.1 uncultured Rhodanobacteraceae bacterium
CCCTTTATAGTAGCCATCCCGCTCCATCGAGGATCGTGACATGCCCGCTGTTCGTGCCCGACGAGTCCTGCTCGGTGTTGCCATCGCCGCGATACTCGCGCCCTGCGGATCCGTATTTTCCGCCGACGTGGACGATGCCCTTCTGCGCGAAGCGGAGGCGGGCGGGGCGGCCGATGTCCTGATCTCGTTCCCGGGTCGGTCGATCCCGGTGCTTGCGCCGCTGGCCCCGGATGCCGATTACAAGGTCCGTCGCCGCGCGCTGGTCGATGCATTGACCGCGCGGGCCGACACCGAGCAGGCCGGAGTGCGCGCGTGGCTGGACGCTCACGGCATCGAGTATCGCAGCTACTGGATCGCGAACGTGATCGCCGCGCGCCTCGACGCAGGGAGTCTTGCCGAACTCGCGCAGCGCAGCGACATTCGACGGATCGTCGCCGATACGCCGACATCCGCGAACCTGCCGCGGCCCGATCCCCGGCCGGAAGGCGCGGCGGATCCCGACGGCGGCCCGTCGATCCCGTGGGGCGTCACGAGGATCGGCGCACCGGACGTCTGGGCCATGGGCTACACCGGGCAGGGCGTCGTCATCGCGGGACAGGATACCGGCTACCAGTGGGATCACCCGGCGCTGAAGCAGCAGTATCGCGGCTGGAACGGCAGCGTCGCGGATCACGATTACAACTGGCACGACGCAATCCACGCAGGTTCCGGTTTCGGCTGCGCCAATGATTCGCCGTTTCCATGCGACGACGATGGCCACGGCACGCACACGGCCGGTACGTTCGCGGGCGACGACCACGCCAATCACCAGATCGGTGTCGCGCCCGGCGCGCGCTGGATCGGTTGTCGCAACATGGGTGAAGGCTTCGGCACGCCTGCGACCTACATCGAATGCATGCAGTGGCTGCTCGCGCCGACCGACCTGGCCGGCAACAATCCCGAACCCGACCTCGCACCCGACATCGCGAGCAACTCATGGGGCTGCATCCCGTCCGAGGGCTGCATCGCGGGCGACGAGATCCAGGGTGCGGTCGAAGCCGTCGTCGCGGGCGGCATCTTCTTCGTGGCTGCCGCGGCCAACGACGGGCCGGGCTGCGGCACGATCTTCAACCCGCCCGCGATCCATGACGCGAGTTTCGTCGTCGGCGCAACCGATATCGACGACGAACTCGCCGGATTTTCCAGTCGCGGCCCGGTGCAGGGCAGCGAACGCATCCGACCGGATCTGTCCGCGCCGGGAGTGGACACCTACTCGAGTTTTCCCGGCAACAACTACGGCAGCATCAGCGGCACCAGCATGGCCACGCCGCACGTCGCCGGCACGGCGGCACTCGTGATGTCGATCGATCCGGCCCTCAAGGGTCACCCGGAGGAAGTCGCCGAGATCCTGCGCGCCACCGTCGTCACCGACGGCATCACCAATCCGTACCACGAGAACTGCGGCGGCATCGCGGATGGTGACTGGCCGAACTACACGATCGGTTACGGCCGTCTCGACGCGCATGCCGCGGCGCAGCTCACGCTCGAACTCGTGGGAGACGGCACGATCTTCAAGGACGGTTTCGATGGTGACACCGGGCCCTGATCCCGACGAGATCGCCGCGATCGAGGCGCTCGCGGCGGATGCCGAACCGGCGCCGGTTGACGGCGATGCGCTGATCGTCGCGATTTCCGCACGTGCACTGTTCGACCTCGAGGAAAGCCACGCGCTGTTCGAGGCCGAAGGCGTCGAGGCCTACGCACGCCACCAGGTCGAACGCGAGAACGACATCCTCGCACCCGGCATCGCGTTTCCGCTGGTCCACAAGCTGCTGCGCCTGAATCGCCTGCAACCCGGTGCGCCGCGCGTCGAGGTGATCCTGTTGTCGCGCAATTCGACCGACACGGGGCTTCGCATCTTCAATGCGATCGAACACTACGGGCTCGACATCGTGCGCGCCGCGTTCACCAGCGGCGGGCCGACCACGCCGTACATCCATCCGTTCGGCGCCAACCTGTTCCTGTCCGCGAATCCCGAGAACGTCGCGCGCGCGCTGGAGGCCGGCATCGCGGCCGCGACGATCCTGCCGTCGAAGGCGCCGCAACGCCGTTCGGAGGAATTGCGCATCGCGTTCGACGGCGACGCGGTGCTGTTCGGCGACGAAGCCGAACGCCTGTCCGAGGATGGCGGCATCGACGCGTTCCACCGCAACGAGACCGAACGCGCGCTGGAACCGCTCGAAGTCGGTCCGTTCCACGGTTTCCTCGCCGCCGTGCATCGCCTGCAGGCCGCGTTTCCGCCGGATGCCTCGCCGATCCGAACGGCGTTGGTGACCGCTCGATCGGCACCCGCGCACAAGCGCGTGATCCTGACCCTGCGTCGCTGGGGCGTACGCCTCGACGAGGCGCTGTTCCTCGGCGGCCGCGACAAGGGGCCGTTCCTTGCCGCATTCGGCGCCGACATCTTCTTCGACGATTCGGCGATCAACGTCGAATCCGCGCGCCGCCACGTCGCGACCGGCCATGTCCCGCGCAAGCCGCGCGAGGCGTGATGCGGATGAGGATGCGCTGCGTCGTTCCAGGGAAGCGGATGCGATCACCGCATGGTCATCGTTCTCGGCGGCGCTGGCACCTTCGGGCAAGACACGGCGGAACGGGTGCGCAACGCCGCTGTTGTGCTTCGGCGCGTGGCGTCGGAAACTGATTCCCGATTCCCGATTCCCGATTCCCGATTCCCGATTCC
>CAYWZC010000213.1:0-2707 GCA_964462745.1 uncultured Rhodanobacteraceae bacterium
TCGTCGTAGCGGATGTCCTGCACCGTCTTGCTCTTCTTGCCCATCGTGGTGGATTCGGCTTCGGAGTGGATGATGCGGCCCTGGGCGTCGATCCAGACGCGGTTGCTGGATTCGACGGTGAACATCATGATCTTGGTCTTCTGGTCGAACGAAACGATCCGCGCGGGCTGGCCCTGCCACGTGGTCGCGCCCTCGTCCTCGACGTTCGAGATGCCGTCGCGCATCTCCGCGATCGTCTGCGGCATGAGCCGGTTCACCATCGCGCTCATGTCGATCGGCGGCTGCGTCCAGTCGCCGCCGCCGCTGCGCATCCAGGTGCCTTCCGGCACGACGATGATTTCCATGTCGTCGGTCGTCATGTGGATGCGCTTGATGGTGTCGTACTCGCCATGCATGGTCGTGGTTTCGCCGTCACCGGTCGAACGCGCATCGACCGCGAAGCGCGAATCCATCGTCTTCTGGAACGCATCGAGCAGGTCGGCGCGCGCGTCGGCACGCGCGGAACCGGATGCGCAGGCGAACGCAACCAGCGTGAGCAGGGACAGGAATCCGAACGGATGACGCATGACTTGCTCCTTCGAGTAGGAAAGTACGGGAAACGGAATTCTGGCACCGGCGCGCGTGGATTGCCGTGCGGGGCATCCGTGTGCGCACCGCGCGCAGTCGACGCATCGGCCGTGACCCTCGTCACACAATACGGAAAGCCGCCGCGGCAGGCGACAGCCGACGCCGCACTGTCGCCCCCGGCCCGGCCCGGCTAAACTATCGGGTGCGCGCCGCGAACGGCGCCGTTCCAGAATTCAACCTTATCCTCACAATCAACAACTTGAACGCCGTACTTCGCGTGGATTCACCGACTTGTGTCGGTTCTTCGACGCCGCGGCGCCCTTTCGCACGTTCCGGAGTCCGACATGATCTTTGAAACCCTCGCCACCACCGGTCACGAAGAAGTGGTGTTCTGCCACAACAAGGATGCGGGCCTCAAGGCGATCATCGCGGTCCACAACACCGTGCTCGGACCGGCGCTCGGCGGACTGCGCATGTGGCCGTACAAGAGCGAGCAGGACGCGGTCAACGACGTGCTGCGCCTGTCGCGCGGCATGACCTACAAGAACGCGGTCGCGGGCCTCAATCTCGGCGGTGGCAAGGCGGTCATCATCGGCGATCCGGCCACCGACAAGTCCGAGGCGCTGTTCCGCGCGTTCGGCCGCTTCGTCAACTCGCTCAACGGCCGCTACATCACCGCCGAGGACGTCGGCATCGACGTCAACGACATGGAGTGGGTGTTCCGGGAAACCGAATTCGTGACCGGCGTGCACCAGGTGCACGGCGGTTCCGGCGATCCGTCGCCGTTCACCGCGTACGGCACCCTGCAGGGCCTGACCGCCGCGCTCAATGCGAAGTTCGGCAACGAGGACGTCGGTGCGTACACCTATGCGGTGCAAGGTCTCGGCCACGTCGGCCTCGAGTTCGTCAAGCTGCTGCGCGAGCAGAACGCGACGGTCACGGTCACCGACATCAACAAGGATCTGGTCCAGCGCGCGGTCGACGAGTTCGGTTGCACCGCGGTCGCGCCGGATGACATCTACGATGTCGATGCGGACGTCTACAGTCCGTGCGCGCTCGGCGGCACGGTCAACCAGGACACCCTACCGCGCCTGAAGAGCAAGATCATCTGCGGCGCCGCGAACAACCAGCTCGCGACCGACGCGATCGGCGACGAGGTCGAGAAGCGCGGCATCCTGTACGCGCCGGATTACGCGGTCAACGCGGGCGGCGTCATGAACGTGTCGCTGGAAATCGACGGCTACAACCGCGAGCGCGCGATGCGCATGATGCGCACGATCCACTACAACCTGAGCCGCATCTTCGAGATCGCCAAGCGCGACGGCATCCCGACCTACAAGGCCGCCGACCGCATGGCCGAGGAGCGCATCAACGCGATCGGCAAGATCAAGCTGCCGATGATGGGCAACGACGGCCCGCGCTTCCTCGGCCGCATGCGCGGGCAGTAGTCGTGCGCAGGGTCGGGCATCCTGCCGCGACCTGCGCGCAAACGGACGCGGCAGAGCCGCGCCACGTTTGCCGCCTCAGCCACTTGGTGCCTTCGGCGCCGGCACATCCCTGTGCCGGCGCTGCGCAAGGATGACCCTTGCGAGTCGGGCATGCGATCATGCTCCGCGCCACTTTGCGTGCAGGTGTCTGCTCCTCCCCATTCCCGAATCCCCATTCCCGGCTCCTGACCCATGAACTCCTTTTCCCTCGGTGAAGAAATCGACCTGCTGCGCGAGAGCGTGCGGGCGTTCGCGGACAAGGAAATCGCGCCGCGCGCGGACCTCATCGACCGCGAGAACACGTTCCCGCAGGATCTGTGGACCAAGCTCGGCGACATGGGCCTGCTCGGCATCACGATTCCCGAGGAATACGGCGGCTCCGGGCTCGGCTTCCTCGCGCACCTCGTCGCGATGGAGGAAATCTCGCGCGCATCCGGCTCGGTCGGACTATCGTACGGTGCGCACTCGAACCTGTGCGTGCAGAACCTCTACCACAACGGCACCGACGCGCAACGCGCGAAGTACCTGCCGAAACTCGCGAGCGGCGAATGGAAGGGCGCGCTCGCGATGAGCGAACCCGGCGCGGGCTCGGGCGTGGCCGGCGCGATCAGGTGCCGCGCCGACCACAAGGGCGACCACAGGGTCGCCAACGG
>CAYWZC010000214.1:0-2696 GCA_964462745.1 uncultured Rhodanobacteraceae bacterium
GCGGGCCTGGAGACGATCGAGGTCGACCTGCCGGCCGTGATCACCACCGACCTGCGTCTCAACGAGCCGCGCTTCATCAAGCTGCCGGACATCATGAAGGCGAAATCCAAGCCGATCGAGACGATCGAACTCGCGAGCCTCGGCGTCGAGGCGCACGACGGCATCCGCACGACGAATTACGCGCCGCCGCCGAAGCGCAGCCGCGGCGTGATGGTCAAGGATGTCGCCGAGCTGGTGTCGGCGCTCAAGGCAAAAGGACTGGTGTGATGGATCGAGATTCGCGATTCGGGATTCGGGAGAAGCGCCCGAACCACCCCTGATCCGCCCCATCTCCCGTCTCCCGTCTCCCGTCTCCCCATTCCCCATTCCCCAATTCCGCCCCATGTCCAAGACCCTCATCATCGCCGAACACCTGGACGGCCAACTCAATGCGGCGACCGCGCGTTGCGTGCGCTGCGCGACGGACTTGAAACCCGACGCGATCGACGTGCTGGTGCTCGGCGACGATCCGGCCGGCGTCGCGGGCGAAGCCGCGAAGATCGAAGGCGTGACGCGCGTGCTGACCATCGCGCGCGCGGAAAACGCGCATGCGCTCGCCGCGGTGCTCGCGCCGCAGGTTGCCGCGGCCGCGAAGGACTACACCCACGTGCTCGCGCCATCGACGACGTTCGGCAAGGACCTGATGCCGCGCGTCGCCGCGCTGCTCGGCGTGGGCCAGGTGTCCGACATCATGGCGGTCGAGGGCACGCACCGCTTCCAGCGGCCGGTTTACGCGGGCAACGCGATCGTCACCGTCGAGGCGCCGGCCGACGCGATCCTGATCGGCACCGTGCGCACCGCGTCGTACGCAGCCGCGGCAAGCGGTGCGAACGCGGCGCCGGTCGAGACGCTCGCGGTCGATGCCGCCCTGCCCACGCATACGCGCTTCGTCGAACTCGCCCAGGGCGCGAGTGACCGGCCCGACCTGCAGGCTGCGGCGCGCGTCGTCTCCGGCGGCCGCGCGCTCGGCTCGGCGGACAATTTCCAGATCATCTACGACCTCGCCGACAAGCTCGGCGCGGCGGTCGGCGCGTCGCGCGCGGCGGTCGACGCGGGTTACGTGCCGAACGAATTGCAGGTCGGCCAGACCGGCAAGATCATCGCGCCGGAGCTGTACATCGCGATCGGCATTTCCGGCGCGATCCAGCACCTGACCGGCATCAAGGACGCCGGCACCATCGTCGCGATCAACAAGGACCCCGACGCGCCGATCTTCGAGGTCGCGGATTTCGGTCTCGTCGGCGACCTGTTCAAGATCGTGCCGGAGTTGCAGCAGGCGTTGTAGGGCCCGTTGCGGCCGAGACGCCCCGTGCGTCGGACGCAGGGAACGTAGGAACCGGCTTCAGCCGTGATGGCCGTTGCGCAGTGCTGCACCGAAGCCAGAAGCATCGCAGCTGAAGCTTGCTCCTACCGCGGTGCGGGCAGGCTTGTGCCGGCGGCGGTAATGCCCTGTGCGCCGAACACCGAAACCGTAGGAACCGGCTTCAGCCGTGATGCTTTTGCCACACGATGCCAAGTCGGTAGGTCGGCTCAAGGCCCGAAGGGCCGGAGCCGACAACGTCCGAAGTCCAATCATCCGTGCAAGGCGATTGTCCACATGCACCACGTCGGTTCCGCGGCTGCGCCGCTTGAACCGACCTACGCATTTTCCGTCGACCTACCACGCGACCACTTCCACACCATCGCCGACGCGCAACGTGCCGAGGCCGCGCGGGATGAGGTTCTGGCCGAAGCTCACGCCCTTTTCCGTGCGCCGGTAACTGATCAGGGTGCGCAGCGGTTCGCCGTCGGGGTCGAAGGCGCCGCGTTCGAAATCGACCGTGGTGAACACGCAGCGGATGCAGCGCTTGACCACGTCGAACTCGATGTCGCCGATGCGCACGCGTTTCCATTCGTCCTCGGCGTGCGGCGCGGTGCCGGCGACGACGACGTTCGGCCGGAAGCGCAGCATCGAAATCGGTCGCGCGAGTCGCGCGTTGAGGTCGTCGAGCGCGGACTGCGAGATCAGCAGCAGCGGGAAGCCATCCGCGAAACTCACGATGTCGCCGGGCCGCGAATGATCCGGATCGACCGCGCGCCGGCACGAATCGTCCATGTGGAACAGGCGCGCGGACCTGCCGAGGAACCGGCTGATCCACGCATCCGCGACCGCGCCTCCGGGTTGCGCATCGACCTCGCTGTTCCAGATGCGCACGCGGACGCGGGCGGCGTTCGGCACCGCGACGAGCCGCAGATCCTCGCAGCCGGGTGCGGACAGATGCAGCGCGTCACCGTTCGGTAGCGCGCGGACCAGGGTCAGGCGCGGCTCCTCGCGGCCGGTCAGGAAGCGGCCGTCGGCATCGGTCACCAGCCAGCGGCGGTCATGGACCAGCCCGCGCGCCTCGACCGTGCCGACATCGAGCGCAAGTGGTGCGCAGGACTTGAGCGGATAGATGTGCAGGCTTGCGAGGGTCGGTGTCATCGGCTGGAAGCCACGGGCCGGCAGCGTCTCCTTCTTCGCACGAGCGGGGGCATCTCTTTTGTCCTTCTTCCCGCAAGCGGGGGAATTACGCTTTCCCTTCTCCCCGCAAGCGGGGGAATTACTCTTTCCCTTCTCCCCGCAAGCGGGGGAATTACTCTTTCCCTTCTCCCCGCGAGCGGGGAGAAGGTGGCGCGCA
>CAYWZC010000215.1:0-2689 GCA_964462745.1 uncultured Rhodanobacteraceae bacterium
TCGATCAATTGCTGGTGATCGAGGAGGCGAGTGATGCGAGCTGCGCGTACGCGTATCGCATCTGGAATACCGACGCCAGCACTTCGCGGCAATGCGGCAACGGCGCGCGCTGCATCGCCGCGTGGCTCGCGCGCGCCGGCGCATTCGATGCGACGAGCGTGTACCTGCAAAGTCCGGCCGGGCCGATCGCAGTGGATCTGCTCCACGACGGCGACGTGCGGCTCGACATGGGTGAACCGCACTTCGCGCCCGCCGACATCCCGTTCGACGCCGAAGCCACCCAGGATCGTTACGCGATCGATCTCGGCGGTACTGCGATCGCGATCGGTGCGGTGTCGATGGGCAATCCGCATGCGCTGGTCGAAGTGAACGACGTCGGCGCGGCGCCGGTCGGTACGCTCGGCGCGGCGATCGCGGCCAGTGCTCGCTTTCCCGAGGGATGCAACGTCGGCTTCGCCGAAGTCCGCGCGCGCGATGCGATCGAATTGCGGGTCTGGGAGCGCGGCGTCGGCGAGACCCTCGCGTGCGGCAGCGGCGCATGCGCGGCGGTCGCGGTGCTGCGCCGGCGCGATGCGGTCGATGCGAACGTGCGTGTGAACCTTCCGGGTGGTGCGCTCGACATCCACTGGCCCGGGCCCGGCACGCGCGTGTCGATGACCGGCCCGGCGACGTTCGTGTTCGAAGGAGAATGGCATGAGTGAAATGACCGTCAAGGACGGGCTCGATGCGATGGAGGTCGCAAGCTACCTGCGTCGTCATCCCGAGTTCCTCAAGGAATTCCCGGATCTCGCGCTCGCGCTCACGATGCCGCGCGAACACGGTTCGGCCGCATCGCTCGCGAGCTACCAGCTCGAAGTGCTGCGCGACAAGAACCGCGAGTTGTCGCGACGCCTGCAGGACCTGGTCGACATCGCGCACGAGAACGAAACGCTCATGGTGCGCGTGCACACACTGACCCTCGGCCTCATGCGCGCGACCGGTCTCGCCGAGACCCTGGCCCACATCGTCGCGAGCCTGACCGAGGACTTCCACACCGATCTGGTGCGCATCGTGCTGTTCCAGGACGACGACGACCTGCCGGTCAGCGAATGGCTGGTCGTCGAGCCGGGCGGACGCGACGCGCTGCCCGCGTTCGCGGAATTCTTCAAGCGCAACGAACCGCTGTGCGGACGCCTGCAGCAGGACAAGCTCGACGCGCTGTTCGGCGCGCGCGCGAGCGAAGCGCATTCGACCGTGCTGTTGCCGATCGGCAATGTCGGCATGCTCGCGATCGGCAGCCACGATACCAACCGCTTCCATCCCGGCATGGGTACCGTGTTCCTGAAACTCATTGCCGAGGCGATCGCGACCGCGGTCGGCCGCTATCCCGCCGGGACGGCCTGAGCGGTCGATGGCCACCGGCGAACCAGCGATCCGCGCGGAACCGAACGGCCCCTTGCACGCCGACATCGCGCGGTACGTCGATCATCTGCGCGTGGAGCGGCGTTATGCGCCCGGCACGCTGGTCAATTACACGCGTTGCCTCGCGAGCCTGCGCGAGCGGGTCGAGGCCGACGGCATCGTGCGCTGGCGCGATGTCGGCAGCGACCGCATCCAGGCGCTGATCGCCGCGGAGCACCGCCGCGGACTCGGCGCGGGCTCGCTGCGCCATCTGCTGTCGGTGTGCCGCGGCTTCTTCGATTTCCTCGCACGCGATGGCGACCTCGATGCGAATCCGGCCAGTGCGGTGCGCGCGCCGAAACTGCGCCGCAAGCTGCCGCAGGTGCTGGACGTCGACGAGGTGGACGGATTGCTCGATTTCCCGACGGATGATCCGGACGCGGTGCG
The DNA here is from genome assembly GCA_964462745.1 of uncultured Rhodanobacteraceae bacterium. Lineage (GTDB taxonomy): Bacteria > Pseudomonadota > Gammaproteobacteria > Xanthomonadales > Rhodanobacteraceae > Dokdonella_A. Next base: position 1,828 of record CAYWZC010000215.1, read on the forward strand.
CGACCGCGCGCTGTTCGAACTGCTGTATTCGAGTGGCCTGCGCGTGTCCGAACTGACCGGCGTGCGCTGGCGCGATCTCGACGTCGCCGAAGGCTCCCTGCGCGTGACCGGCAAGGGCTCGAAGACGCGCATCGTGCCGGTCGGCAGCAAGGCGCTCGAAGCGCTCGTTGCGTTGCGCGAGCAGGATGCGCCCGGCCCCACCGATCCGCTCGTGCGCGGCGCACGCGGGCGTCCGCTGACGCCGAACGGCGTGCGCGAACGGCTGAAGCGTCGTGCGCGCGACCAGGGTGTATGGAAGCGCATCCATCCGCATCTGCTGCGCCATTCCTGCGCGAGCCACCTGCTCGAATCTTCCGGCGACCTGCGCGCAGTGCAGGAACTGCTCGGCCACGCCGACATCGGCACCACGCAGATCTACACGCATCTGGATTTCCAGCATCTCGCGCGGGTCTACGACGCGGCGCATCCGCGCGCGCGGCGCAAGCCGTGAATGCGATCGACCCGTCGCCGTCGGATCGCGGTTTCGACGCGGCAGAGCTTTCGCGCTGGTTCGGCGATTGCCTCGGCGTGCCGGTGCGTCTTGCGTTCCGCACCACCGCCGCGGAGCTTGCCGATCCTGCCATCGCTGCGGCATGTCCGGCCGCCATTGGCCGACCGGCACGCCGGCTCGAATGGATCGCCGCGCGTTGCGCGCTCGCCGACGTCCTGCCGCGCGGTCGTGCCGCAATCGACGAGCGCTTCCCGTCCCGCGACGCATCGCTCGCCCACAGCGGCGGGCTTGCGGTCGCCGCGCACGTCGACGGCGCGGATGGTTGCGGCATCGACCTCGAACGCCCGCGCCGGATGGATCCCGCGAGCGCGC
>CAYWZC010000216.1:0-2685 GCA_964462745.1 uncultured Rhodanobacteraceae bacterium
CGAGACCCCGTCGATCTTCGTGCATCCGCGCTGGGATCTCGCGGGGTTGGCGGCGCTGGATGCTGCGTGATGTCCGCAGGGGAAGAACACGTGCGACGTGCAGGGGCATCACGGCTGAAGCCGGCTCCTGCGTGCCCTGCCCCATTTTCCTGGCCGCCAGGGAAAATCCTGCGCAAGGGCATCACAGCTGAAGCTTGTTCCTACCGCGGTTCCCACGGCGGTTCCTGGGCGGTTCCCGCGCCTGTTCCTGCACGCCCCGAGTTCCGTCGCGGGTTTTCGGTATGCTGATCCTTTCCACCGCCACGACGTGACCGCATGGACATCGTCTTCATCGAAGGTTTGCGCATCGAGACCCTCATCGGCCTGTACGACTGGGAACGACGCACGCGCCAGCCGGTCGTGCTCGACCTCGAACTTGCGTTCGACAACCGACGCGCGGCAGCCAGCGACACGATCGCGGACACGTTCGACTACAAGGCGGTGTCCAAGCGCCTCATCGCGTTCGTCGAAGCGGCGGATTTCCAGCTCGTCGAGACGCTCGCCGAACGTTGCGCCGCACTGATCCGCGAGGAATTCGACGTGCCGTGGCTGCGGCTGCGCCTGTCCAAGCCCGGCGCGGTGCGCGGTGCGCGCAATGTCGGCGTGGTCATCGAGCGCGGGGTCCGACCGGCCTGATCCGATGGAACGCGCGTATCTCAGCCTCGGCTCGAACGTCGAACCGGAACGCCATCTGCGCGCGGCGCTCGCCGAACTGCGCGCCCGCTTCGGCCGCATCGAAATATCACCCGCGTATCGCACGCGCGCGGTCGGTTTCGACGGGCCGGATTTCGTCAACCTCGCGGTCGGCCTCGACAGCGACCTCGAACCCGTCGCGCTGCACGATTGGCTGCATGCGCTCGAGGACCGTCACGGTCGTCGCCGCGACATGCCGCGTTACTCGGACCGCACCCTCGACGTGGACATCGTGCTGTTCGGCACCCGGATCGTCGCCGGACCCGGCAGCCTGCGCATCCCGCGCGCGGAACTCGACCAGTCGTTCGTGCTGAAGCCGCTGGCCGACATCGCGCCCGATGCCCTCGATCCGGTATCGGGACGAAGCCTCGCGGAACTTTGGGCGGAACGAGCGGCAGACGGGAGCACGATGATACAGGTCGCCGATCTCGACCCGATTCGAGCCCCTCTCCCGTCGGGAGAGGGGTTGGGGTGAGGGTTCGGCGGAACCGTCGACACGGCACCGTAGCCGAACCCTCTCCCGCCCCTGCGGGGCACCCTCACCCGACGGGAGAGGGGAAAACAACCACCCGCGCGGCAATTGCAACGCCGTCCGCCGGGTGCTAGAACGACGCCTCGACACCACGGGGAGAATCACGATGTTCGACAAGCTCGCGCACAGCTGGGAGCTGGTCAAGGCCAGTGCCACGGTACTCGACGCGGACCGCAAGCTGCTGCTGTTCCCGCTGCTGTCGACGATTTGCACCCTGCTCGTCGCGGCGAGCTTCTTCGTGCCGATCATCGTCGCGGGCGGCCTGGGCGACGCACCGCGCGATTCGATGCCGATGTGGTTCTGGGTCACGATGTTCGTGTTCTACGTCATCCAGTACACGGTCATCTTCTTCTTCAATACCGCGCTGGTCGGCACCGCGCTGATGCGCATGGACGGTGGGGAGCCGACGTTCGCGGACGGCCTGCGCGTCGCGATGGCGCGCCTGCCCGCGATTCTCGGCTATGCGGTGATCGCGGCGACGGTCGGCATGATCCTGCGCATGCTGCAGGAGCGCGCCGGCTTCATCGGGCGCTGGATCGTCGGCCTGCTCGGCGTCGCGTGGACCGTCGCGACATTCCTGACCGTGCCGGTGCTGGTCAGCCAGAACGTCGGTCCGATCGACGCGGTCAAGCGCAGCGCGGAGCTGCTCAAGCAGACCTGGGGCGAGAACCTCGCCGGCAATATCGGCATGGGCCTGGTATTCGGCATCCTCATCGCGATCGTCGCGTTCGGCGGTATCGCGCTCGTGATCGCGGCCGCGTCGGCCGAGGCCAAGGTGCTCGGCATCGCGATCATGGTGCTTGCCGTGATCGGCGTGATGCTACTCGCGCTCGTGCAGGCCACCTTGCAGGGAATCTACTCGGCGGCGCTGTACCGCTACGCGACGACCGGCGACGCGGCCGGCGGCTTCGACCAGGCGCTGATCGCGGACGCGTTCCACGTCAAGGCTTGAGCCTGCCGCGGCGCGTCGCCGCGACGCGATTGCAGGTCGGATTCAAGCAGGCAGGTCGGGTTGAAGCGGGGTAGGTCGGTTCAAGCGGCGAAGCTGCGGAACCGACGAACGCGCAGGATGGCGATTCCCTCGCACGGATGCCGTCGAACTTCGTGCATCGTCGGCTCCGGCCCGGTGGGCCTTGAGCCGACCTACGATCCTGCGGTGGAATTGCGGCACAACAGGGTTGGTTCAAGCGGTAGGTCGGTTCAAGCGGCGCAGCCGCGGAACCGACGGCCCGCGGGATGACGCGCCTTGCACGGATGCGGTCAGGCTTCGAGCGTCGTCGGCTCCGGCCCTTGGGCCTTGCGCCGACCTGCGGATTGCGCCCCGCGCTACTGCGCGGGTGCGGCCGGCGCCAGCGGCGCGTTCGCAGTCGGGTTGTCCTGGTTCTCCTGCAACCAGATCATCGAACCGTGCACGCGCGTGT
>CAYWZC010000217.1:0-2682 GCA_964462745.1 uncultured Rhodanobacteraceae bacterium
CCTCACATCTCGAACTGCTCGTTCAAGATGCGCTCCTCCAGGTTGTGCTCGGGGTCGAACAGCAGGGTCATGGTCTGTTCGCGGGATTCGCGCACGCGCACCTCGACCACGTCGCGCACCTCGTGCGAGTCGGCGGTTGCGCTGACCGGGCGTTTGTACGGGTCGAGGACCTCGAAGCCGATGTTCGTCGCGGCCGGCAGGATCGCGCCGCGCCAGCGTCGCGGCCGGAACGGACTGATCGGCGTGAGCGCGAGGATCTGCGAACCGAGCGGCAGGATCGGCCCGTGCGCGGACAGGTTGTAGGCAGTCGAGCCGGCCGGGGTCGACACGAGGATGCCGTCGCACGCAAGTTCGTCGATCTTGGTAACGCCATTCAACGACACACGCAGATGCGCCGCCTGCTTGGTCTGGCGCAACAGCGACACCTCGTTGAACGCGAGCGCACTGACCGTGCTGCCGGCTTCGGTCGTGACGTCCATGAGCAACGGTCGCAACACGGTCGGCTGCGCACGCGCGAGGCGCTTGCCGAGATCGTCCGGCGCGTACTGGTTCATGAGGAAGCCGACGCTGCCGAACTTCATGCCGTACACCGGCAGGCCCTGCGGCATGTGCCGGTGCAGGGTGCGCAACATGAAACCGTCGCCGCCGAGTGCGACGACGATCTCGGCCTCGTCGAGCGGCACCTCACCATAACGCTCGCGCAGCCGCCCCAATGCCTCCTGCGCTTCCGGAGTCTGGCTGGCGACGAACGCGATGCGCGTGGTCATGGGTTACGTCTGCCGCGATCCGGTCTGCACGAGTTGGGTCAGGCGTCGCAGCGCGACCGACGCAATCGGGTAATCGACCGGCTGGCTGCGAATCTCCGACAGCATGCCGAGGGTGAACTTGAGCGCCGGATCATCGCGCTTGAGCCAGGTCGCAACCGGGTCCTTCGCCTTGGGCGACGCGCTGGCGAGGATCTGCACCGCCAGCGCGCGATGCTGCGCGGTCAGTTCGTCGCGCAACGAACCACGCGCCTGCGCGTGCCAGCGGCTGTCGACCGGCAGGTTTTCGATCATGCCGCGCAGCGCGTCGAGTTCCAGCGCCTGGCCGAGTTCGAAGAACACCCCGGCGACGGATTCGACCGGGCGTCCGCTTTCGACCGCGACCTCGACGATGTCGAGTGCCGCGCCGAGCACCGGCACGGTGCCGAGGTCGCGGGCCAGGTCCGCCGGCACGTCCATGCCCTGCCACTTCTCGACGTCGACGTCGAAATCCGCGCGACTCGTCGTGGTCAACACACGCGGCAACGCGGCACGCAGTTCGGCCACGCCCGGCTGGTACCGCTCGACGACGCCGGCAATGTCGAGTTCGCCGGGCGCGCGGTGGTTGAGCAGCCAGCGCGTGAGGTTGCGCAACAGGGCCCAGATCTTGAGCAGCGCATCGATCTGCACGTCTTCCTCGACCTTGCCGTCGAGCGCCTCGATCCGCGCCCACATCTTGCGCGCATCCATGATCTCGCGCACCGCCGTATAGGCCTTGGCGATCGCGGCGGGCGGCTGGCCGGTGTCTTCCTGCATGCGCAACATGAACGTCGCGCCCATGCGGTTGACCGTCGAGTTGGTCACCGCGGTCGCGATGATCTCGCGCTTGAGGCGATGGCGCTGCATGTGCTCGGCATACGGCCCGCGCAACGGCTCGGGGAAATAGCGCACGAGCTCGCGCGACAGGTACGGGTCTTCCGGCACATCCGAGTCGAGCAGTTGCTGGAACAGCTTGATCTTCGAGTACGACAGCAGGATCGACAGTTCCGGCCGGGTCAGGCCCTGGTGGCGCAGCTTGCGTTCCGCGAGTTCGGCATCCGAGGGCAGTGATTCGATCTGGCGGTCGAGCAGGCCCTCGGCTTCCAGCGTGCGGATGAAATGCGCCTTCGCGCCGAGCCGCGGCACCGACATGTGTTCCATGACGGTGATCGCCTGGTTCTGCCGGTAGTTGTCGGCCAGCACGAGGCGTTCCACCTCGTCGGTCATCGCCGCAAGCTGCGCGTTGCGCTGGGCGATGTCGAGTTCGCCGCGCTGGACCGCATCGTTCAACAGGATCTTGATGTTGACCTCGTGGTCGGACGTGTCGACGCCGGCCGAGTTGTCGATGAAATCCGTATTCAGGAGCACCCGATGCTGGGCCGCCTCGATGCGGCCCTTCTGGGTCATGCCGAGGTTGCCGCCCTCGCCCACGATCTTGCAGCGCAATTCGCTGCCGTTGATGCGCAGGCCGTTGTTGGCCCGGTCGCCGACCTCGGCGTTCGATTCGCTCGCCGCCTTCACGTAGGTGCCGATACCGCCGTTCCAGAGCAGGTCGACGGGTGCGCGCAGGATCGCGCTGAGCAATTCGTTCGGCGCGAGCGCGGTCGTATCCGCCGGCAGGTCGAGGCAACGCCGCACTTCCGGCGTGATCGCGATCGATTTCGCGCTGCGCGGATGCACGCCACCACCCGCCGAGATGAGTTTCGGATCGTAGTCCGCCCAGGACGAGCGCGGCAGCGCGAACATGCGCTCGCGTTCGGCGTAGGACGTCGCGGCATCCGGATCCGGATCGAGGAAGATGTGGCGGTGGTCGAACGCGGCGACCAGGCGGATGTGGCGCGACAACAGCATGCCGTTGCCGAACACGTCGCCGGACATGTCGCCGACGCCGACGCAGGTG
>CAYWZC010000218.1:0-2624 GCA_964462745.1 uncultured Rhodanobacteraceae bacterium
ACCCGCGCGCCGCGCGTTGCGCGTCGACCCGATGGTCGCGCTGCGCGACGAATGAGGATGCCACGATGCGTGGATTCGCCGGCATCCTGCGTCGCCAGATGGCCTCGCCACTGTTCGGTCTGACCGTCGCACTGCTCGTCGCGGCGGTGGTCGCGGTCAATGCGAGCGCGTTCGGTGCGATCCATGCACTGCGCTGGAAGGCCCTGCCGTATGCGCACGCCGACCAGCTCGTCGACCTGCGCGCGAACCTCGTCAAGTTCGGCTTCGAGGTGGGCCTCACCGAGCGCTTGCGCAACGAAGTACTCGCCGACGAGGCGCACTTCGCGGGAGCGCTCGGATTCACCACCGTCAACGGCGGCGGCGAGGATGGACGGACCTGGCGGCTCGCGCGGGTGACGCCGGGGTTCTCCGCGGTACTCGGTGTCGATGCCGCGCTCGGCCGCAGTTTCGTCGCCGACGATGCGCGCGCGGGTGCGGACGACGTGCTCGTGTTGAGCGATGCGACGTGGCGCAGCCGCTTCGCGGCCGATCCGGAAGTAATCGGTCGCGAGCTGCGTTTCAGCGACCGCAGCTACACCGTCATCGGCGTGATGCCGCCGGGTTTCGGATTTCCCGATTCCAGCATCGAGGCGTGGCGTCCGTACGTGATGTCGGCGGCCGAACGCGCGCAATCGGAAGGCGGCAACGTCGGCGATCTCGACGTGGTCGCGCGCCTCCCGCCCGGCGTTTCGATCGGCCAGGCACAGGCCGCATTGGCGGCGATCCTCGCGCAGGATGCGAGCCTCGCCGGCTTGCGTGCGAACGCGGGACTCGACGCGCACGCGCGCGCGTGGCGCGATCGCTATGCCGCATCCCACTGGCAGGCGCTCGCGCTGTTCCAGATGGCCGCGCTCGTCCTGCTCCTCGTCGTGCTCGCGAACCTCGTCAACCTGCAACTCGATCGCCTGCTCGCGCGAGCGCGCGAGTTCGACATCCGCCGCGCGCTCGGCGCCGGGGAGTCGGCGATCCTGCGCACGGTGTTCGCCGACCTCGCGCCGCCGATGGGTGTCGGCCTGCTCGGCGGGCTCGCGCTGGCTCCCGCACTGATGGCCTTGCTCGCGCGCCGCGACCTCCTGCCCGACGACCTGCCGCAAGGTGCGGGATTCGGCGCCGCGGCCGTCGCGGCGGGTCTTGCCGTCGTCGCGGTGACGCTTGCGAGCGGCATTGCGGCAGCATGGGCATCGCGGCGGGCATCGCGATTGACGGCACGTGCGGGCGTCGGCGGACTCGGCCGCGTGCGACCCGCGATGCTGGTGGCCCAGGTCGTGCTGACCACGGCCCTGCTCGGCAGCGCGGGGCTGCTGCTGCGCAGCGCGGTCAACGTGGTTTCCATCGAACGCGGATTCGATGCCGACGGCGTGTTGCTGACCCTCGTGGATCCGGTCGGCGTCATGGTTGCCGGGCGCACCTACGATGCGGCCACCGACGCGGCGCGATTCGCACCCCGGGTCGAGGCGCTGCGTCGCGAGATCGCGAGCCTGCCCGGTGTCGAACACGTCGCGGTCAGCAACGCGCCGCCGTTCACCGGTTGGGAAGCCGTGACCACGATCGGCGTGCCCGGCCGGCCGGAAACCCTGCAAGCGCGAAGTCGCGGGGTCGGGCCCGGCTATTTCGCGGCGCTCGGCATCGGCCTCGTCGCGGGGCGCGGTTTCGAGGCATCCGATGCCGGTGGCGACAGCCCGGTCGTGGTCGACGAACGCTATGCGCGACGCCATCTCGATGGCGTGGATCCGTTGACTGCGTACGTGAAGCTTCCGACCGGCGGCGAAGGCCATTTCCGCAGTGCGCGCATCGTCGGCGTCGCGCACACGGTCAAGCACGAATCGCTCGACGAAGCCGTTAACCTGCCGACCGTGTACCAGTTCGACGCCGCGCCGTTGCCGGTATTCTGGCTCGCGACGCGCACCAGCGGCGATCCGGCCGCCCTGGCCGAAACGGTGCGCCGGCGCATCCGCGCGCTGTTGCCCGACATCCACGTCGGCATCAACCAGCCGCTCGCCGAAATGGTGTCGGCGACCCTGGCCCCGCGGCGCACGCTGCTCGAAGCGCTCGGTGGCTTCGCACTCGGTACCTTGCTGCTCGCGGGACTCGGCCTCGCCGCGGTGCTGGGTTTCGCGATCCGGCGTCGAAGCGGCGAACTCGGCGTGCGCATGGCGCTCGGTGCGACGCCTGCGCGGGTGCGTAACCTGGTCCTGCGCCAGGGCGGCGCGCTGGTCGCATGCGGCATCGTGCTCGGGCTCGGCGCCGGGCTCGGCCTCGCACGCCTGCTCGCCGACCGCCTGTTCGGCGTGTCGTTCGCCGATCCGGCGAGCTGGATCGCGAGCGCGCTGCTGGTCGGCACGGTCGCGCTGTTCGCCTGCTGGCTGCCCGCACGCCGCGCCGCGGCCACCGATCCGCTCATCGCGTTGCGCGACGAATGAACGGACCGCATCGAGGTCCCGATCGGCGCGACGCCCGAAGACATCACCCCATACAAACCAGAGGCACATCCATGATCCATCTCGAAAACATCGAAAAATCCTGGCCGCTGGCGGGCGGGCGCACCTGGGTGCTGCGCAACATCAACCTCGACATCGCCGAGGGCG
>CAYWZC010000219.1:0-2617 GCA_964462745.1 uncultured Rhodanobacteraceae bacterium
GGTGCGGAGTTCGGCAATGCGTTGCATGCGGTGTTCGAGACGCGTCGCATCGGCGTGCCGCTCGTCGAGCAGCGCGAGCTCGTCGCCCATTCGCTGCGGACGGCCGGCGTTCGTCTCGGCGACCTGCCGATCGTGGTGGCCGCCGCGCGCGTCGCCGCGCGACTCGACGCCGCGCTGGAGGCGGAGCTCGCGCCCGGCCTGCGACTCGGCGCGGTGCCGGCCGAAAAGCAGCGCGCCGAGATGGAGTTTCATTTCACGCTCGACGAAGTTTCGATCCGGCGCCTGCGCGACGCGTGTGCACGGCACGGCGACGCGAACCTCGTTCCGTCCGGTATCCGCGCGTCGATCCTGCGCGGCCTCATGACCGGCAAGATCGATCTCGTGTTCGAGCACGACGGGCGTTTCCACGTGCTCGACTACAAGAGCAACGACCTCGGCAGGGGCATCGACCACGGCCTCGATCCCTACCGGCAGGATGCGCTGGCGGCCGCGATGGACGAGCACCACTACCGATTCCAGGCATTGCTCTACACGGTCGCGGTCGAGCGCTACCTGCGCCAGCGCATTCCCGACTACGAGCGCGCCCGGCATCTCGGCGACGCGATCTACCTGTTCGTGCGCGCGGCGGGACTCGCGCCGGACGTCGGCATCTGGCGACATCGCTTCGATGATGCGCTGCTCGAAGCGGTCGACACCGCACTTGCGGGCGAATCATTCGCGGAGCATGCGGCATGAGTGGTTATTCGTTCCTGCGCGACACCGACGAAGCGATGCCGGAAGCATGGCGTCCGCTGGATCGCGCGCTCGCGCACTGGGTCCGCGCACATGGCGGCTCGGCGGAACTCGCGTCGGTCGCCGCGTGGGCGAGCCTTGCCGACGGTGCGGGCGACACCGCATTGCCGCTGGGCGGCGAAGACGCGGGTCGCCACGGCATGCCTCCGCTGACCGCGCAGGCCGTCGCGAGGTTGCGTGCGGAGCCGCTGGTCGGCGACGGACAGTCGCGCGATCCGACGCCGTTCGTGCTCGATGCGGACGGTCGCTTCGCGCTGTGGCGCAATCACGCGCACGAAGTGCGCATCGCGGAACAGGTCGGCTTGCGCCGTGCGCAAGCCGCAGGCGTGGCGACGGACGCGCAGGCCGACGACGTCGACATCCTGTTCCACCGCGATCGCTCGGATTCGGTGCAACGCCAGCGCGACGCGGTCGCGGCGGCGGTCGGTCGGCGCCTGTTCGTGCTGACCGGCGGACCCGGCACCGGCAAGACCACGACCGTGCTGCGCATGCTGCTGATGCTGCAACGTCGTGCGGATCGCCCGCTCGTGATCCAGGTCGCCGCGCCGACCGGCAAGGCCGCGCAGCGCCTCGTGCAATCCCTGCGCGAGGGCAAGAAGAAGCTGCAAGCGGACGGCGAGTCGGCGTTGCCGGATGACTGGCAGCCGCTGCTTGCGCGCATTCCGGACAACGAGGCGCTGACCGTGCATCGCCTGCTCGGATTCAGCCCGCGACGCAACGTGTTCACGCGCGGTCGAGCGCAGCCGATCGCGGCCGATGTCGTCGTGGTCGACGAGGCATCGATGATCGATCTCGGCATGCTGCGCGCGCTGCTCGACGCGGTGCGTGAGGATGCGAGCCTGATCCTGGTCGGCGACGCGGACCAGTTGACCTCGGTCGCGGCGGGTTCCGTGCTCATGGACCTGGTGTCCGCGCTGGAGCGACAAAATGCGGCGGAGCTGGTCCGGCTCGAACACAGTTTCCGTGCGGAACGGCATCTGGTCGCAATCAACCAGGCGGTGCGCGCGGGACAGGGCGAGGCGCTCGCGAATGCGTTCGCGGCCGCACGCCAGCACGCGTGGCGCGAGATCGTGGATACGCCGGACAAGCTGCGCAGGCAACTGGACCGCTGGGCGGGCGAACTCGCCGGTCTTGCGATCCGACCCGTGCTCGAGGCGATCCCGGAGCACGCGGACGCGGAGGAGCGGCAGCGGATCGAACGCCACAACACGGATGCCGCACTCGCGGCGCTGCGTGCGCTCGCCGATCGCCAGTTGCTGTGTGCGCTGCGCGAGGATGCGTTCGGCGCACTCGCAGCGAATCGCGCGATCGAACGCCGGCTCGCGCAGCACTGGAACATCGACGCCGATCGACCCTGGTATCCGGGGCGCGCGGTCCTCATCACGCGCAACGACTATGCGGCGGGCCTGTTCAACGGCGACGTCGGACTCGTGCTCGCGGATTCGTCAGGCGCGTTGCGCGTGTGGTTCGAGACGACGCTCGCCGATGGTCGCGTCGCGGCGCGCGGCCTTGCGCCGGGCATGTTGCCCGCGCACGACGGCGCGTTCGCGATCACGATCCACAAGAGCCAGGGTTCGGAATACGCGCACGCGGCGGTGCTGCTGCCGCCCGACCCGGACCACCGGATCCTGTCGCGACAGTTGCTCTATACCGGCCTGTCGCGCGCGAAAAGTGACGTGGAACTGTGGGCGACCGACGCCGCGCTGGAGGCCGCGCTCGCGCATCCCGTGCATCGCGCCGGTGGGCTCGCGGCGCGCCTCGCAGCCTTCGCACCCGGCAGCGCGCCTGAAAAACCGCGGTAAAGCCGGCTCTCCAATTCCTTCTC
>CAYWZC010000220.1:0-2587 GCA_964462745.1 uncultured Rhodanobacteraceae bacterium
CTGATGCGCCAGTACCTGACGGCCAAGGCCGCGCATCCGGATGTGCTGCTGTTCTTCCGCATGGGCGATTTCTACGAGTTGTTCTACGACGATGCGCGCAAGGCGGCGCGGTTGCTCGACATCACCCTGACCCAGCGCGGCCAGTCGGCCGGTGCGCCGATTCCGATGGCGGGCGTGCCGTACCACGCGGCGGAGGGCTATCTCGCGCGGCTCGTGAAGCTCGGCGAGTCGGTCGCGATCTGCGAACAGATCGGTGATCCGGCCGCTTCGAAGGGCCTGGTTGAACGCAAGGTCGTGCGCATCGTGACGCCCGGTACGGTGACCGATGCGGCCCTTCTCGAAGAACGCCGCGACAACCTGCTGCTCGCGATCGCGATGGCGCCGGCACGTGACGGGAGCCAGCGCTACGGACTCGCGTGGGCCGATCTCTCCGGCGGACGCTTCGTGCTCGGTGAGGTCGACGGCGAGGATGCGCTCGCGGCGGAGCTCGCGCGCCTCGCGCCCGCGGAAACCCTGGTCGGCGAGGATGGCGCTTGGCCGGCCTGCGTGACCGCCTTGCCCGGCCTGCGGCGCCGCGCGCCATGGCATTTCGACGCGGCGACCGCGCGTCGCGAACTCGCGCGCTTCTTCGGCACCCGCGACCTGTCCGGCTTCGGCTGCGACGGGCTCGATCTCGCGATCGGCGCGGCCGGCTGCCTGCTCGGCTACGTCGAGGAGACCCAGCAATCGAGCCTGCCGCACGTGACCTCGCTCGGCATCGAACAGGCCGGCGACACGATCGCGCTCGACGCCGCGACGCGGCGCAACCTCGAACTCGACGCGCATCCGGGCGGCCGCATCGAACACACCCTGCTCGGCATCCTCGATGCAACCGTGACCCCGATGGGCGCACGCGCGCTGCGTCGCTGGCTGCATCGACCACTGCGCGACCGGCAGGTACTCGAACGCCGCTACCAGGCACTCGAATCGCTGGCCGATGCACGCCGCCACGAAGCGCTGCGCGAAGTCCTGCGCGGGGTCGGCGATCTCGAGCGCATCCTCGCCCGCGTCGCCCTGCGTTCGGCGCGGCCGCGCGACCTTTCGACCCTGCGCGACGGCCTCGCACTCGCGGAGACCATCCGTGCGCTCTTCCCCGATCGCGAGAACCAGGAAGCGGCGATCCACGACCGCACCCTGCCGACGGATTCCCCGCTGCTCGCCGATCTGGTCGCGGGCATCGGCGACCATGCGGCGACCGTGGCCCATCTCGCCGCCGCCGTGGTCGAATCGCCGCCCGCGCTGCAACGCGACGGTGGCGTGATCCGCGAGGGTTTCGACGCCGAACTCGACGAACTGCGAACGCTTTCGACCGACGCCGACCGCTTCCTGCTCGAACTCGAGCAGCGCGAGAAGGCCGCGACCGGCATCGCGAACCTGCGCGTCGGCTACAACCGCGTGCACGGCTACTACATCGAACTCGGCAAGGCGCAGGCCGACAAGGTGCCGGCGCATTACACGCGGCGCCAGACCCTGAAAGGCGCCGAGCGCTACATCACCGAGGAACTCAAGGCGTTCGAGGACAAGGTGCTGTCGGCGCGCGAGCGTTCGCTGATGCGCGAACGCGCGCTGTACGAGGCGCTGCTCGATTTCCTCACCGAACGCCTCGCGCCGCTGAAGGCCGCGACCGCCGCGATCGCGGACCTCGACGTGCTCGCCGCGCTCGCCGAGCGCGCCGAGGCGCTGCGCTGGAACCGACCGAGCCTGGCCGAGACGCCCGGCATCCGCATCGTGCGCGGGCGCCATCCGGTCATCGAGCAGGTGCGCGAGGAACCGTTCGAGCCGAACGACCTCATGCTCGACGACACGCGCCGCATGCTCGTGATCACCGGTCCGAACATGGGCGGCAAGTCGACCTACATGCGCCAGGCCGCGCTGATCGTCCTGCTCGCGCACATCGGCAGCTTCGTGCCGGCCGACGCGGCGACGATCGGCCCGGTCGATCGAATCTTCACGCGCATCGGCGCCGGTGACGATCTCGCGCGCGGCCAGTCGACCTTCATGGTCGAGATGAGCGAGACCGCGAACATCCTGCACAACGCGACCGAACGGAGCCTCGTGCTGATGGACGAGATCGGTCGCGGCACCTCGACGTACGACGGCCTCGCGCTCGCGCGCGCCTGCGCGCTGCAACTCGCGAACGCGAACCGCGCGTTCACCCTGTTCGCGACCCATTATTTCGAACTCACCGCGCTGGCCGGGGAATGCGAAACCATCGCCAACGTACATCTCGACGCGGTCGAGTACGGCGACGGCCTGGTGTTCCTGCATGCGGTCAAGGATGGCCCGGCGAACCGCAGCTTCGGCTTGCAGGTCGCCGCGCTCGCCGGCCTGCCGAAGACCGTCATCGCCGACGCGCGGCGGACCCTGGAAGCGCTCGAAAAGGACGATGCCGCATCGCGTTCCGTGCATTGCGAACCCGGCAACCAGCCCGGACTGTTCGCTCCGCCCGCACCCTCGCCTGCCGCCGAAGCCTTGCGTGCGCTCGACCCCGATTCGATGAGCCCGCGTGAAGCGCTCGATGCGCTGTACCGGTTGCGCAAGTTGCTGT
>CAYWZC010000221.1:0-2578 GCA_964462745.1 uncultured Rhodanobacteraceae bacterium
TCGCCGTTCCGGCGAAAGCCGGAATCGCGGGTGGGAGCCGGGAATCGGCATTCAATCGTGGTGCGCGGCGTTGCGGTCGCGTCCGGCGCCGATGCGTCGGTCGAGCTTGCCGAACAGGCGCTTGAACCAGCGCGAGAACCTGCCGCGCCGGGTCTTGCGTCGCTTTTCCTCCTCGCTGACCAGCCACGCGACCTGGATCACCCGGCGCTCGCCCTCGTGCGGCAGATGGCCGTGGAACGAGTTGTCCGCGCGCCGGAACGCGGCCAGCGTGCCGTATAGCGGGCGGATTTCCGGGGTTACCGTCGCATCGATGTCGTCGATCCGGTCGAGGAAGCGCAGGCATCCCTCGCTGATGTCGGGCCAGGATTCATTGAGGTAGAGCAGGGCGGTCGCGATCTTCGAGCGGCTGTCGGTGTGGATCGTGCCGTGGCGCAGGTTGAGCGAACGGCAGATCGTGACGAGGCTCGGATAGCTGCCGAGGTCGGGCAGGCCGAGCCGCGCGCCGATCGCGTCGGCGAACGAACGCGAGGTCAGTGCGTCTACCAGTTCGACGATCGCAGGGCCACAGTCGGCTGCTTCGTACGGAAAGAAGCCGGCGCTCGCATAGCGCGGGAAATCGGCGGCGAGCCGTGCTTGCGCGATGTCCGGCAACTGCCCGTACGCGACGAGGAACGCGAACGGCGTCTCGCGCACGAGGGTGTCGGCACGATCGAGCCGGGTCGGGTCGAGCAGGGCCGCTTCGAGCTGCGAGCGATCGAGCAGGATGGTTTCGTTCATGTTCGGACGGATGGCGCAACCGGCACGCGATTGTAGCGTGGTGCGCGATTGCGTCCGACGCCGAATCCGTCACGGTTCGCAATTGCGCCGCTGGACAGCCGTGACGTGCGCCCCTACAATTTCCGCTCGCCTGATTCCCAATACCCAGCCCACGGACTGGCCGCCCCAGCCCGCGGGTTTCGCCGCACCCGGCTGAACCGGAGGCAGTGCGCGCGGGCCCTGACCAGAAGGCGAACCATGACCCTCGAAGCCGTCCTCGCCCTCGCCGATGGAAGCGTGTTCCGGGGCGTGTCGATCGGCGCGCCCGGCGCGACCGTCGGCGAAGTCGTGTTCAACACGGCAATGACCGGCTACCAGGAAATCCTTACCGATCCGTCCTACGCGCGCCAGATCGTCACCCTGACCTATCCGCACATCGGCAACACCGGTTGCAACGAGGACGATGCCGAATCCGATCGTGTGCACGCGGCCGGGCTGGTCGTGCGCGACTTGCCGGCGGTGGCCAGCAACTGGCGCTCCGAGGAATCGCTCGGTGCGTACCTCCAGCGCCACGGCGTGGTCGCGATCGCGGAAATCGATACGCGCCGGCTGACCCGCATCCTGCGCGACCGGGGCGCGCAATCGGGTTGCATCCTCGCCGACGAATCGGTCGACGCGGATGCGGCGCTTGCGCGGGCGCGCGAATTCCCGGGGCTCGACGGCATGGATCTCGCCCGCGAAGTCACCACGCGCGAAGCCTATCGCTGGGCCGAGGGCGGCTACGACCTCGACAGCATGGCATTTCGCCAGCCGGGTTTGCGATTCCGGGTGGTCGCCTACGATTTCGGCACCAAGCGCAACATCCTGCGCATGCTCGCCGACCGCGGTTGCGAGCTGACCGTGGTGCCCGCGCAGACGCCGGCCGCCGAGGTGCTCGCCATGCAGCCCGATGGCGTGTTCCTGTCCAACGGTCCCGGTGATCCGGCCGCGTGCGACTACGCGATCGAGGCGATCCGCACGCTCCTGCATGCGCGGGTGCCGCTGTTCGGCATCTGCCTCGGCCACCAGCTCCTCGCGCTCGCGGCCGGCGCGCGCACGATCAAGATGAAGTTCGGCCATCACGGGGCGAATCATCCGGTGCGCGACCAGGCCAGCGGGCAGGTCATGATTTCCAGCCAGAACCACGGTTTCGCGGTCGACCCGGCCAGCCTGCCGGCGAACGTCTGTATCACCCACGGCTCGCTGTTCGATGCGAGCCTGCAAGGCTTCGAATTCCTCGATACCCCGGCGTTCGGCTTCCAGGGGCATCCCGAGGCCAATCCCGGCCCGCACGACGTGGCCGGCCTGTTCGACCGATTCATCCGCCAGATGGAGGCGCGCGCGGCTGCCGCGGCGTAAACCCGATGAAGAGACGAATTTACGCACGCTGGACCGGCTTGCTCATGGCGTTCGTCGCGAGCGCAGGAATCGCGGGCCTCGCCCAGGCCGCGCCCGCGAAGGTCGCGGACGAAGGTCGCGAGGTCGCCTACGCCGAACTCGAGAAACACGTCGGCGAGGAAATCGTGGTCCGGACCACGTTCGACACCACGCGGCGCGGCACCCTGACCGGCTACACGACGGTTTCGGTGTCGATGAAACTCGGCCCGGAAGCGGGTTCGATCGACCTCACGGTGCCGAAGGAAACGATACGCAGCGTACGCGTGATCGGCCCCGCGGCGCCCGCCATCGCAACGGAAGGCGCCAGTGCCGAGAAGAACTGACCTTCGCACCATCCTCGTCATCGGCGCCGGCCCGATCGTCATCGGCCAGGCCTGCGAGTTCG
>CAYWZC010000222.1:0-2468 GCA_964462745.1 uncultured Rhodanobacteraceae bacterium
TCGACCTGGTCGAAAGCCTGTTCGGCAAGTCGACCCTGATGCGAAGCTGAGGCGGAAGGGCGTCGGAGTCCAGCCAACCGCGCCCCCGGCGCGGCGGAAGATGGCGCCGGCCCGAGCGCCTCCTGGCGTGCTTCCGACGCGCGTTTGTAGCCGTGGTCGACATTTTGCGACCCCGGCGCTTGCCCTGGCCGGAGGCGGGCGTTTCAATCGCGCTTCGCAGCGAAGGAGGCTCCCATGCGCATGCTCGCAGCCATCTTTCTCCTCGGCGCTTCGATCGCGCAAGCGCAGAACCTGGTTCCGAATCCGGATTTCGACACCGGCATCGATCACTGGGAAACCTTGCCGAACGGCGAGATCTCCTGGATCGCCGACGACGGTTCGCCGGAACCCGGTTCGATGCGCCTCAACCTGGCCACCGCACGCGGCAACTCCACGCAAGCGCGTTCCGACTGTCTCGCGGTCGATCCTTCGGTGCATCACGATCTCGCGGCCGCACTCCAGCTCATCGCCGGGGTCAGCGTGCACATCTATTTCGTCGTCTACGACAACCCGGCCTGTGCGGACCCACCACTGGGTGGCGGGGATCCGAACGCACAGGTGACCACCGCGGATGGCCTCTGGCACGACGTGATGATTGCGGACTTCGCGCTATTGCCCGAGGCCGAGAGCGCACGGATCGTCATCGGGACCGGCGCCCCGTATCCGGACACCAATGGCGTCGCCCTGATCGACCACGTCGGCTTCGGCCCGACCGGATCGGTGCCCGTGACCTTGCAGTCGTTCGACGTGGATTGAACGAAAGCGCCGGGCACCGCGTGGCAGCGGGCCTCCGTACCGGACGCCGCAGCTACTCGAACCCGTCCGCGAAGATCCGTTCGGCGTCCGGCAACAGGCAAGAGGGCGTGTTGAGCGCGATCAGCGCCGATAACGTCGTGACTTGGGTCGGGTGGAACTGCAACACGTTCTGGCCACAGCCATTGATGTTGCAGTAGCTCATGATCGTGCCGAGTGGATTGCCCGGGCCGCTCGACGGACAGCTCGTCGCACCAGAGTAGCAACCCGACTCGCCCGAGAAGCACTGATCGATCGTGTTGATGCCGACCGGATGGATCCCGGTCGCGGCCTCGGTGCAATGCGTATGCGCGGCGCCGAAGTTGTGACCGAGCTCGTGGCCGACGAGGCGCGCCGAGAGGTCGACCGGAATGCCCGGGTTCGTGAACACCTGGTTGACACTGTAGCTGCCGCCGAAGGTCTGCTCGTTGCAATACGCGTTGAGCCACGCAATGCCGGAGGCCGAGTTGCCGCTCGGTGACTTGCCCGACAACAGGGCCGCGAACGCGCGCGTCACGCTCGCATAATTCGATTCCCAGTAGCTGCCGAATTCCTGCAACCCCGCCTGGTCGGCGGGCGAGTTCATCGGTCCGTACGGATCGGGCGCGGTACGCAGGAACGTGGTGCCCTGCAGGAGCCGCACGTTGAGATCGTCGATGTACATGAGGTTCATCGTCGCGAACAGGTCGGCGATCCAGTTCGCCGCGGCGCCGGTGTCGTTGCCGAAGCGCAGGTTCATGAATTCGTTGTCGGTATCAATCGCAACGACCGCTCCACGTGGCACGCCGCCACGTGGCACCGATGCGCCAGCGAGTGCCAGCTCGAGCGGACTCGGCGGCGGATTCGCGCCCGCGAGCGCGTCGTCGCCGGGCAGGAAGCGCGGGACGATGCCGGGCGGCAGCGCTTCGTCGGTATCCAGCGCACGGATCGCCAGCGAATTCCCGTGGCGTTCGCCGCGCAACACGAAGCTGCCTCCTGGCCCGGAGCCGGAACCGACGAGTTCGCCGAATCCGGGAGCGAACGAGATCACCATGCGCACGCCGTCCGCGCCGCGACCGAGCAGGTGGATGCGCGTGCTGCGCGGCAGCTCGCGTTCGCCACGAAGTCCGATTTCGATGATGCGTGCGCCGGGAGCATAGATGTCGACGCGTTCGAAGCGCACCGCGTCGTTCGAATCCGGGCCGGTCGGGAAGCCGGCGACATCCGCATGCGCGCCGGGCGCGAGGCCCGAGAGGACATCCAGCGTCGGTGCCGACAGGCTGACTTCCACAGCCGTGGTGGGGCTCGGGATGGACGCAATCGCGAGCAGCGGAGCGAGGAACAGGGCGTGCAGGCGTGACATGGGATTCTCCCCCCGAGGATTGCGGCCGCCTGATGGCTTCGGACACGGCCGGCGACCGTCGACCGCGGGCATCATCGCGCCGCGCACGACACGTGGCAAGTTGCACGGAAATCGCCGCGGCGAAGGCGGTTCACGGCATTGCGCCGATGAGTCGCGAATGGAGGTACGGCGTAGAATCGCGCTCCCGGCCTGGAGCGGTGATGCTCGTCCACGATCCCGAAGCGTTTCTCGCCGCATTCGCGCAACTCGAACCGGTCGCGCCGGCGACCGCGCGCGCGGCGTTCCTGGTCAGTCC
>CAYWZC010000223.1:0-2417 GCA_964462745.1 uncultured Rhodanobacteraceae bacterium
AAGAAGAAGACGGGATTACGGCGTTGGAGTACGGGATTCTGGCGGCGATTGTTGCGGTACTCATCGCCACAGTGTTTCACGACGGTATTGAGGACGTTTTCGATGCCGTTGTTTCGAAACTCACTGACTGCGCCGATGGTGCGTGCGCTGCCGGATAACTCCGCCTTTAGCGTATTGGTTCGGTATCCTCGGCTCGCCCGAGGGTACCGCTTAACCGTGTGATTACGTATGAATACGGCACCGGCATTCGTCGCATTGGTAGTTGCAACGTTGGTCATCGGACATGACCTTTATGCTCGACGCGTCCCGAACTCCTTGCTATTGGGCGCGCTGGCGATCGGCGTGGTAACGCAAGTTGCCGCGCTAATGATGAGCAATCCTGTTACCCCATCCATTTTTTTTGCGCTGCTCGGCATGGTCATCGGCCTCGTAGCAATGTTGCCCTTCTACGCCGTCCGCTGGATGGGCGCAGGTGACGTGAAATTCTTCGCAACGCTCGGCTTCCTGCTCGGCGCGAAGGCACTTTTGCCGATTTGGATCATTGGCAGCCTGCTTTGTGGTGTACATGCGTTCGCGGTACTTGCGCTGCGCGCGGCGCCGCGCTGGGCGCCGCAGGTGGCGATCTGGCAGGATTCCGTGCAGACCTCGGCGTGGTACCAACGTATGCTCGAACCGCGGCAGGGTCGGCAGGGATTGCCGTATGCCGCGTATCTCGGGATCGGAACCATCGCCCAGGTCCTGTTCCTGTCGGCACCGGGGTCGTAGGGGAGCGGAAATGTTGCAGCGAATCGAACATCGTGATTGTGGGAAGGACTTCAGTCCCGATACCTCTTGGCACGACAGGGCGTCGCGGCTGACGCCGTTCCCCTCGCTGCACTCAATCGCTACCGCCTCGCGGCGCGCACGCCAAAATGGCATGGTCGCGCTCGAGTTCGCCCTGATGATGATCTTCGGCCTGCTTCCACTGCTTTGGATAACGTTTACCGGGGTAATGATCTTCGCAGCAAATCAGACACTGACCCTTGCGGCTGCCGAAGGAGCGCGCGCTGCGCTCCGTTACCAGGAAAGCGATGAGCTTCGAAGATCTGCCGCCATCGCGGCAGCCCATAGCAGTATGTCCTGGCTACTCGAATTCAGCGGTGCGAGCGACGAGGACAGCATTGTCGTGACATCGGTTCCCTTTCCACAGTGTGAAGGCGAAAGCGCTGGCGCGGTGTGCATCACTGTGACCACGAAATACAATTATCGCGAACACCCGTTGGGCTTGGGGACGGGTTGGAGCCTTGAGTGGTTACAAAGTTCCGCGACCATGCAAATCGTCGCCGGCACCTGACCGGCCACCACGGGGAAACTGCCTGATGAACAAGTTCACGCGCCTCATCGCGCTCTTGCTGGTCGCGGTCGCGATCATCCTCGTCGTGATCGCGTTCAGCATAGGTCGCAAGCCGGCAGCCACCACACGGACGGCGACGACTCGCAGCGCCGCACCGGTCGAACGGCGCGCGGCGCCGGGTCATGCGGTCGTGGTCGCGGCGGCGGATCTCGGGGTCGGCGAACCGATCGCGGAGACCTCACTGAAGATCGAACAGCGCCCGCGTGCGGTCGAAGACGGCTACACGCAGATTGCGGACGTGATCGGCCAGGTTCCGGTGCAGCCGATCGCGGCCGGCACGCCGCTGACCCGCGAACTCCTGATCAATGGACTCAGCCTGCGCCTCGGGCCCGGCGAGCGCGCGCTCGCGGTGCCGGTCGACGAGGCGGTCGGCGTCGGCAACCGTATCGAACCCGGCGATTTCGTGGACGTGTTCTTCAGCCTCGAGGACAAGGCCGGCATGGGCGCGGAGCGCGATACCCAGGCACGGCTGCTGCTGCCGCGCCTGCGCGTGCTCGCCTATGGCGCCGGCGACCTGCCCGAGCGGACCGATGCGGCGCCCGAGCCTCCGGCTGCGCCCGCCGCGGGCAGCGAGGACGGCAAGCCGGGCACTGCCGACACGGCCAGGAAGTCCGCGAGCGAGGCGAGCGAACGAGCCGAACGCCGAACCACGGCGCGCACCGCGGTACTCGCGGTGCCGGTCGACGAAGTCAATCGCCTGTTGCTCGCGGTGCAGAACGGCAAACTCGCGCTTGCGCTGCGCAATCCGACCGATACCGAACTACCCGACCCGAGTCTGTTCCCGCAGCCCGACCCGGTGCTCCAGGCGAAAGCCGGCACGAACACGGTCGCCGCCGGCGCCGACGGCGCGACCCAACTCGACACGCCGGACAACCGCGCCTATGCGGGCATCGCGCTGAGCGGCCTTGCGGGCGAGGAAAACCGCACGCGACCCGCGCGGTCGCGCGCCGTCCATGCGGCGCCGCGCGGGCGCAGCGTCGAAGTCATCCGCGGCACCGAACGCGGCACGCTCGCCGTGCCCGCC
>CAYWZC010000224.1:0-2377 GCA_964462745.1 uncultured Rhodanobacteraceae bacterium
GAGACGCCCGAGCGCGAAGACGCGCCGCGGCTCAAGGCGCGGCAGGAATATGTGCTGATCGGAAAGGACGCACCCAGGCGCGATATTCCGGAAAAGGTCACCGGGAAGGCCCAATATGGCATCGACGTCACGGTCCCGGACATGGTCCTTGCCACGGTGGTAACCGCGCCAGTGCGCGACGACATCCCGGTTAGCATCGACGATGCGGCCGCAAGGGCCATCGCCGGCGTCAACGATGTCTTCGCGCTGCCCTACGGTGTGGCGATCATCGGCACGAATACCGCCTCCGTGCTACGGGCTCGTGACGCATTGGCCGTGAAGTGGGGACCCGGTCCGCGCAAAGGCGGCTACGACAGCGCGAAAGTGATGGACGAGTTTGCCGCACTCGCCGCGCAATCGGGGGACGACGCAGTCAGGATTTGGGGACGCGGCGAATCGCGGGAGGTCGCCGAGGCCTTTGCCGGCGGCCGGAGTGTCGGCATCGATATTCGCTCGGAACTGGTCTATCACGCGCCCATCGAACCCCAGAATGCGATGATACGTATCGCACCCGACGGAAAATCGGCGGAAGTCTGGGTCGGGTCGCAGTGGCCGCAGAACGAGAAGGCGGCGGTGGCCGAAATCCTGGACATTCCGCCAGATGCGGTCACGCTGCATGCCGTGTCCGTTGGCGGATCATTCGGCAGGCGCCAGGAGCCGGGCGCGGTCATCGATGCCGCACATATCGCGAAGCGCGTGGACAAGCCGGTCAAGGTCGTCTGGTCACGCGACGAGGATCTTCGGCGAAACCCTTTCCGGCAGGCGCTAGCCTGCCGCGCGGAAGCGGTGCTTGGCGAAGACGGCCGGATAGCGGCCCTGCGCCATCGAGTGGTCGCGGATTCATGGTTCGTGCGGCTGTTTCCCGACTGGTTTGCGCAATATCAGCAGACCGATCCGGGCAATTGGACCGGCGCCTTGTGCAGCTACGATGTGCCGCTGCAGCAGATCGAGGCGGTGACGGCGCGGCGGGACGTGGACGTCTGTTACATGCGCGGTATCGGGGTTGCGCAAGTCAAATTCGCTCAGGAGACGCTTGTCGATCTGGCGGCCCGGCAGGCAGAGATCGACCCCTTCGCCTACCGCAAGCTACTGCTCGCGAACGAGCGGAGGGCTTTGGGCGTGCTCGATGCGGTCGCTCGCATGAGCGACTGGCCGCGACGTAGCGCGAATGTGACCGGCGATCGCGCGCTGGGGCTTGCCTACACTCCTTATTCCAACGCCCACGCCGCGCTGGTGGCTGACGTGTCGCTAGACCGGGAAACGGGGCAGATAGCCGTCCACGAGATCTGGTGCGCCGTCGACGTAGGCATGGCGGCGCAGCCCGATATCGTGGCATCGCAGATCGAAGGCGGCATACTCCAGGGCCTGAGCATCGCCCTGCTCGAGGAGGTGACGCTGGAGCAGGGGGTGGTGCAGCAGTTTTCCTTTGGCGATTACCGGATTCTCACGATCGCCCAAGCGCCGAAACTGACAGTCGAGGTGCTTTCAACGCCTGGCCCGATCGCCGGGGCGGGTGAAATTGGCACCATGCAGATCGCGCCGGCGATCAACAATGCCCTGCTCAAGATGACCGGAGTTGCCATGACTACCTTGCCAATGACCGGCGACCGCGTGCTTCGTCAGTTGCAGGCGGAGCCATCCCGCGTCGCGGCAGCTACCAGAACCCCATCCCCCGCGACGAGCGAAGCAGGCGTCGAGGCCGTGTTGCGTTCTGCCGTTCCCGGTTGAGACAGCGCGCGAAAGTGAATGGCCTACGTTCGTTGCGGTTGGGCACGTGGGTGTTCTAGCTATGCTCAGGTGATCGAAGCGGCGAGGCGAAGGAGCGGGTTCTATGGTTGGCGGCACGAGGTTATCGCGGGGGGATGAACTCGACGCGCTCGTGCGGGACTTGCGCGGGCGCATCCACCGTGGCGAATTTGTTCCAGGTCAACGTCTGGTCGAGGCCGATTTGATGGCCGACACCGGGATGAGCCGCGGCCGGGTGCGCGATGCGTTGCGGGTTCTTGAATCCGAAGGTCTGGTGCGGATCGACCGTAATCGCGGTGCGTCGGTCCGCCGGATCTCGCGCAAGGAAGTCACCGATACGCTCGAGTTGTTACGTGCGATAAGCATGCTGATAACCGACAAGGCCATCGCCCGCAGGGAGGAGCCGGAGGCGCGGACGCTTTTGCTCGGCGCGCTGTCCGAGGCGCGACAGTTCCGTGAGCAACTTTCAGACGTCGACCGGTCGCGGCTGTTCATGGACGAGAACGCGCGATTCTGGGACGTCTTTGCCGAGCTGTCGAACAACCCGGTATTGATCGACACGCGAATGCGCCTCGAGACCACGTTGTTTCGT
>CAYWZC010000225.1:0-2352 GCA_964462745.1 uncultured Rhodanobacteraceae bacterium
TGCTGATCTCGTAGCCGTGTCGTGCGCGTGCCTCGACGATCGAAAGGATGATCAGCTCCGCCGCGCCCTTCTTGCGTTCGCGATCCAGCGCCTGCGTGTCGATATCTGCCATAGCCATATATGCTATTGGCATCGGTGCTGGCCGCCATGTGCCGGAAGGCATGGGGCACACCGATCCGGCGGACATGCTTCACGGAGTGTGGAACCATCGCTGCCACGGACAACGCGAACCACGTCGGGGATTTCGACGGCTACGGCCAGCGGTTTGAATGCCGTGCGGGACGTTGCATTGCGCGCGAAGCGGCTCCATCGTGCCGGGGAACACGTGGGGAGAGGATGATGAAGGGCTTCATTCCGATCGCGCTCGTCGCGGCTGCAGCCGTGGCGAGTTGCGTCCGGGCAGGCCCGGGTGCGCCGACGGAAACGACCCGGCCTCCGGCGACAAGCGTGGCCGCAGCCCCGATAAATGGTGGCGTGATATCGATATCGGACGCTGTTTCGCTGCTGGTCGACGCGATCGGCGAGCGCAGGCTGGCATTGCTCGGCGAGATGCATGGCACCCGCGAAATCCCGGTCATGACCGGTGAGCTGGCCGCGCAGTACGCGGCGCGGTCCGATGCCGTGCTGTTCGGCCTGGAAATCCCTTCCGATGACCAGGGACGGGTCGACCGCTATATCGAATCCGCCGGCAATCCGGCGGACCGCGCGGCGTTGCTGGCCGGTGAGCATTGGCGCGAGCCGCACCACGATGGCCGCGACAGCCGCGCGATGTTCGATTTGATCGAACGCATGCGCGGACTGCGCGCGGACGGCGCCGACGTGTCCGTGATCCTGTTCGACGCGCCGGGCGGCGGCGAGCGCGACCAGCGAATGGCCGTCGCGCTGCGCGCGGCAATCGAACGCAAACCCGATGCGATGGTCCTCGTCCTCACCGGCAACGTCCATGCGATGACGGGAACGCCGCCGCCGATGATCCACGGCGGAAAACCGTATGCGCTACCGCCCACCCTGGGTCGACGACTCGCGGATCTTTCGCCGCTGTCCATCGACATCCGGGCATCGCGCGGGCAATTCGTGCGTTGCGAGGCGGGCGTTTGCGCACCGCAGGCCGTGCGGGATCAGGGTCCCGAGCGCGTCACGCCGACGCTGGAACGATCCGAAGGGCGTCCGTGGGACATGACGCTGACCTTGCCCCGATTCACGGTGTCCGAACCCGCGATCGATGCTCGATACCGAGACGGGCCAGGTCCCCCGGGCTCGAACACGTCTGATTAGCGACCAAACTCAGCCGGCAATCCGGTATTTTCCGGCAAGGCCTTTGCGAGCAAGGGGATTCGTAGAGCGCAGCTTGCTGCGCTTGCGTGTACGCCGCAGCGCATTCCAGCGCAGCAAGCTGCGCTCTACGAGAGGTCGATGCCGCGGTGATTTCGGGTAGAAACCCTCGAGTTGCTGCCGAGCGTTGTTCGCTGATCGGGAGAACGCATGTGTCCGGCCCGCCCGCTGGCCACTACCGCGCGCCGCTACAACCGCCGCGACGCATCGACCGCGCGCAATCCCTCGGGCAAGGCGTCGACGCCGCGTGCGAAACCCATGACCTGGAAGCGTTCGCCCATGTCGCCGGGCAGGGTCAGGCGCCTGGCTTCGTTGGCGATGCACAGGCGTTCGACTTCGGGCAACGCGTCCATGTGCGCGAGCCGTTCCGGCAGGCCGCTCGCGAGCAGGAACTGCGCCTGCGTCGCGTAGCCGACGAGGCCGAAGCCCGCGCCGGTGCCGGCTTCGGCGAGTGCGGTGAAATCGACCGAGGCGGTGAGGTCTTGCAGGCCCGCGAGGATCAGCGGATCGGGTTGTGCGCGGTGCCGGTAATGGCAGATCAGGGTGCCATCGCGGCGGTCGGGCCGGTAGTACTCCGCGCGCGGGTAGCCGTAGTCGACGAACAGCGCGACGCCGCGTGCGAGCGTTCCGATGACCGCCTGCATCCAGTACGGCAGTTGCGGCAGGATTTCGGAGCGGTATCCGTCCGCGAAGCGCGCGCCGAGCTGGCGTTCGAGGTGACGCACCGCGCCCGCGACGAGCGCGTCGGCGGGGCGCTCGGTGATGACGAACGCGTCGCTGTCACAGGCGACGTGTTCCTCGAGGATTTCGCCGTCGGCAATCGCGAAACGCGTAGTCGGCAGTGCGTCGATGACTTCGTTCGCGAACAGTACGCCGTACCAGTCGTCCTGCGGCGGACGGTCGATCCAGGCCACGCGCCGCGCAAGGCCGGAAGGCAGATTCGCATGCAGGCGATCGCGTTGTCGCTCGCGCAGGTCCGCGCTCGGCTCGAGGATCGCGTACCGCGCCGGCAAGGCATCG
>CAYWZC010000226.1:0-2328 GCA_964462745.1 uncultured Rhodanobacteraceae bacterium
GCCGGGATTACCACGGCGGCGCGCGGCTCGGTCGATTCGGCGAGCAGGATCGCGACCGCGTCGAGTGCATCGCGTGCGCGCACGCGTTCGCTGCCATGCCGCTTCGGCGGCTGGTAGTTGTTCAGCATCAGTGCGAATGCGAGGTGTTCGCCGGCCGCGGTCGTGACGTATCCGGCCAGCGCCTCGGTGTAGCGCATGCTGCCGGATTTCGCGCGCACCCTGCCCTGCGCTGCCGTATTGCGCATGCGCCCGATCAGCGAGCCGTCGACGCCGGCCAACGGCAATGCGTCGCGCAGGACTGCGCCCCACGGCTGGCGCGCCGCGTGGACCAGCAAGCCGGTCAGCGCGGCCGGCGTGGCGAGATCCTTGCGCGACAGGCCCGCGCCCTCCTCCATCAATGCCACCGATTCGGGTGCGCCGATCCGCTCCAGCCATTCGCGCTCGGCGCGGATGCCCCAGGCCTCGGTGCTGCGGAACGCGGGCGCGCTGTCGTCCGCGGGCCGGTTGTCGTACGCGGCCTTCGCGCCGACCATGAGCAGCAGGTTCTGCAGGTACAGGTTCTGCGAACGCTTGATGCCCGCATGCACGATGTCGCCGAGCGGCGGCGACCAGACATCGGCGATGTGTTCGACGCGTTCCGGATCGAACGGCCCGCCTTCGCGCGGCCAGTGCACGCTGCGCACCTTGCCGTCGAATTCGATGCCGTGGCGGACCAGCGCCGCGCGCAGCAGGTCGCCCGCGAGGCGCGCGGGATCGGCGATCGACATCCGGTACCTGCGCGGCTTCGCCGATTGCACGATGCTGCCGAACGCATGCAAGCGCGGCGAGCCGGGCGCCCGGTAGAGGTTGATGTCGGTGTGCCCGCCGCGCGCGACGGTGCGCAACTGGTTGACCAGCGGCATCGCCGCAAGCTCCGGCTCGAACGCGATCCGCGCCAGGTCGCCGGCCGCCTGGCCCGGCGCGACCGAGACGCGCACGATATTCTCGCCGACGCTCAAGGTCGATGCCGGAACCGCGAACCAAGTCTGCAAGTCGCCCGCTTCCCAGCCCGAACCGATCGGTGGTGTCGCGAAATAGCTGTCGTCGGCAATGAGGTCGCCATGCACGCGGCGCACGCCGCGCTTGCCGAGTGCGGCCGCGAGCTGGTCGTCCCAGCCGGTACGTCCCGCGGTGCCGAGGGTCGGATCGCCGTAGCCGTACAGGATGAGGTCGCCGTCGAGCGTACCGGTCCGGTTCGGTCGCGCGCTCGCGAACAGCGAGGTCGGTACGCGGTGCCCCTCGCCGAAGGTTGCGAGCGCCAGCGCGGCGGTGAACAGCTTGCCGGTCGAGGCCGGGATCATGAGCTTGTTCGCATCGTGTTCGTGGACCACGCGGCCGCCGTCGAGCGACATGATCTTGATGCCCCATGCGGCCGCCGCGAAGCGCGGCTGCGCGATGTAGGCGTCGATGCGCCCGGCGAGCGTCGGCTTCGGTGCGGGACCGGCCGCGTCCGCCGCGAACGCGGGGGTCCACGTGATCGCGAACAAGACCGCCACGCAGCGCACGGCGACGATCCGCATCATTCGCCTCGATCCCGCGATCCGGGCGGCCTGCGTAGGGCCGCGCGCGCGCGGCGCAAGGTTTCGAGCCTCTCGCCGATGCGCGCCTCGAGCCCGTTCGCGGTCGGCTCGTAGAACACGCGGCCCGCGAGTGCATCGGGCAGGCATTGCTGGTCCAGCGCGACGCCGCCCGCGACATCGTGGTCGTACTGGTAACCCTTGCCGTAGCCGAGGTCCTTCATGAGCCGGGTCGGCGCGTTGCGCAGGTGCAGCGGTACGTCGAGCGTGCCGCTGCGACGGATCTCGTCGCGCGCCGCGTCGTAGGCCACGTATCCCGCGTTGCTCTTCGCCGCGATCGCGAGGTAGATGGCGAGTTGCGCGAACGCGAGTTCGCCCTCGGGGGACCCGAGCCGCTCGTACGTGTCCCAGGCATCCAGTGCAAGGGCCAGTGCGCGCGGATCGGCGAGTCCGATGTCCTCGATCGCCATGCGCGTCAGGCGCCGCGCAAGGTAGGCCGGATCGGCGCCGCCGTCCAGCATGCGCGCCAGCCAGTACAACGCGGCATCGGGATCCGAGGAACGCACCGACTTGTGCAAGGCCGAGATCTGGTCGTGGAACTGCTCGCCGCCCTTGTCGAAGCGGCGCGTGCGGTCGGCGAGCACCTGGTCGAGCATCGTTTCGTCGATGGAGCCGTCGGTGGCGAACTCGGCCGCGATCTCGAGCAGGGTCAGCGCACGGCGCACGTCGCCGTCGGCAGCCTGCGCGATCAGGCGCAAGGCGGCGGCGTCGA
>CAYWZC010000227.1:0-2327 GCA_964462745.1 uncultured Rhodanobacteraceae bacterium
CATCGCCGCCGTGATCCACGGCGTCGCCGTGACCTTGGAACAAGGCTGATCCGACACCTCGCCGCGACCCCGTAGAGCCGAGCTTGCTCGGCTAACGGCGCGCTCTCGTAGAGCCGAGCTTGCTCGGCTAATGCTTGGGCGAAGAAGCCAAGGACAGCGGAGCAAGCTCCGCTCTACGGGCGACGGTGGCGACCGTGTGCGTGTCCGGTCCTGCCTCAGCCGCCGTTGCGACTGGCCAGCCAGGCCTCGATCGCGGGAAGGATGCGTTGCCGGCGGGCGAGGCTTTCGGCGGGCCAGTGTTCCTCGCGGTCGTAGAACTCCGGCACCGCGGGTGCGTCTCCGGCGAGCACGACCCAGGGTTGCTTCGATTGCGTGAAGATATGGATGTCCGGCGGCAGCAGATCCGGGTTGTCGAGCGTGCCGACCCGCACGAAACGGACCACCGGCCCCGATCCGGGATACGTGCTCCAGACCGCGACCTGGCAGGTCGGACAGCGCGCAACCCTCTGGCCGCGCCCGCTGTGCGAGGGCGTGTCGACGACCAGGGGTTCGATGCCGAGGTTCGTGACCCGGTCCGCTTCGATCATCGCGTTGAGCACGAATGCCGAGCCGGTTTCGCGCTGGCACCATCGGCAGTGGCAGCAATGCACGAACATGGGCGCGGTTTCCATGCGATAGCGGATGGCCTTGCAGTCGCAGCCACCTTCGGCCGGAAATGCGATCGGGTGGACGGGCTCACGGCGATTCCCTCGAAATCCGGTCGTGGATGTCGTTGACCTGCATCAGCGCGGCGGAACCGTACAGCACGTGGTATTCGGCGACCATTTCGCCGTTCTCGATCACCGGATCGGTCGCGACCAGGGTTTTCGCGGTCGCGATGTCTTCCGTCGCGAACACGAAGATGCCGCGCCAGCCGTCGACCCCGTCGAGCGGACCCGCGAACACCAGCTTTCCCTCGTCCGCGAGGCGCTGCATGTTCGCGAAATGACCCTCGAACATCTGCTTGCGCCGGTCGCCGTCCGGGACCCGGGTCGGGCCGGTCTTCAGCACGACCAGCACGTAACTGCGCATGCCGCGCTCGTCGGCGCCGAGCGACTTCGCGAGCGCGGCGTCGTAACGGGACGTCGGTTCGGCTTCGGTCGCTTCGCCGGCCGTGGCGATGGGAGCCGGCAGCAGCAGGCTTGCAAGTACCAGCAGCAGGATTCGTGACATCATCGACTCCTGTTCGTGACCCATGCGGGTCGTTGGATACCCCGGTCACACCCAGACGTCATTCGGCGCGGTCAATGTGCCGCCGGTGCCTCCGGTATTGACCACGCCGCGTGGCTCGACGAGAAGGACGCAGCATTCCCGGTTCGCAACCGGGCGATGCTCGATGCCCCTCGGCACGACGTACATTTCGCCCTTCGCAAGATCGACGACGCCGTCGCGGAATTCCAGCGCCATCGTACCGTCGAGCACGAGGAACACCTCATCCGTATCGGCATGTGCGTGCCAGACGAATTCGCCGTGGATCTTGACCAGCTTGAACTGGTAGTCGTTCATTTCGGCGACGACGCGCGGTGACCAATGATCCGTGATCCTGCCGAGCTTGTCGCGAAGATTGATCGCGTCCCCGGCCCTGCGTCCGTTCGCATCCGGTTGCGCGGACCGCGATGGATGCTTACCGCTCACGGTGCCGCGCAACGATCGACGGGAACCCACGCGACCTCGCTCGGAACGTCCCAGTACACATCGACGACCCGGCCGTCCGCATCGAGCAGGACGCCGAGGTAGCGCACCAGCGGGTCCCAGTCGATGACCCAGGTCACGAGGCGGTCGGTGCCGCGGCGACCATCGCGACTCGGTGGCCCGAGTCGTTCGCGCAGCGTGGCGAACTTCGTTTCGCATGGCACGACCGATCGCGCGACTGCGGCCCCGTCGACGATCGGCCGTTCCGCCGATTCCTCCGTCGTTGCGCAAGCCGCGAGCAAGCCAGCCAGCAACGCAGGAAGCATGCGCTTGTGCATCAGGCCACCTCCATTGCGGTTGCGCGTTTTCCCGTTCCCATGCAGGCGCCGTTCTCGTTTCCACTCGGCGGGCGTCGTCGGCTCCGGCCTTCGGCCTTGAGCCGACCTACGACGATGCGGCGGCGGTTACCGTAGGTCGGTTCAAGCGGCGCAGCCGCGGAACCGACAAGGTGCGGTTTCGCGATTGCGTACAAGGTATTGCATGCGTGCGCAGCCGGAAGATCCATCGACCCCAACCCTGACCTACCCGCCCATCATATCCCCGCGAACCAGCGAGTAAACCACCGCCGCGGCCGGTTGGTCCCGGAAGCGCAAGCG
>CAYWZC010000228.1:0-2231 GCA_964462745.1 uncultured Rhodanobacteraceae bacterium
GTCGACGGCGAGCGCATCGACGACTACTGCCAGCGCCATGCGCTCGACGCGCAGGGCTGCGTGCGACTGATCCTGCAGGTCTGCGACGCGGTCGCATTCGCGAACCGCCAGCTCGTGATCCACCGCGACATCAAGCCCGGCAACATCCTGGTCGACGCCAGCGGACGAGCGACCCTGCTCGACTTCGGCATCGCGCGCCTGCTCGACGCCGACACGACCGGTGGGACGAGCGGCGACACCACCGTGACGCGCGCATTCACGCCCGGCTACGCGGCACCCGAACAACGCGCCGGATCGCGTCATTTCGGTACCGCGGTGGACGTGTTCGGCATCGGCGCGGTGCTGTACCGGCTGCTGGTCGGACAGATCCCGCCCCTCGATGCGCATGGCGAAGTCGAGCGCGCGTCGGCAGTCGCGCGTCGCAGCGGCGCCGAGGCGCGCGCGCACGAATTGCGCGGCGACCTCGATGCGATCCTCGCCCAGGCACTCGCGAGCGATCCTGCGCAACGCTATCCGGCGGCGGCGGCGCTCGCCGCGGATCTCGAGGCCTGGCTCGGCAACCGACCGATCCAGGCACGCCGCGCGGGTCCGTGGGTACGCGTGCGCAAGCTGATCCGACGCAACCCGGCCAGCGCGGCGCTCGCCGCGCTGTGCCTGGTCATTGCGGCGGCCGGCGCCGGCGTCGCGATCGCCAACCATGTCGAACTCGCGCGCCGCGCGAACGACCTGCAGGCCGTGGTCGGCTTCCAGGCCGCGATGCTGAAGGAGATCGATCCCGAGGCGGTCGGCGCGCGATTGCATGCCGAACTGGAAGCCGCGCTCGGCACCGACGCGGACCTGCCGGACGCACGACTCGCGCGCATCGATTACACCGGCCTGGCCGTGGACCTGCTCGACCACGCAGTCCTGTCGCGTGCACGGGAATCCCTCGAGCAACGCTTCCCCGACCAGCCGCGCGTGCGCGCGAGCCTGCTGCAAACCCTCGCCAGCACCTACATCGACCTCGGCCTGCTCGACCAGGCGGCGCCGGTGCAGGACGCCGCGACCGCGCTGTTCGAGCGGACCCTCGGCCTCGGCGATCCGCAAACTCTCGCAAGCCTGCGCGAGCAGGCCGACCTGGCGTATCGACGCGACACCGATGACGCCGAAGCCGTGCAGCGGCGCATGCTGGCGTTGCACGAACGACATCTCGGCGAGGACAGCTTCGACACCGCGAGGGCACGCAACGTGCTCGGCCACTGGATCCTGCAGCACGGCGACGCCGAGGAAGCCGAACGCGTGTTGCGGCAGGCCGCCGAGCGCATGACCGAACTGCGTGGCGCGAGCGACCCGGACACCATCGGCGCGCGGGCCGATTACTACCAGGCGATCGTGCGCGCGGGCCGCTTCGCCGAAGCGGCGGCGCAACTGCGCGACGTGCTCGCCGATTCGCGCCGCGTGTACGGCGAGGATGCCATGTGGACCTTGTCCATCAAGAGCAACCTCGCCTACGCGCTGGAACGCAGTGGTGGCGAGGATGAAGCGCAGGCGCTGAAGCGCCAGGTCTACGAAAGCCGCCGCCGCACGCTCGGCGAAACCCACCAGCGTACCCTGATCTCGCTCAACAACCTCGCCGCGGGTCCGCGCAAACGCGGCCGCTTCGCGGAGGCCGAACCCATGCAGCGGCAAGCCTACGAGGGTTTCCGCAAGACACTCGGCCCCGACCACTGGTTGACGTTGCGCACCCAGTTGAATCTCGGTGCCGTCGAACTCGGCCTCGGCAAGGCGGCCGAAGCCGCGAAACTGCTCGACGACGGATTGCAACGCTGGAACGCGACCCAGGACGGCGGCAGTGCGCCGGTCGCGCTCGCCCGCCGCCAGCTCGGCGAGGCGCAGCTCGCGCTGGGCCGCCATGCGGACGCGGAGCGCACCCTGCTCGCCGCGCATGACGCGGCGATCGCACTCGACGATCCGGCCGGGCAACGCGAAACCGCCGCCCTGCTCGCGCGCTTGTACGAACGGACCGGCGACGCCGCGAAGCACGCGGAGTGGCAGGCACGCGCGAACGGTGGTGGGATTCGCTGAGCTGGCGCCGGATGGACGTCCCATGGTATCCAGATCCGTTCGAAGCTCGCCGCCATCGGAACCAGGGTATCGGCGCACGATCATCGCCACCTGCACGTCGTCGGTTCCGCGGCTGCGCCGCTTGAACCGACCTACCTTCCCGACGTGGGGTGGACGCCGCTTGAACC
>CAYWZC010000229.1:0-2216 GCA_964462745.1 uncultured Rhodanobacteraceae bacterium
GCGCACCGGAGATGTACGCGGAGCTGCGCGACAAGCCCGAGGCGAGCCTCAAGGATCCGCTGACGATCCTCGACTGGGTCAACCTGTACGCGCTCAGCGTGAACGAGGAGAACGCCGCCGGCGGACGCGTCGTGACCGCACCGACCAACGGCGCGGCCGGCATCATGCCCGCGGTCATGCACTACTACGATCGATTCTGCCCGCGCTCGAACGAAGCCGGCATCATCGATTTCCTGCTCACCGCCGGTGCGATCGGCATCCTGTACAAGGAAAACGCGTCGATCTCGGGCGCCGAAGTCGGCTGCCAGGGCGAGGTCGGCGTCGCCTGCTCGATGGCCGCCGGTGGCCTGACCGCCGCGCTCGGCGGCAGCGTGTGGCAGGTCGAGAACGCGGCCGAGATCGGCATGGAACACAACCTCGGCCTGACCTGCGACCCGATCGGCGGCCTCGTCCAGATCCCGTGCATCGAACGCAACGCGATGGGCTCGGTCAAGGCGATCAACGCGCAACGCATGGCGATGAAGAGCGACGGCAAGCACCGCGTGTCGCTCGACAAGGTCATCAAGACCATGCGCGACACCGGCCGCGACATGAAGGACAAATACAAGGAAACCAGCCGCGGCGGGCTCGCGGTGAACGTGATCGAGTGCTGAGGGAGCGTTCGCTCTCCCGGTTCGCGGGCATCGACACGCAGCCCTGTCGAACCATGATCATCGAGTGACCAGAATTCCCCCCGTTCTGCGCGTTGATTCCGCGTACCCACGAAACGGAGGGAATCCCCCGATGCATCCGAAGCAACCGAAATCCACCGTCCCCGCGGCGCTTTCCGCCGCGATCGCCGCGGCGCTGACGTTCCTGCCTGCCGCGGGCGAGGCGGCATCACCCGCGCAGGTTCGCGCCTTTTCCGCACCCCAGCCGGCGCTCGCACTGGCCGACGGTTCGGTCCGCCTCCCGTTTGCCTATCCCGGATCGAACCCGTCCGTACCCCGACATGCCGCGTCTGATCCGTGGACCGCGTGGATGAACGGGCCGATCGCATTCGGCAGCGGCTCGTCGCCGTGGATCGAGCAGAAGGTCATCGCGGCGGACGGCCAGGTCAACGCGCTGTTCGGTTTCCGCGTGCTGATCGCCGGCGACCTCGCGTTCGTGAGCGCGCCTGCGCCGCTCGCGGGCGCCGGTGCGGTGTACGTGTACGAGCGCAACGGCGAACTGTGGGAGGAAGTGCAGAAGATCAGCGGCACGCCGCCCGACGGCACGCCGCCGAACTGGTCCGACTTCTTCGGCTGGTCGCTGGCGCTGTCCGGCGACACGCTGGTGGTCGGAGCGCCGGACGTGTTCAATCCGATGATGGGTCCGGTAGGCGGCGCCTACGTGTTCACCCGCTCCGGCGACGGCGTCTGGACGGAAAACCAGTTGCTCGGCGCGCCGGTGCCGGCGACGCTCGACATGTTCGGCGGCACCAGCGCGTTTTCCGAGGACGCGATCCTCGTCGGTGCGTGGTCGCGTGATGGCGGCAGCGGCGCGGTGTTCGTGTTCCAGCACGACAGCAGCGCATGGGAGTACACCCAGCAGGTCGCGCCGGCCGACAGCGTGCCCGGCGATGGCCACCAGTTCGGCAGCGACATCGCGACGGCGGGCAATCTCGTACTGGTCGGCGCCGCGGGGCCGGACTGGACGTCGACCGGCGAGTACGCGCAAGGCGCGGCGTATGTCTTCGAGAACAGCGCCGGAACCCTGAGCGAACTGCAACGGCTGACGCCGG
This sequence comes from uncultured Rhodanobacteraceae bacterium, assembly GCA_964462745.1. GTDB lineage: Bacteria > Pseudomonadota > Gammaproteobacteria > Xanthomonadales > Rhodanobacteraceae > Dokdonella_A. Next base: position 1,763 of record CAYWZC010000229.1, read on the forward strand.
CCGATGGCGCGGAAGGCGATCAATTCGGCTTCTCGGTCGCGCTGGACGGAACGACGGCTCTGGTGGGCGCACCGGCCGCCGACATCGGCGCGATCGACCACCAGGGCGCGGCCTACGTGTTCGACTCGGTCGGCGGCGAGTTCAGCGAGACCGCGAAGCTCGTCGCGACCGATGGCGCCGCGTTCGACCAGTTCGGCCAGGCCGTCGCCCTGCACAATGGCTTCGCCGTGATCGGCATGTGGAGCCACAACGACGATCCGGAAGGCGCGCCGCCGCCGCCGACGCCCGGCGTCGTGCACGCGTTCGACGGTTCGGGCGGCACCTGGAACCCGGCCGGCACGGTCGCATCCAGTGACGGCAACGACGGCGACTCGTTCGGCTGGGACGTCGCGTACGACGGCGCGACGGTGCTGATCGGCGCCGACGCGGACGCCGACATCGGCGTTTTCCAAGG
>CAYWZC010000230.1:0-2207 GCA_964462745.1 uncultured Rhodanobacteraceae bacterium
ATTCGAACATCCGCAGCTACGATTACTACCAGTTGAAGGACGATCCGACGCTCGGTTTCGAGCGTGCCGCGACCCTCGTTCGCGAGGCTCGCGCGGAGTTTTCGAACTCCCTGCTGTTCGATGCGGGCGACACGATCCAGGGTACGGCGCTGGCCGATTACCAGGCGCAGGTCGCGCCGATCGATTGCAACGAGGAACTCGCGATGTACCGCGCGATGGATGCGCTCGGCTACGACGGCGGCACGGTCGGCAACCACGAGTTCAACTATGGCCTGCCGTTTCTCGCGCAGGTCACGAACGATCCGATGAACGTCGATGGCGTCAACCCGCGCGATTGCGCGGGGCCTGACTTTCCGCTGGTTCTTTCGAACGTGTTCAGCGCGCGCGACAGCGAGCCGATCTATCCGCCGTTCGCGGTGCTCGATCGCAACTTGCAGGTGACGCTGGATGACGGCAGCACGCGCAGCGCGCCGATCCGCATCGGCATCATCGGCTTCACACCGCCGCCGATCATGCAGTGGGACAAGCGCCAGCTGGACGGCAAGGTCTTCACGACCGGCCTCGTCGAAGCCGCGCGCCGGTACGTGCCGATGCTGCGTGCGAAGAACGTCGACCTCGTGATCGCGATCTCGCATGGCGGCATCGACACACGCGCGTACTCGGGCACGATGGAGAACGCGAACTGGCACCTCGCCGCGGAGCCCGGCATCGACGTACTCCTGCTCGGCCACTCGCACAGCGTGTTTCCCGATCCCGGCAATCCGAAATCGCGTTACAACGACCTGCCCGAAGTCGACAACACGCGCGGCTTCCTGCGCGGCAAGCCGGCGGTCATGGGCAATTTCTGGGGCAAGAGCCTCGGCGTGATCGAACTCGGCCTGGTCCGCGAAGGCGATCATTGGAAAATCGACCCCGCGGCGACGCATTCGGAAGTGCGCGACATCCGCCGCGCCGACGGCAGCTCCGTTGCGGCCGACCCGGCGGTCGCGAATGCCATCGCGGATGTCCACGCGGCCACCATCGACTACGTATCGACCCCGATCGGCGACAGCAATTTCGCGATGACGACCTACTTCGCCGACGCGGGCGACGTCACGGCGCTGCAACCGGTCAACATGGCGCAGCGCGATTACGTGCGGAGGTACATCGACGACAACCTGCCGCGATTCGCGGACGTGCCGGTCCTGTCCGCCGCGGCACCGTTCAAGGCCGGCTTTGGTGGACCGGCCGACTACACCGACGTGCCGGCCGGCCCGCTCGCGATTCGCAACGCGGCGGACCTGTACCTGTATCCGAACACCCTGGTCGCGGTGCGCATCGACGGCGCGGGCCTGAAAGCCTGGCTCGAACGCAGCGCCGCGCGCTTCAACCACATCGATCCGTCGCGGACCGAACCTCAAGTGCTCGTCAGCACGAAATTCCCGAGCTACAACTTCGACGTGATCCAGGGCGACATCCGCTATGCGATCGACGTGACGAAGCCGCTCGGCGAACGCATCGTCGACCTGCGCCACGCGGGCGAGCCGGTCGATGCCGACGACCCGTTCATCGTCGTCACCAACAACTATCGCGCATACGGCGGCGGGCACTTTCCGGGGCTCGACGGCGGCAATATCGTGGTCGATGCGGCCGTCGGCAACCGCGAGGTGTTGATCGACTGGCTGCGCGAGCACCCGCATCTCGATCGCACGCGCAATGGTGCGGACCGCAGTTGGCGATTCGTGCCGGTGAAAACGGCCGGTCCGGTGATCCTGGAAGGTGCGGCCGGCAAACTCGGCGTCGCACGTGCCGCGGGACTCGATTTCGTGCATCTGCTGGAAGATCACGGCGACGGCACCGCAACCTACGCGATCGACCTCGGCGCCGCGCATTGAAACGCGGGGCATCGCAGCTGAAGCTGGCTCCTACAAAAAGCGCCGGTATGCCGCCGTAGGAACCGGCTTCATCCGTGATGCTCCTTGCGCCCCGCTACATCGAAACCAGCGGCATCGCAGCTGAAGCTGGCTCCTACAAAACGTGTCGGTATGCCGCCGTAGGAACCGGCTTCAGCCGTGATGCTCCTTGCGTCGCGCTACACCGGAACCAACGGCATCGCAGCTGAAGCTGGCTCCTACAAAATATGCCGGTATGCCGCCGTAGGAACCGGCTTCAGCCGTGATGCTCCTTGCGCCGCGCTACATCGGAACCAACGGCATCGCAGCTGAAGC
>CAYWZC010000231.1:0-2104 GCA_964462745.1 uncultured Rhodanobacteraceae bacterium
CTGGAACTTGGTCGGGTCGCGCAGGAACTCGACGAGTTCGCTGACTTCCTCCTTGGCCTCGTCGCAACCGGCAACGTCGGCGAACGTGACCTTGATCTGGTCCTCGCTGAGCAGCTTGGCGCGCGAGCGGCCGAACGACATCGCGCCGCGTCCGCCCGCGCCGGCCTGCATCTGTCGCATGAAATAGATCAGCAACCCGATGAAGATCAGGAACGGCAACCAGTCGACCAGCATGCGCAGGACCGGCGACAGGCCCGGATCGGTCGGCTGCACCTTCATCGTCGGCACCTGCTTCTCGATCTCGGCGATCGTCGAATCGGTGAGCAGCGCGGTCGTGCGCAGCTTGCTGCCGTCCTTGAGGGTCGCCTCGATCGTGCGGTTGTCGTTGCGCACCAGCACGCTTTCGACCTGGTTGTTGCGCACCTGTTGCAGGAAATCCGAATACGCCACGTCCTTGCTGGTCGCGGTCTGCGGATTGAAGCTCTGGAACACGGTCAGCAGGACGACCGCGATGACGATCCACAGCAACAGGTTCTTGGCCATGTCGTTCATTCAGGCGATTACCTCGCAAGAGCCAACATTGTCATGCCGGAAAAGTCCGTCGTGGCCCTTTCCAGCTCGCAGAGTCCGGTACACGCCCGGACTCGACTCCGACGCATCCATCGGATGGGACTTCTTCAACATTTCACTTCCTCTGCGCGAGCCTGCCGGTCGCGAGTGCATAGACTTCCGGGCTGCGCGCACGTGAAGCTTTCGGTTTGCGGATGCTGACGCGCTGGTATCCGCTGCGCAAGTCCCGCACGTATTCATCGAATCCCGCGCCATGGAACAGCTTGGTCAGGAATGCGCCGCCCGGCTTCAGGTGAATGGCGGCGAATTCGGCGGCGAGTTCGGCCAGGTGCATCGCACGCGGCTGGTCGACGGCGTTCATGCCGCTGAGATTGGGGGCCATGTCGGAAAGCACAAGATCCACCGGCGCACCGTCCAGCGTCGCCTCGAGGCGCCGCAACACCGCATCCTCGCGGAAATCGCCTTCGATGACCTCGACCCCGGCAATGCCCTGCATCGGCAGGATGTCGAGTGCGATGACCCGACCGCTGTCGCCGAGCTTCTCGCGCGCCATCTGCGACCAGGCGCCCGGCGCGGCACCGAGATCGACGACCAGCCGCCCCGGTTGCAGCAGCCGGTCGCGCTCGATGAGCTCGGCGAGCTTGAACGCCGCCCGCGAACGCCAGCCTTCGGCCTGCGCGCGGCGGACGAACGGATCGTCGAAATGCTCCTTGAGCCAGCGTGAACTCGATTTGCTACGCGCCACGTCACTCGTGCCGCGCCGCGGCCCTGGGTATCCGGCGCCCATGATACCCTGAAGCGGCGTCCTGCTCCGGTTCCGCGGCCTCGCGTTCAGGTTCGCGGCGCCGGGTCCCTGCCCCAAGCCCGGTCCCGCACATGCCTCTTTCCAATCGACAGAAGCGCTACCTGCGCGAACTCGCGCACGGCCTGAAGCCGGTCGTCATGATCGGCCAGCGCGGGGTCACCGAATCCCTGGTCGAGGAACTCGAAGGCGCGCTGTCGCACCACGAACTGCTCAAGGTGAAGATCGCGAATGGCGATCGCACGGCCCGCGATGCCGACATCGACGCGCTGCTGGCCGCCACCGGGGCGCAACTGGTCCACCGGATCGGCCATGTTGCCTGCCTCTACCGGCCCAACGCGGAACAGCCGCGCCTGCAATTGCCGAGGTAGGCGCGCCAATGGAGTTGAACCAGGATCGACCGGAGGGCTACCTGTACATCCGCTCCTGCAGCGCGGATCAGGTGCTGGTGATTGATCGTGCGCTGCACGCGAGCTTCGCGATGGCGCCCGACCGGCTCATCGAGGACTGGCCGGTGCATGATGTCGCCGAACTCGATCCGGCTGCGATCGAAGCGCTGCTCGTACTCGATCCGGAGCTCGTCCTGCTCGGTACCGGCGTGCGCCAGCGATTTCCGCAGCAGGCCGCCCTGCTGCCGCTGCTGCAACGACGCATCGGTGTCGAGGTCATGGACAACGCTGCCGCCGCGCGCACCTACAACCTGCTCGCCGCCGACGGCCGCCGCGTCGTGGT
>CAYWZC010000232.1:0-2053 GCA_964462745.1 uncultured Rhodanobacteraceae bacterium
ATCGCGTCATGCATCGCGAGCGCGTTGATGACCGTCGAGAGCATGCCCATGTGGTCGCCGGTCACGCGATCCATGCCGGCGCTCGCGAGGCCCGCGCCACGGAAGATGTTGCCGCCGCCGATCACCACGCCGACCTCGACGCCCGCGCGCTGCACGTCGAGAATTTCCTCGGCGAGCCGCACCAGTACGGCCGGGTCGATGCCGTAATCGGCCTCGCCCATCAGGGCTTCGCCGGACAGCTTGAGCAGGATGCGGCGGTACTTGGGGCTGGAATCGCTCACGCAGGCCTCGGCAGACGGACAAACGCGCGGATTCTAGCATCGCGCGTCGGCCGGTCGGCGCCGCGTGCCGGCGGCGCCAGCCGTGACGGGAGTCGTCTACGGTTCGGTTCCGTGGAACAGCAGTTCGGCCTGGCGGGTGCGAAAGCGTTCGAGCGCGACGCGCAAGCCGTGCTGGCGGTCATGCAGCAGGGCGTACTGGCGCCGGATGTTCGCCCGGATCTGTCGCGAGCGCGCGGCCAGCAGGGAATCCTTGCCGGTGCCGGCTGGCGCGGATGGTCGGGGCAGTGAAAGCACGAATCGGGGCGTCACGGGAAATCCTCCACGGTGTCGGTTACGCCGAGCGGGATGAATCGGGACGATCCATACGAGTCCGCTGCGGCATGCCGTGCAGGATGCGCGAGCCGTGCGTCGACGCACATCGGCGTCGGCCGTGATTCCATGTAGGAAAAACTCCCGGCCCCACGTGAGGCCGGGCAAGACGGATCCGCTGCGTGGTGCGGCGGATCCGTCGGCACGCCTCAGGCGCTGGGCATGCCACTCATCGCGCTGAAGACCGCCATGCCGCCCAACAGCATGAACAGCACGATCGCGATCACCGCGAACAGCAGCGACGCGCGACAGAAGTTCTGCTTGTTCGGATTGGTGCCGGACGAGAATGCCCAGACCAACATCATGATCAGACCGACCAGCGGAATCGCGAGCACGATCAGGGTGATGATCCACTCGCCGAGCGAAATGACCGGTGCATTGGTGTTTTCCATGTTTCCCTCCGGATGCGTTGTTGGCCCGGATAGTGGAGCCGGGCGCGGCGATTCTGGCACAGGTCGCGGCCGCCGGATCACGGCCGGCGAGTGCGCCAGAAGCCCGCGCGGCGCACGCCAGCCGGTAGAGCCGAGCTTGCTCGGCTTGGGCGTGGGCAGGCGAAGCAACGAAGCCGGCCCGCGGCCACAAGGCAGCGGAGCAAGCTCCGCTCTACGGGTCGGCGCCGATCCGTGGGACCGCGCGCGGCCGGTGGCGCTACGAGGTGGATTCCTTGAGCCGGGCACCTCGGAAATAATGGACCCGCAGGTCCAGCCCGCGCGGACTCTTGCCGATGTAGGAAAAGCGCAGGTTCCACCACGTCGCGGTACGCAGCTTCTCGCCGAAGCGGCTGTTCTCGAGCTCGAGAAGGACGCCGATGCACGGGAAATCGTGCGCACGTGCGTACGCATCCAGCGTCGCGCAGGAGCGTCGCAGCAGCTTGTCCACGAGTCGTGACGAGCGCCAGGCGGCGCCGACGAAGCAGCGCCAGTAGTACACCGGCTGGCCAAGCCGTGGCGGCACCACCTGGAGTGCCGTGCAGACGCCGGCGACTTCCCCGTCCGGTGTCGTCGCGATCATCGCGACCTGCGGCAGGCGGCGGCTCGCCTGCTGCTCGTCCGGGATCGCGTTCTCGCGCTTCCAGAATTCGCGCACGCGCTCCGCATCCGCCGGCTCGATCGCGGGCCAGGTTTCGATGAACTCGAATCGTGGCGCCTGTCCTTGGGTGACGGGCGCCGGGTCGCGGGTCGAATCGGACATGTCCTGCGATGGTTGCCGGGATGGCGGACAGGCTACACTCCGAAGCGGTTGCGGAACAGCGTCGCGATCGGCGCCGAGGATGCACGGCGGAAGTCACAGATTCTGGTAATTCGGCCCCGAGCCGCCTTCCGGGGTGACCCAGTTGATGATCTCGTATGGGTCCTTGATGTCGCAGGTCTTGCAGTGCACGCAGTTGGCGGCGTTGATCTGCA
>CAYWZC010000233.1:0-2001 GCA_964462745.1 uncultured Rhodanobacteraceae bacterium
GCTTCAGCTGCGATGCCGTTGGTTCCGATGTAGCGCGGCGCAAGGAGCATCACGGTTGAAGCCGGTTCCTACGGTGGCATACCGGCGCTTTTTGTAGGAGCCAGATTCAGCTGCGATGCCTTGGGTTTCAATGCGCGGCGCCGAGGTCGATCGCGTAGGTTGCGGTGCCGTCGCCGTGATCTTCCAGCAGATGCACGAAATCGAGTCCCGCGGCACGTGCGACGCCGAGTTTGCCGGCCGCACCTTCCAGGATCACCGGACCGGCCGTTTTCACCGGCACGAATCGCCAACTGCGGTCCGCACCATTGCGCGTGCGATCGAGATGCGGGTGCTCGCGCAGCCAGTCGATCAACACCTCGCGGTTGCCGACGGCCGCATCGACCACGATATTGCCGCCGTCGAGCCCCGGAAAGTGCCCGCCGCCGTATGCGCGATAGTTGTTGGTGACGACGATAAACGGCTCGTCGGCATCGACGGGTTCGCCCGCGTGGCGCAGGTCGACGATGCGTTCGCCGAACGGCTTCGTCACGTCGATTGCATAGCGGATGTCGCCCTGGATCACGTCGAAGTTGTAGCTCGGGAACTTCGTGCTGACGAGCACTTGAGGTTCGGTCCGCGACGGCTCGATGCGGTTGAAGCGCGCGGCGCTGCGTTCGAGCCAGGCTTTCAGGTCGGCGCCGTCGATGCGCACCGCGACCAGGGTGTTCGGGTACAGGTACAGGTCCGCCGCGTTGCGAATCGCGAGCGGGCCGGACGGAACGTCGGTGTAGTCGGCTGGACCACCGAAGCCGGCCTTGAATGGCGCCGCGGCGGACAGCACCGGCACGTTCGCGAATTGCGGCAGGTTGTCCGCGATGTACTTCCGCACATAATCGCGCTGCGCCATGTTGACCGGTTGCAGCGCCGTGACGTCGCCCGCGTCGGCGAAGTAGGTCGTCATCGCGAAATTGCTGTCGCCGATCGGGGTCGATACGTAGTCGATGGTGGCCGCGTGGACATCCGCGATGGCATTCGCGACCGCCGGGTCGGCCGCAACGGAGCTGCCGTCGGCGCGGCGGATGTCGCGCACTTCCGAATGCGTCGCCGCGGGGTCGATTTTCCAATGATCGCCTTCGCGGACCAGGCCGAGTTCGATCACGCCGAGGCTCTTGCCCCAGAAATTGCCCATGACCGCCGGCTTGCCGCGCAGGAAGCCGCGCGTGTTGTCGACTTCGGGCAGGTCGTTGTAACGCGATTTCGGATTGCCGGGATCGGGAAACACGCTGTGCGAGTGGCCGAGCAGGAGTACGTCGATGCCGGGCTCCGCGGCGAGGTGCCAGTTCGCGTTCTCCATCGTGCCCGAGTACGCGCGTGTGTCGATGCCGCCATGCGAGATCGCGATCACGAGGTCGACGTTCTTCGCACGCAGCATCGGCACGTACCGGCGCGCGGCTTCGACGAGGCCGGTCGTGAAGACCTTGCCGTCCAGCTGGCGCTTGTCCCACTGCATGATCGGCGGCGGCGTGAAGCCGATGATGCCGATGCGGATCGGCGCGCTGCGCGTGCTGCCGTCAGCCAGCGTCACCTGCAAGCTGCGATCGAGTATCGCGAACGGCGGATAGATCGGTTCGCCGTCGCGCGCACTGAACACGTTCGACAGCACCAGCGGAAAATCCGGCCCCGCGCAATCGCGCGTGCTCACGCCATCGACGCTCATCGGGTCGTTCGTGACCTGGGCGAGGAACGGCAGGCCGTAGTTGAACTCGTGGTTGCCGAGCGTGCCGCCGTCGTAGCCGAGCGCGTCCATCGCGCGGTACATCGCGAGTTCCTCGTCGCAACCGATCGGCGCGACCTGCGCCTGGTAATCGGCCAGCGCCGTGCCCTGGATCGTGTCACCCGCATCGAACAGCACGGTGTTCGGAAACTCCGCGCGCGCCTCGCGCACCAGGGTCGCGGTACGCTCGAACCCGAGCGTCGGATCGTCCTTCAACTGGTAGTAATCGTAGCTGCGGATGTTCGAAT
>CAYWZC010000234.1:0-1975 GCA_964462745.1 uncultured Rhodanobacteraceae bacterium
GGCTCAGCGTCATGGGGCTCGTCGAGGTGCTGCGCCACCTGCCGGGACTGCTGCGTATCCGCGCCGACGTGGCACGCCGCAGTATCGCGTGGGAACCGGATGCATTCATCGGCATCGATGCACCGGACTTCAATCTCGGCCTCGAACGACGTCTCAAGCGCGCGGGCATCGTGACCATCCACTACGTGAGCCCGTCGGTGTGGGCGTGGCGCGAACAGCGCGCGGCACGCATCGGCCGGAGCGCCGACCGCGTGCTGTGCCTGTTTCCGATGGAACCGCCAATCTATGCGCGCCATGGCGTCGATGCGCGCTTCGTCGGCCATCCGCTGGGCGACCGTTTCCCGCTCGAACCGGACCAGATGGCCGCACGTACCACGCTCGGGCTGCACGCCGACACGCGCGTGCTCGCCCTGCTGCCGGGCAGCCGGCTCGGCGAGATCCGCCGGCTCGGCGCGGATTTCCTCGCCGCGGCCGCCTTGCTGCGCCGCGAGTTTCCCGACCTCGAAATCGTCGCGCCGATGGCGACACCTGCCGGCCAGAAATCCTTCGAGGCGCTCGTCGCGGCACAGCCAGCCGCGGCGCGCGTCCCGCCCGAGATGCTGCACGTCATCGACGGCAACGCGCACGCCGCGATGATCGCCGCCGATGCGGTGTTGCTCGCGTCGGGTACCGCGGCGCTCGAGGCGATGCTGGCCAAGCGCGCGATGGTCGTCGCGTACCGGCTCCATCCGGTCAGCTATCGCGCGGTGCGCGCGCTCGGCCTGCTCAAGGTGGCCCGTTACTCGCTGCCGAACGTGCTCGCGGGCCACGAACTGGTTACCGAATGCATGCAGGACGACTGCACGCCCCAGGCTCTCGCGGACGCGCTGCGCGCCCCGCTCGAACGACGCGGACCGAGCGCCACGGTCGCCGCCGAGTATCGGCGCCTGCATGACCTGCTGCGACACGACGCCGACCGCAGCGCCGCGGCCGCGATCGCCGAACTCGTCAACGACACACGTCGCGGTTCGCTACCATCCGCACAGCAAAGCCGCTGACGCGCCGCCGATGCCGATCATTCCGTCCCGTCCCCTGTGCGTCGCCGGCGTCGATGAAGCCGGTCGCGGGCCGCTCGCGGGTCCGGTCGTGGTCGCGGCCGTCATCCTCGATGCACGTCGGCCGATCGACGGCCTCGCGGATTCGAAAGTCCTGTGCGCCGAACGTCGCGAGGAGCTCGAGGCCTCGATCCGTGCGCATGCGCTCGCGTTCGCGGTCAGCGTGATCGATGTCGATGTCATCGACCGGATCAACATCCTGCAGGCGACCCTGCTCGGCATGACGCGCGCGTTGTGCGATCTCGCGCCGTGCCCCGATCTTGCGCTCATCGACGGCAACCGCCTGCCTGCCGACCTGCCGTGCACCGGTCACGCGATCATCGACGGTGATGCGTTGGAACCCGCGATCAGCGCCGCGTCGATTCTGGCCAAGACCGCGCGCGACCGGCTGATGTGCGAGTTCGATGTCCGCCACCCCGGCTACGGCTTCGCGCGCCACAAGGGGTATTCGACTCCGGAACATGTCGAAGCCCTGGAACGCCTCGGCCCGTGCGCCATCCACCGGCGCAGCTTCGCGCCGGTACGTCGCCTCATCGAGCCCGGCCTGCCATTCGGTCTCGAGCCGGCCTGAACGGAGCGGGACACCGGTTGCGCCGATGCAGCAGCGCTCGACCGCGCATAACCCGTAGAGCGGAGCTTGCTCCGCTGCCTCTCGCACCACGAAGCCGAGCAAGCTCGGCTCTACGAAAGCAGGTTCCCGGCATCGACCCGCACCGCCCCGCACCCCGTAGAGCGGAGCTTGCTCCGCTGCCTCTCGCACCACGAGCCGAGCAAGCTCGGCTCTACGAAAGCAGGTTCCCGGCATCGATCCGCACTACGCCGCAACCCCGTAGAGCGGAGCTTGCTCCGCTGCCTCTCGCACCACGAAGCCGAGCAAGCTC
>CAYWZC010000235.1:0-1972 GCA_964462745.1 uncultured Rhodanobacteraceae bacterium
TCACCGCTCACCGCTCACCGCTCACCGCTCACCGCTCACCGCTCACCGCTCACCGCTCACCGGCCCTCAGCCCTCAACCCCTAGCCCCAGCATGTACACGCAGTGCCCGGAATGCCTCACGATCTTTCGTGTCGGTGCCGCCGATCTCGGCGTCGCGCGGGGCCACGTGCGTTGCGCGCACTGCAACGCGTTGTTCGACGCGCTGCGCAGCCTCGCCGACGAGCTGCCGGAGGAACCGATCCATCGGCTCGCCGCCCATCCGACCCTGCCGGTGCCGCCGCAACTCGGCCAGCCCGTGTTCCGGCCGAATCCGGCGCAGACCACGCTCCCGTTCGATCCCCAAGAGCGCCAGCGCGGCCCGCAGGCATCCTCGCCCGCGTTCACGCGCCGCCGCCGTCGCGCGGCACGTCCCTCGCGCAACGGCCGCTGGCTCGCCGCGAGTGCGCTGCTGTTCCTGGTTCTTCTCGCCCAGGTTGGCTGGGCGGAGCGCGCGCGCTGGCTCGATGACAGTGGGGTGCGGCCATGGCTGGACCGGGCCTGCGCGACGATCGGTTGCACGCTGCCGCTGCGCCACGACCTGTCCGCGTTGAGCCTGGCTTCGCGCGAAATCCGGCCGCATCCTAGTGTGGAAGGTGCGCTGGTCATCGCCGCGACCGTGCGCAATGACGCGGACTTCGCGCAAGCCTGGCCGGTGATCGGGATCACCTTGTCCGATCTCGACGAGAATCGCATTGCCATGCGACGCTTCCGGCCGACCGAATATCTCGGCGACAGTGCCGCGATCCCGACCGGCATCGCACCCGGCGCGAGCGCTGCGCTCGTGTTCGAAGTCGCGGATCCGGGACGCAATGCGGTTGCGTTCGAGTTCAAGTTCGAATAGCGGCGCGCACCTGCGCGCGATACCTGAGCACGCGCTTCAACTCGCTCGTGCAAATGGGTTCCGGATCCGTGCGCGATTTCCCGTTCGCGGGACTTACCAAGTCGCGGCGACGGCGTTACTATCACCGACCCGCATGCAACACGGATCGACGCGCCGCGCCGCGCGAAACCTCCGGGTCGATGCGTTACCGTTTTCCTTGCCGCGTCTTGCGCGTGCACGACTTTCAGGGACGTTCGTGGAATACCGGGGCACCAGCAACGTGAATGTCAGCAGCCTGCCGCGCAGTGACGCCGCGCAGGATTCGGGATTGCAGCCGGCGCTGCGCGAATGTGTGGCGAGGGCAGTGCGGCGTTACCTGCATGATGTGGGAACCGCGCCGGTCGACGGCCTGCATGCGCTGGTCCTGCGCGAAGTGGAACTGCCACTGTTGCGCGAGGTGCTGACCTGGTATGGCGGCAACCAGAGTCGTGCCGCCGCGGCGCTCGGCATTAACCGTGCGACGCTGCGCAAGAAGATGCAGCAGTACGGGCTGGCCGCCTGAACCCCGCGCTCGCCGACCCGCGGCCGCAGCCGGTTGCGGGCGACGATTCCCGGATCCCTCACGAAATCCGCGACAAACCGCGTCCCTTTCCGCGTTGCACACCATGAGCGAGACGACCCACAACCCGGACCGCGTGCCGGTACGCCGCGCACTGCTCAGCGTTTCGGACAAGCAGGGCCTGGTCGAACTCGCGGGTGCGCTGCATGCACTCGGCATCGCGCTCGTCTCGACCGGCGGAAGTGCGGCGACCCTGCGTGCGGCTGGCATCGCGGTCACCGACGTGAGCGAAGTCACCGGCTTCCCCGAGATCATGGACGGGCGGGTCAAGACCCTGCACCCGGCGATCCACGGCGGCCTGCTCGGCCGCGCGGGCATCGATGACGCGGTCATGGCCGCGCACGACATCGAGCCGATCGATCTGGTCGTCGTCAACCTGTATCCGTTCGCGGCGACGATCGCGCGACCCGATTGCAGCCTCGCCGAAGGCGTGGAGCAGATCGACATCGGCGGGCCGGCCATGCTGCGCGCGGCGGCCAAGAACCACGCGCGGG
>CAYWZC010000236.1:0-1936 GCA_964462745.1 uncultured Rhodanobacteraceae bacterium
CGTTCTACCAGTCCGGCCAGAGCTGCATCGGCGTGCAGCGCGTGCTGGTCCATGCCGACATCTACGATGAACTGCGCGATCGCTTCGTCGCCGCGACGAGGAAGCTCGTCGCGGGCGACCCGAAGGACGAAAACACGTTCATCGGTCCGATGATCGATGAAAAGGAAGCCAGGCGCCTCGACGACTGGATCGGCGAAGCGGTCGCGGCCGGTGCCACCCTGCTGTGTGGTGGCGGACGCGACGGTGCGATGCTCGAGGCGAGCGTGCTCGAGAACGTCGATCCGAAGCAGAAGCTGAGCTGCATGGAAGCCTTCGGACCGGCGGTGACCTTGCAACCGTACCGCGATTTCGACGACGCGCTGCGCATCGTCAACGACAGCGAGTTCGGTTTGCAGGCCGGCCTGTTCACGCACGACGTGCGCAAGGTCATGCATGCCTGGGATGAACTCGACGTCGGCGGCGTCGTGGTCGGCGACATCCCGAGTTTCCGCGTCGACAACATGCCCTACGGCGGGGTCAAGGATTCGGGCCTCGGCCGTGAAGGCATCCGCTACGCGATCGAGGACATGACCGAGATCCGCCTGCTCGTGCTGCGCGATTCGTGACGCGGTCGCCGGGCTCGTGCATCATGGTCCGATGCACGACGGTGTCCACATCCTGCTCGCCCTGTTCGTCATCTTCGTCGCTGCGCAAATCGGCGCGGAGATCGCGCAGCGCCTGAAATTGCCCGGCGTGGTCGGCGAGATCGTCGCCGGCTGCGCAATCGGGCCGTCCGCGCTCGGCCTGATCGCGCCGAACGATCCGCTCGAGATGCTGGCCGAAATCGGCGTGGTCCTGCTCCTGTTCGCGGTCGGCCTCGAGACGCGCATCGACGACCTGCGCAAGGTCGGCCGCGACGCGTTCCTCGTCGGCGTGCTCGGCGTCATCGTGCCGTTCGCGCTCGGCGCGCTGTGGGCGCACGGCTCGGGATTCGACTGGGCCAAGTCGATGTTCGTCGCAGCCGCGTTCGTCGCGACCTCGGCCGGCATCACCGCGCGCGTGTTGCAGGAACTCGGCGTACTCGGCCGCATCGAGAGCCGCGTGATCCTCGGCGCCGCGGTCATCGACGACGTGCTCGCGATGCTCCTGCTCGGCGTGGTCAGCGCGATGCAGGGCGGCGGCAAGGTCGATGTCGGCAACCTGCTGCTGGTGCTCGCCGAGGCGATCGGTTTCATCGTGATCATCGGCTTCGTCGGCGCGCGTGTCATGCGTCGCGCTTCCGACTGGCTGGACCGGCCGATCAATCCGCATTCACCGCTGTGCATCGCGCTCGCGCTTTGCCTCGGGCTTGCATGGCTGTCGTCGGAGTTCGGGCTCGCGGCGATCATCGGCGCGTTCCTCGCCGGCATGATCGCGTCCGAGACGCGCCAGCGCGAATTGCTCGAAGCGCAAACCCGTCCGTTGCTCGCCTTGCTCACGCCGTTCTTCTTCGTCCTGACCGGCGCCAAGATCGACCTCTCGGTGTTCACCAGCGTCGAGGCGCTGCTGACCCTCGTGCTGATCACCGCGATCGCGATCGTGTCGAAGTTCGCCGGTGGCTTCCTCGGCGCACTCGCGCTCGGCCGGCGCGGCGCGACGATCGTCGGCGTCGGCATGATCCCGCGCGGTGAAGTCGGCGTCGTGATCGCGACCCTCGGCCTCACCGCGGGTGTGTTCACCAATCGCGTCTATGCGCTGATCGTTGCGATGTCCCTGCTCACCTCGATCGTGACCCCGCCTCTGCTCGCGCCGCTGTTCCGCCGTGCAACCCGCCGCGACGAGGAGGCGGCGCGCGACGAGATTCCCCCCGCATCGTAGGTCGGCTCAAGGCCCGAAGAGCCTGCCCCGGACTCGATCCGGGGGCGGAGCCGACAGCTCATGAGGACCGATGGTACCCGGGCAAGACCATCGCCGACCT
>CAYWZC010000237.1:0-1875 GCA_964462745.1 uncultured Rhodanobacteraceae bacterium
TTGCGGTCGACGATGTAGAAGTAGCCGCGCTCGTCCATGCGCGCCATGTCGCCGGAACGCAGCCAGCCGTCGCGGATCGCCTTCGCGGTTTCCTGCGGCCGCTGCCAGTAGCCGCGCATGACCTGCGGTCCGCGCACGCACAACTCACCGATCTCGCCGCTCGGCAGGTGTCGGCCGTCGTCGTCCTGTATCGACACGTCGGTCGATGGAACCGGCAGGCCGATCGACCCGTTGTACTCGGCGAGATCGAGCGGATTGATGCATACCGCGGGCGAGGCTTCGGTGAGCCCGTAGGCCTCGGCGAGCGTGCAGCCGGTGACCTTCTTCCAGCGCTCGGCGATCGCGCGCTGTACTGCCATGCCGCCGCCGAGGGTCAGGTGCAGCGCGGAGAAGTCGAGCCGCTCGAAGCCCGCCGTGTTGAGCAGCCCGTTGAACAGCGTATTGACCCCGGTGAGCGCACTGAAGCGCCACTTGCCGAGATCCGCGACGAAACCCTTCATGTCGCGCGGGTTGGTGACCAGGATGCTGTGGCCGCCGACCTTCATGAAGGTCAGGCAGTTCGCGGTCAGCGCGAAGATGTGATACAGCGGCAGCGCGGTGATGATGATTTCCTCGCCCTCGCGCACCAGCCCGCCGATCCATGCGGAAGCCTGCTGCATGTTCGCGACCATGTTGCGATGGGTCAGCTCGGCGCCCTTGGCGACGCCGGTGGTTCCGCCGGTGTACTGCAGGAACGCGAGATCGTCCGGTCCCACCTCGATGCGTGGATGGGTCTTTCCGGCGCCGCGTAGCAGGGCATCGTTGAAACGCACCGCGCCGGGCAGCGAGTACGCCGGTACGAGCTTCTTCACATGGCGCACGACGAAGTTGACGAGGGCCGACTTCGGGAAGCCGAGCAGGTCGCCGAGCGCGCTCGTGATGATGTGCCGGCACGCGTCCGTGCCGCCGACCTCGGCCACGGTATGCGCGAAGTTGTCGAGCACGACGATCGCCGACGCGCCCGAATCCTGCAACTGGTGCTTCAGTTCGCGCGCGGTATACAGCGGGTTGACGTTGACCACGACGAGGCCCGCGCGCAATGCGCCGAGCAGGGCGATCGGATACTGCAACACGTTCGGCAACATGATCGCGAAACGCTCGCCGCGCGCGAGTTGGAGATCGTCGACGAGGAACGCCGCGAAGTCGCGACTCAGGCGATCGATGTCGCCGTAGGTCAGCGTGCGGCCCATGTTCGTGAACGCGGGCCGGTGGCGGAAGCGGTCGCAGGCGTATTCGAGCACGGACACGACCGACGGATAGGCGTCCACGTCGATCTCCGCGGGCACGCCGGACGGGTAGCTCGCGAGCCAGGGCCGTTGGTTGTCGTTGGTCATGCGGTCTCCCCTGCGATGCCTGATAGTATCGGCGGCGGCGATGCGTACGGCATTGCAGCATAGCCGGGAAAGGCCGGGAAAGCCGCAGTGCAACATATCCGGGACAGCGGAGTTCGATGATGCGCAAGTTCCTCGTGGTCGTGTTCTTCGCGCTGCTCGTCGCCGGTTGCGCGCGCGCACCGGACGAGGTCCGCATTCGCGCCGCGATCGACGCGATGGCGGCGGCGGTCGAGGCGCGCAATCCATCCGACTTCATGGAGCATGTCGCCGCGGACTTCACCGGCAACGACGGACAATTCGATCACGCGCAACTCGAACGCCTGCTGCGCGTGCTCGTGCTCGGGCAATCGGCCCCGCAGGTCTCGCTCGGCGCGATCGACATCACGATCGCGGGCGAACGCGCCACGGTGAATGCGACCGCGACGGTCAGCGGCGCGCAACGCTGGCTGCGCGGACGCGGCGGGCGCATCGACATCGTCAGCGGCTGGCGACTCGAGGACGG
>CAYWZC010000238.1:0-1854 GCA_964462745.1 uncultured Rhodanobacteraceae bacterium
CGCGCGCGATCGGCGGCGGGCAGGAGGTCGAGCAGTTGCCGGTCGGCAGCGATGGCCTCGAGCAAATCCGTCGCCGCGCGCAGACGTTCCAGCAAATCGACATCCACCTCCGGTCGGGCGGCGACGGTGGTCTGCGTCATGGGCCGTCGAGTCCGTCGGCAAAGATCCGGTCGATCCGGATCGCGGCCGCTTCGCAATCGAGGAACGGGAACTGCAGTCCATTCTTCGGATCGGTGATCTGCTCGCCGGAATCGGTCAGCGCCGAGCGGATCGCCGCGGGACTGGCAGTCGGAAGCAACTGGATCAGGTCGGCCGCGCAGGCCGCAACCAGTGGTGCCGCCTGCGACGTGCCGCCGTAGGTCGAAACGAAGCCGCTGGTGAACGGGCCGCCCGCGAGTCCTGTCGAGGTCAGGTATGCGCCTGGCGCATACAGTGCGACCTGGTTGTTGCTGTTGGTGAAGCAGGTCGGCTTGCGTGGAACGATGTCGGTGTCGGTGCAGCCGAGAAAGGTCTGGTCCGACATCGCGGCGTCCCAGGTCGCGCCGACCGCGATGACACCGCTCAGGCAGGCGGGCGCCCCGATCTGGCTTGGCGACGCCTGGTTGCCGGAGGAGACGGTCATGACCGTGCCGTTCGCGGCGAGCGCATCGACGGCGTCGGCCAGCGCCATGGTCCAGGACAAGGCATCGTCGCAAACACCGGAGAACAGCATGTTGGTGCCGAGGCTCATGTTGACCACGCGGGTATCCGGTTGCTGCGTCGCGATCCAGTCGAGCGCGGCGACGATGTCCGCCGAGGTCTCGAACCGGCCGTCCGCGTCGAGCACGCGGATCGCGAGCACCGATACACCGGGCGCACCGCCCAGCGGCGCTTGCGTGCCGCGGCTCGCGATGATGCCGGCGACATTGGTGCCGTGCCCCTCGGCATCCATCCCGCTACCCGCACCGGCTTGCACGTCGGATCCGTCCGGACAGCAGCCGATTCCCGGGGTCTCACTGGAGCAATAGCATTGCTGCCCGACGATCGCGTCGGACAAATCCGGGTGGGCGAGGTCCACGCCTGAATCGATGACCGCGACCTTCACGCCGGAGCCGGTGAAGCCGCGCTCGCGGACCTCGCTCACGTGCGCAAGCGGCGCCGCCTGGAGCATGTGCGCATGACCGCCGACATCGAGGTCGATGCGGCGCACGCCGTCGAGGGTACGCAGCACATCGAGGGCCGGCGCGGTGATGTCGAGGGACAGCGCGGCCACCTGACGGAAACGGTGTCGCAGCGTGAAGCTGCCGACAGGCAATGCGTCGAGTACCTCGCTTGCGACCCGGTCGATCGCGTCGACGCGCTGCGGATGGCCGTGATTTGCCGTACCAGCCGGCAGGTTCAGCGCGACCACGACCGTCGCCCGCGGCTCGCGGAGGAGACGTGCGTCGACATCCGCACCGACGCGCCGGGACCCGGCGGCAGGGGCAATCGAAGGGAGCGCGGCGACGGACAGGCCGATACAGGCTGCCGCGAGCAGTCGATTCATTCTTTTCGGCATGAGTAGTTCCAAGGACAGAGCGCATCGGAAACGAAGGGAATCATTGCCGGCTTCGCGCTGGGTCGAGGCGCACGCGCGACTTCAGCGGCAATGTCCTTGATTCCCGGAAGGTTTGTGCCCGCAGTATACGGCACGACCGGGGTGCGGCAGATGACCAGACGAATCCGGTCTGCGGCCCGCCCCGGAGCGCCACGACGCAATGCGGCGTACGCTGCGGCAATCGGTTTTCGTACACGAAAACGGAGCGGGCGGGTTCGCGCGCGGTCGCCCGGCTTCACAGCGCCTCGAAGATCCCCGCCGCGCCCATGCCGGTACCG
>CAYWZC010000239.1:0-1843 GCA_964462745.1 uncultured Rhodanobacteraceae bacterium
CTGCCGCCGCGCGCACCTACAACCTGCTCGCCGCCGACGGCCGCCGCGTCGTGGTCGCGATGATCCTGCCGCGGCGCTGACATTGACCGAAAATGGCCAAAGCCTGAACCACGAAGAACACGAAGAGCACGAAGAACAGCAAGAAGAAGGAAGACAGAATAATTCTGATCTTTTCCTTCGTGTGCTTCGTGTACTTCGTGGTTCAATCTTGAATCTTGAAGGCGGGATCGGACGATTGCGAGAAGCCGCGCAGCTTGCGCAACGCGTCCTGCTGGATCTGGCGTACGCGTTCGCGGCTGACGCCGAGGTCACGGGCGATTTCCGCGAGTGGTACCGCCTCGGCTCCATTCAGGCCGAAGTGCCGCTCGAGTACGCTGCGCTGGCGTTCGCTCAATCGGGAGAGCCATTCCGCAAGCCGCGCGCTGCCGTTCCCGGCAGCCGTCGTACCCGGACCGTCGTCGTCGGTGATCCGCTCCATGAGCGAACGGTCGTCGGAGGTCGAAAGCGGCGCATCGAGCGAGCTGATATGCTCGCCGTGGCGAAACAGCTCGGTCACCTCGCGCTGGGACTTGCCGACCGCGTCCGCGATCTCCTCCACGAGCGGCTCGCGCCCGAGCCGCGCCGCCAGTTCGCGGTTCGCGCGCAGCACCTGGGCCAGTTCGCGCAACACGTGGACCGGAACCCGCACCGTGCGCCCCTGGTGCATGACCGCGTGCTGCAGCGCATCGCGGATCCACCACATCGCGTAGGTCGAAAAACGCAAGCCGCGTTGTGGTTCGAACTTCTCCACCGCGCGGATCAGGCCGAGATTGCCCTCCGCGATGAGGTCGATCAGGGCCACGCCGCGGCCGACGTGCGCGCGCGCCGCGTACACGACGAGGCGCAGGTTCGCCTCGATCATGCGCCGTCGCGCGTCCGCGTCGCCGGCCGTCACACGCAGCGCCAGTTCGCGTTCCGCAGCCGCGTCGAGCAACGGTATCAGCGCGATTTCGCCGAGGTAGGCGCCGGTCGAGGAGCGCCGTTCGTCGTCCTGGGGTTCGATTGCGTCGACGAGATCGAGGATGTCCTCGGTCTCGATCTCGGCGGATGGAAACGGAAGGTTCGGAGACATACCGGCCCCGGCTTCAGCGTCTCGGCAGGTGATCGAGTGGATTGACCGGCTTGCCCTTGCGCCGCACCTCGAAGTGCAACGCGTTGCGGCTCGCGCTGCTCGCGCCCATCTCCGCGATGACGTCGCCGGCAGCGACACGCTGGCCTTCCTGCACGAGCCGCCTGCGGTTGTGTCCGTACGCGGACAACCAGGTCGAATCGTGCTTGATGATGACGAGTTCGCCGTAGCCGATCAGGCCGTTGCCGCTGTAGACCACGGTGCCGGCCGCCGCGGCACGCACCGGATCGCCGGCCTGCCCGGCGATGTCGATGCCCTGGCGTACCGGATCGCCGGCCGCGAACGTGCCGACCAGCTTGCCTTCCGCGGGCCAGCGCCAGACCGGTTCGCCGGAAGCCGTGCGCTCCGGCACGGGTTCCGCGGGCGGCGGACGGGGCGGCGGACTTGCAGGCTGCACGATCGGCGCCTCGGCGGTGCCTGGCGTGGTATCTGTGGCCATGCCGGATGCATCGCTATTCCCGGCGGAAACCGACGCCACGGAAGTCGCCGCCGCGGCCGGGGCTACCGGCTGGAACGGGGCCGGTGTCGGGACGCTGTCCGGCGACGACGCGGGCGCCGATGCCGATCCCGGCGATGCGGTCGAGGCGACGGCCCGCGCGGCGGGTGCAGTCAGGCGCAAATCCTCGCCGACGCGGATCGTGTACGGCGCGGCAATGCCGTTCCACGCGGCGATGT
>CAYWZC010000240.1:0-1841 GCA_964462745.1 uncultured Rhodanobacteraceae bacterium
CGGGGAGAAGGTGGCGCGCAGCGCCGGATGAGGGGCCACGGGCGTTGCGATCTTCCAAGGTCATCATGTAGCCGCTGGCGATGCGTTGAGTCGAAAGCGAGCCACGCGAACCTGACGTGCCGGGGCGAAAAGCGCGCCTCATCCGCCTGCGGCACCTTCTCCCCGTTGCACGGGGAGAAGGGACAACAAGGAAGAATGACGCCCTGCGCCCTTCCCCGTCAGCACGAATCGGTAGCACCGGTGGCATTTGATCTGGCGCTGGTTGCGTATCGATGCCTCACCCATCGGGACTGAAGCTCTTCCCATGAGCAGCCCGATGCATGCTGCTAGACTTGCTCCTTCGGCCCTGTAGCTCAGCTGGATAGAGCGTTCCCCTCCTAAGGGAAAGGTCGCACGTTCGAATCGTGCCAGGGTCGCCACTCTCGGGTACGGTGCGGGTCTGCTAAAATGTCCGGCTGACTCGCGCCTTGCGGCGCGCTCCCCTTCCCGCATCCGGAGTGATCCATGTCCGCAACGATCCTCGAGGCGCTCGGCCTCGGCACGACCCATTCGGGCACCTGGCTCGGCAACGGCGAATGGTCGAAGACGACCGATGCCGGCGTGCTGAAGCCGGTCAACCCCGCTACCGACGAAGTCATCGCGGAAGTTCATGCATCGAGCGCGAGCGACTACGAGACGATCGTCGAGCGCGCGCAGGCCGCGTTCGCGGTCTGGCGCACGACGCCGGCGCCGCGCCGCGGCGAGGCGATCCGCCTGTGCGCGGATGCGCTGCGCAAGCACAAGGATGCGCTCGGTTCGCTGGTCGCGCTCGAGATGGGCAAGATCAAGCCCGAAGGTGACGGCGAGGTCCAGGAGATGATCGACATCGCCGACTTCGCGCTCGGCCAGTCGCGCATGCTGTACGGCAGCACGATGCATTCGGAACGCCCCGGTCACCGCATGTACGAGCAATGGCATCCGCTCGGCCTGGTCGGCATCATCAGCGCATTCAATTTCCCGGTCGCGGTGTGGGCGTGGAATGCGTTCATCGCCGCGATCTGCGGCAACATCTGCATCTGGAAGCCGTCGCCGAAGACGCCGCTGTCGGCGATTGCGTCGATCCGCATCTGCAACGAAGCGCTCGCCGCGGGCGGATTCCCCGACCTGTTCTTCCTGTTCAACGATGCGGGGACCGACCTCGCCCAGCAGTTCGTCGACGATCGCCGCATCGCGCTGGTCAGCTTCACCGGCTCGACCCGGGTCGGGCGCCTGGTCGGCGAGCGCGTCGCGCAGCGCATGGGCCGCTCGCTGCTCGAACTCGGCGGCAACAACGCGATCATCGTGGACCAGTCGGCCGACCTCAAGATCGCGATCCCGGGCATCGTGTTCGGTGCGGTCGGCACCTGCGGCCAGCGCTGCACGTCGACGCGCCGGCTGTTCGTGCACGAGGCGATCATCGACGACGTGGTCGCGAAGCTCGTGGCCGCGTACCAGCAGGTGGAAAGGAAAATCGGCGAACCGACGCGGCCGGAAACCCTCATGGGTCCATTGACCGACAAGGCTGCGGTGCAGCGCTACCTCGACGCAATCGAACGCGCGAAGGCGGCCGGCGGTACGGTCGTGACCGGCGGCAAGGCGCTCGAGGGCAAGGGCAATTTCGTGCTGCCGACGATCATCACCGGGGTGAAGAACTCCGACGAGGTCGTGCAGACCGAAACCTTCGCTCCGATCCTGTACGTGATGCCGTTCCGCGACATCGACGAAGCGATCGCGCTGCAGAACGACGTGCCGCAGGGCCTGTCCTCGGCGATCTTCACCCTCGACGTGCGCAACGCCGAGCGCTTCCTGTCGGCCGCGGGTTC
>CAYWZC010000241.1:0-1839 GCA_964462745.1 uncultured Rhodanobacteraceae bacterium
GGCTTCCAGCTGTATCGCGCCGACGGCAGTTGCGCGAGCGCCGAGCCGGGCGACTTCCACCTGGTCGGCTCCGCCAGCGGAACCCCGACGCTCGACGTGGCCTCGCAGGGCGGCTACCAGTATGCCTACAAGGTGCGCGGCATCCAGAACGACGTCGAGGGTGAGGTTTCCGCATGCGTCGACGTCGTATCCGGTGACGAATGCTCGCTGTTGCCGAGTTTCGACCTGCAATCGGTGAGCGCGGACGGCAGCAACGCGAGTTGCAGCGTCGATCTGGCCTGGCAGGCCGCCACGTCGAATTGCCCGACCTCGACCGACGTGACCTACGACATCCTGCGCGACACGGATCCCTACTTCGGCAGCCCGGACACGATCGCGACCGGCGTCACCGGTACCACGTATGCGGACACCGATGTCGTCGATGGCGTGCCGCATTATTACCGGGTCGTCGCGGTCGATGGCGCGGGCAACGAATCGCCGCCGTCCGATGTGGTCAACGTCACGCCGAGCGGGGCCGATGGTCCCGATCCCGGCGCGTTCAACGACGACGTCGAGAGCCAGACCTACATGGTCATGCAGGCGCCATGGCAGATCACGGACACCGAATCGTTCGACGGCGATTTCAGCTATCACAACGCCGAGGACGGCGCGAACTATCCGGATCTGACCTGCGCGAGCATCACCATGCCGCCACTGACCCTGACCGCCGGCGCGACGCTCGAGTTCTTCGCGCGCTACGACATCGAGTACCAGTGGGATGGCGTGGTCATGGAGATCTCGACCGACGGCGGCGTGAGCTGGGTCGACCTGCCGCCCGATGGCGGCTACCCGAGCAGTTTCGCCCAGACCCTCGATCCGCCGATCAACGCGTGCGGTTTCGAAAGCACGCATGGCGCGTTCAACGGCGTGACGACCGCCGGATCGAATGCCGATCCGGGCAACGGCTCGGCCACCGCGGTGTTCAAGCCGTTCACGGTGAACCTCGCGAGCTACGTCGGCGATACCGTGCAGATCCGCTGGCGCATGTCGAGCGACCCGGGATCGAGCTTCGAGGGTTTCTACCTCGACCAGGTGCACGTGGCCGGCGCCCCCGGCAGCGGCGATCACGTCTGCAACTGACCGCGGGCTTCGGATGAAAAAAAATCGGCGCGGCCTACCGCGCCGGTTTTTTTTGCGACGCGACGCTCGCCTGCTAGGCTCGTCGCAATCCACCCGATGACCGACCTCCCGCGCATGCGAAGGAAACCGAAGCGCAAGCCGCCACTGTTGCGGCGCCTGTTCCGCATCTTCCTGTGGACTTTCGGCACCGCGATCGCCTTGAGTGTGCTGGTCGTCGCGGCGCTGCGCGTGATCCCGCCACCCACCTCGGCCTTCATGGTCGAACGCCGTATCGCGGCGCTGGTCGAGGGGGACGAGGACTTTCGCCTGCGTTACCGATGGACGCCGTGGAACGAAATCTCACGGCAGTTGCCGATCTCGCTGGTCGCGGCGGAGGACCAGAAGTTTCCGACCCATCACGGCTTCGATGTCGCCGCGATCCAGGACGCACTGGCCGACGCCAACGACGGCGAGCGCCTGCGCGGCGCGAGCACGATCAGCCAGCAGACCGCGAAGAACCTGTTCCTGTGGGGCGGGCGCAGCTTCGTGCGCAAGGGCCTCGAAGCGTACTTCACCACGCTCATCGAACTCCTGTGGCCGAAGCGGCGCATCCTCGAGGTGTATTGCAACATCGCCGAATTCGGTGACGGCGTCTACGGAGCCGCTGCCGCGAGCGAGCACTTCTTCGGCGTGTCGCCCGCGCGCCTGACTCCACATCAATCCGCCTTGCTCGCCGCGGCG
>CAYWZC010000242.1:0-1823 GCA_964462745.1 uncultured Rhodanobacteraceae bacterium
CGCGCTTCAGGCCATAGGTCGAGCCTAGCGCGATCGTGCGCACCACGCCGTCGCCGAGCTGCTCCTGCACATCGAGCGTGATGTCGGTGTTCTGCACCTTGAGCGCGTCATACACCTTCGGTACCGACTCGCGCGGAAACTCGACGTCGACGACCGCGCCGATGATCTGTACGACTTTGCCCTGGTTCATTGGATGACTCCGGTTGGTTCTTTCAATCTCTCGGCAACGCGTTCGGAGCGATGCTCTTGTTGAACAGTGCGGCCATGGATGGCCGCTTCTTGATTCTCGCGATCAGGGGCGATCGCAGTCACACCGCCGCGGCACCACCCACGATCTCGCTGATTTCCTGGGTGATCGCGGCCTGGCGCGCCTTGTTGTACACGAGGGTCAGCGAATCGATCGCCTTGGTCGCGTTGTCCGACGCGCTCTTCATCGCGACCATGCGCGCGGCGTGCTCGGATGCGAGGTTCTCCAGCGTGGCCTGGTAGACCAGCGATTCGATGTAGCGGGTCAGCACGTGCTCGAGCACGGTCTCGGGATCGGGTTCGTAGAGGTAATCCCATGCGTGCGCGGTGTGGATCGCTTCCGACGGCGGCAGCGGCAGCAACTGGTCGATGCGCGGCTTCTGCGTCATCGTGTTGACGAAATCGTTGTACACGAGGTTGAGCCGGTCGATGCGGCCGGCGCTGTACGCGTCGAGCATGACCTTGATGACGCCGATCACCTGCGCAATCTGCGGTCGTTCGCCGAGGTGCGTCGCGCTGCCGACGAGGTTGACCTTGAGGCGCCGGAAGAACGCGGTCGCCTTGGCGCCGATCGACACCACGTCGACTTCGACACCTTTCTCCTGCCACGCACGAATCTCGCCGAGCACCGAGCGGAACAGGTTGGAGTTGAGGCCGCCGCACAGTCCACGGTCGGTCGATACCACGATGTAGCCGACGCGGCGCGTTTCCTTGCGTTCGATCAGGAACGGGTGCTTGTACTCGACGTTCGCGTGCGCGAGGTGGCCGGCAAGCTGGCGCATCAGGCGCGCGTACGGCCGCGACACCTTCATGAGTTCCTGCGCCTTGCGGATCTTCGAGGCGGAAACCATCTCCAGCGCACGCGTCACCTTGCGGGTGTTCTGCACGCTCTTGATCTTGGTCTTGATTTCGCGTCCGCTTGCCATGCTTTCTCGCTCGCTGTGCTCGCTCGGGGAATTGGGAATTGGGATTTGGGAATGGGTACAGCACGGACCCAACCCGATCGCAACTACCCGCTTCTACAATTCCCTATTCCCTACTCCCGGTTCAATACGAGCCGGTCTTCTTGAACTCTTCGAGGGCCTGCTTGAACTGCTTCTCGATGTCGTCGTTCCAGTCGCCGGTCGCGACGATCTTGTCCATGAGCGCGCCGTAGGTGCTCGCCATGTAGGCGTGCAGGCCGGCTTCGAACGGCAGGATCTTCGCGATCGGCAGGTCGTCGAGGTAGCCTTGTTCGGCCGCGTACACCGAGATCGCGAGTTCCGCGATCGACAGCGGCGCGTACTGCTTCTGCTTCATGAGCTCGGTCACGCGCTGGCCGCGCTCGAGCTGGGCGCGCGTGGCCGCGTCGAGGTCGGACGCGAACTGCGCGAACGCGGCGAGTTCACGGTACTGCGCGAGCGCGAGCTTCACGCCGCCGGACAGCTTCTTGACGATCTTGGTCTGCGCTGCACCACCGACGCGCGACACCGACACGCCCGCGTTCACCGCCGGGCGGATGCCCGCATTGAACAGGTCGGTTTCGAGGAAGATCTGGCCGTCGGTGATCGAGATCACGTTGGTCGGCACGAACGCCG
>CAYWZC010000243.1:0-1815 GCA_964462745.1 uncultured Rhodanobacteraceae bacterium
TCGACCTGGTCGAAAGCCTGTTCGGCAAGTCGACCCTGATGCGAAGCTGAGGCGGCAGGGCGTCGGAGTCCAACCAACCGCGCCCCCGGCGCAGCGAAAGATGGCGCCGACCCGAGCGCCCGTGACCTTGCAGTCGGTGGACGTGGACTGAGCGAGGACGCGATGCGCCGCGTGGGCGCGGAGGTTTCGTTCCCGCCGCGGCGATTCAATCGAACCCGTTGTCGAAGATCCGGTCGGCATCCGGCAGCAGGCACGAGGGTGTGTTGAGCGCGATCAGCGCCGACAACGTCGTGACCTGGGTCGGATGGAACTGCATCACGTTCTGTCCGCAGCCGTTGACGTTGCAGTAGCTCATGATCGTGCCGAGTGGATGGCCGGGGCCACTCGACGGGCAACTCGTCGCACCCGTGTAGCAACCCGATTCACCCGAGAAGCATCGATCGATCGTGTTGACACCGACCGGGTTCGCGCCGGTAGCCGCTTCCGTGCAATGCGTATGCGCGGCACCGAAATTGTGACCCAGTTCGTGGCCGACCACGCTCGCCGACAGGTCGACCGGGACACCAGGGTTCGTGAACACCTGGTTCACGCTGTAGCTGCCACCGACCGCCTGTTCGTCGCAGTACGCGTTGAGCCATGCGATGCCGGAAGCCGACAGGTCGTTCGAGGATTTGCCCGACAACAGGGCCGCGAACGCACGCGTCACGTTCGCGTAATTCGATTCCCAGTAGCTGCCGAACTCCTGCAACCCCGCCTGGTCGGCAGGCGAGTTCATCGGGCCGTACGGATCGGGCGCGGTGCGCAGGAACGTGGTGCCCTGCAGGAGCTGCACGTCGAGGTCGTCGACGTACATCAGGTTCATCGTCGCGAACAGGTCGGCGATCCAGTCCACCGCGGCGCCGGTGTCGTTGCCGAAGCGCAGGTTCATGAATTCGTTGTCGGTGTCGATCGCGACGACCGCTCCGCGCACCGCGCCGCCATGTGGCACCGATGCGCCCGCGAGCGCCAGCTCGAGCGGACTCGGCGGATTCGCGCCAGCGAGCGCGTCGTCGCCGGGCAGGAAGCGCGGGACGATGCCGGGCGGCAGCGCTTCGTCGGTATCCAGCGCACGGATCGCCAGCGAATTCCCGTGGCGTTCGCCGCGCAACACGAAGCTGCCTCCTGGCCCGGAGCCGGAACCGACGAGTTCGCCGAATCCGGGAGCGAACGAGATCACCATGCGCACGCCGTCCGCGCCGCGACCGAGCAGGTGGATGCGCGTGCTGCGCGGCAGCTCGCGTTCGCCACGCGGTCCGATCTCGACGATGCGTGCGCCGGGCGCATGGATGTCGATTCGTTCGAAGCGCACCGCGCCGTTCGAATCCGGGCCGGTCGGAAACCCGGCGACATCGACATGCGCGCCTGTGGCAAGACCGCTCAGCACGTCCTGCGTGGTCGCGGGCAACTGGACCTCCGAGCCCGCGGCGGCCGGGGTCGAGACGATCGCGAGCAGGGCGGCGAGGAGTAACGCGTATCGGAGTGACATGGGGTTCATTCGCGATGATTGCGGTCGCCGATCATTTCGAGCCCGGCGGGAAGTCGTCCCCCTGCCGGCATCATGGCGCGAGGCGGCGTCCGGGGCAAGCCGCGGACATCGCCGCATCGAAGACGGCCACGCCATGCCCCGCGTCGGCCACGGTCGGGAGTACGGCGTAGAATCGCGCACCGACCTGGAGCCGTGATGCTCGTCCACGATCCCGAAGCGTTTCTCGCCGCATTCTCGCAACTCGAACCGGTCGCGCCGGCGACCGCGCGCGCGGCGTTCCTGGTCAGTCC
>CAYWZC010000244.1:0-1812 GCA_964462745.1 uncultured Rhodanobacteraceae bacterium
TGTTGCGCCATGCCCAGGTATTCGCGCCCGAACCGCTGGGCCTGAACGACATCCTGCTCGGTGGCGGCCGCGTGCTCTGGATCGGGCACGGGCCGCTGGAGCTGCCGTCCGCGATGCCGGTCGGGATCATCGACCTGGAGGGGCGCCCGGTCATTCCCGGGCTCATCGACGGGCACGTGCACGTCACCGGTGGCGGCGGCGAGGCGGGCTTTCGCTCGCGCGTGCCACCGGTCGGGTTGTCGCGCTTCACGCGCAGCGGCGTGACCACGGTCGTCGGCCTGCTCGGCACTGACGATGTCGCGCGCGGACCGCGCGAACTCGTCGCGACGCTCCATGCGCTGCGCGAGGAAGGCCTCGGCGCCTGGGGGCATTGCGGCGGCTACCACCTGCCACCTGCCACCCTGACCGGCAGCGTGCGCGGTGATCTCGTGTTCATCGACGCGTTGATCGGCATCGGCGAGGTCGCGATCAGCGACCACCGCTCGAGCCAGCCGACCCTCGACGAACTGCTGCGCCTTGCGTCGGAAGCGCATGTCGCGGGCCTCATGACCGGCAAGGCCGGCATCGTGCACCTGCATCTGGGCGACGGCGCGCGCGGACTCGATCTGGTGCGGCGCGCGCTGGATGGCAGCGAATTGCCGCCGCGCGTGTTCCACCCGACCCACGTCAACCGGCGCCGCGCCTTGTTCGACGAAGCGCTGGAACTTGCGGGGCGCGGCGCGACGATCGACGTCACCGCGTTTCCGGTCGAAGAAGGCGAGGACGCGTGGAGCGCCGCCGACGCATGGCTGCGTTACCGCGACGCGGGCGCGCCGTCCGGCCGCATCACGATCAGCTCGGATGCGGGCGGCTGCCTGCCGTGTTTCGATGCGAATGGTCGGGTCAGCCACATGGACGTCGGCATGCCCGGCGCGCTGCTCGCGACGCTCGGCGAACTGGTCCGTCGCGGGGTCGCGTTGCAGGATGCGCTACCGGCGTTCACGAGCAATCCCGCCGATCTCCTGCGCCTCGCGGGCAAGGGCCGCATCGCGGTCG
This sequence comes from uncultured Rhodanobacteraceae bacterium, assembly GCA_964462745.1. Taxonomy (GTDB): domain Bacteria; phylum Pseudomonadota; class Gammaproteobacteria; order Xanthomonadales; family Rhodanobacteraceae; genus Dokdonella_A. The sequence continues at coordinate 1,036 of CAYWZC010000244.1, forward strand.
GCGCGGATGCGGACCTGGTCGTGCTGGACGAGGTGCTGGCCGCGCGCGACGTGTTCGTGCGTGGGCGTCCGCATGTGCGCGACGGGGAAATCGTGCAACGCGGCCTGTTCGAGCCATAGCCGGCGGCGGTTTGCCGGCGCGGCCGGCCCGCCGATGGCGAGCGAACGCCGCCCCGGCGTTGCGGCACGCCACCGTGGCATGGTCATATACGGGATTGTCCTGAATGCGCGAGGGGTGCATGAGTCCGAGCAGGGTCGCTGACGGGGATCAGCGCGGATGGATCGTCCCGATCGGGGGCGCCGAGGAAAAGGAGCACGATCCGCGCATCCTGGAGCGCTTCGTGCATCTGTGCGGGGACCGCGACGCCGACATCGTCGTGATCCCGACCGCAAGCCAGCTCGCCGACACCGGGCCGCGTTACGAGGAAATCTTCTCCAACCTCGGTGCGGGTGCGGTCGAAGTGCTCGATTTCGACACCCGCCGCGACGCGACCGAACCGAACCGCCTGAAGCGCATGGAGCGCGCGAGCGGCATCTTCTTCACCGGCGGCAACCAGTTGCGCATCGCGACCGTGCTCGGTGGCACGCCCGTCGCGCAACTGATCCGCACGCGCAATGCGCACGGCGTGCACGTCGGCGGCACCAGCGCGGGTGCGAGCATCCTCAGCGAACACATGATCGCGTACGGTACCGAGGGCGGATCACCGACCGCGGCGAGCGTGCGCCTCGCACCGGGCCTCGGCCTCACCAATCGTTTCATCATCGACCAGCACTTCCG
>CAYWZC010000245.1:0-1788 GCA_964462745.1 uncultured Rhodanobacteraceae bacterium
CTGCCGCCGCGCGCACCTACAACCTGCTCGCCGCCGACGGCCGCCGCGTCGTGGTAGCGATGATCCTGCCGCGAGCTTGACCACCGGCAGCCACGTGGTGCGTGTCGCATCCCAGCGAATACCGCATCGCCACTTTCACGAATCCCGAATCCCGAATCCCGAATCAGTCCCATCGGACGATTGCGAGTAACCGCGCAGCTTGCGCAGTGCGTCCTGCTGGATCTGGCGTACGCGTTCGCGGCTGACGCCGAGGTCACGCGCGATTTCCGCGAGCGGTACCGCCTCGGCGCCGTTCAGGCCGAAGTGCCGCTCGAGTACGCTGCGCTGGCGTTCGCTCAATCGGGAGAGCCATTCCGCAAGCCGCGCGCTGCCGTTCCCGGCAGCCGTCGTACCCGGACCGTCGTCGTTGGTGATGCGTTCCATGAGTGAACGGTCGTCGGAGGTCGAAAGCGGTGCATCGAGCGAGCTGATGTGCTCGCCGTGGCGAAACAGCTCGGTCACCTCGCGCTGGGACTTGCCGACCGCATCCGCGATCTCCTCCACGAGCGGCTCGCGCCCGAGCTGCGCCGCCAGTTCGCGGTTCGCGCGCAGCACCTGGGCCAGTTCGCGCAATACGTGGACCGGAACCCGCACCGTACGCCCCTGGTGCATGATCGCGTGCTGCAGCGCCTCGCGGATCCACCACATCGCGTAGGTCGAAAAGCGCAAGCCGCGTTGCGGTTCGAACTTCTCCACCGCACGGATCAGGCCGAGATTGCCTTCCGCGATGAGGTCGATCAGGGCCACGCCGCGGCCGACGTGCGCGCGCGCCGCGTACACGACGAGGCGCAGGTTCGCCTCGATCATGCGCCGTCGCGCGTCCGCGTCGCCGGCCGTCACACGCAGCGCCAGTTCGCGTTCCGCAGCCGCGTCGAGCAACGGTATCAGCGCGATTTCGCCGAGGTAGGCGCCGGTCGAGGAGCGCCGTTCGTCGTCCTGGGGTTCGATTGCGTCGACGAGATCGAGGATGTCCTCGGTCTCGATCTCGGCGGATGGAAACGGAAGGTTCGGAGACATACCGGCCCCGGCTTCAGCGTCTCGGCAGGTGATCGAGTGGATTGACCGGCTTGCCCTTGCGCCGCACCTCGAAGTGCAACGCGTTGCGGCTCGCGCTGCTCGCGCCCATCTCCGCGATGACGTCGCCGGCAGCGACACGCTGGCCTTCCTGCACGAGCCGCCTGCGGTTGTGTCCGTACGCGGACAACCAGGTCGAATCGTGCTTGATGATGACGAGTTCGCCGTAGCCGATCAGGCCGTTGCCGCTGTAGACCACGGTGCCGGCCGCCGCGGCACGCACCGGATCGCCGGCCTGCCCGGCGATGTCGATGCCCTGGCGTACCGGATCGCCGGCCGCGAACGTGCCGACCAGCTTGCCTTCCGCGGGCCAGCGCCAGACCGGTTCGCCGGAAGCCGTGCGCTCCGGCACCGGTTCCGCGGGCGGCGGACGGGGCGGCGGGCTCGCAGGCTGCACGATCGGCGCCTCGGCGTTGCCTGGCGTCGCATCGGTGGCCTTGCCGGATGCATCGCTATTCCCGGCGGAAACCGACGCCACGGAAGTCGCCGATGCGGCCGGGGCTACCGGCTGGAACGGGGCCGGTGCCGGGACGCTGTCCGGCGGCGACGCGGGCGCCGGTGTCGATGCCGGCGACGCGGTCGAGGCGACGGCCCGCGCGGCGGGCGCAGTCAAGCGCAAGTCCTCGCCGACGCGGATCGTGTACGGCGCGGCAATGCCGTTCCACGCGGCGATGT
>CAYWZC010000246.1:0-1785 GCA_964462745.1 uncultured Rhodanobacteraceae bacterium
CTGGCGCTTTCCGGAGATCCCGGCGCAGGATTGATCGCGAATCCGACACCTCATCCGCCGTCGCGACGGCATGCTTCCCCAACCCGAGCCCGGGAGTCTGGCCATGCACCAACGGAATCCGCGATCCACGCTGCGCGCCTCGTCCGCGATCGCCCTGATCGCGGCAAGCGGCCTGGCCTCGTCCGCGCAGGAGCCGGTCACCGAGGGACCGGTCATCGACTACCAACCATCGGTGATTCGTTCGACGGACGATGACGCGCGCATCGTCGTGTTCGAGCGGTTGGATAATCCTGCATCGCGATCCGGCGACCTCTGGCTCACGCGCCTGGAGTCCGGCGCGAGCGAATGGAGCGATCCGGTCGCGGTCGTCGCGAGCGCCGCGAACGAGCGCCATCCGGCCCTGTTGCAGCTCGGCCCGTCGGACTACGTGCTGTTTCATCTGTCCGACGCGAGCGGCGGTTTTCGCATCCATCGCGCGACCAGCGACGATGCGCTCGCATTCACGGAGCAGGGCGCGATCGATCTCGGCTGGGCCACGCCGGGCGAGATCAACCCGCACGTGGTCCGCCATGCGGACGGCACGCTCACGATGAGCTACCAGCGCCTGAGTCCGAGTGGCAGCTACGTCGCGCAGTCGTTCGACGACGGCGCGACCTGGGACAGTTTGCGGACGCCGATCTCGAACGGCGTGCTGCCGCGCATCGCGTATCGCGAGAGCGATGGCCTGTATCTTGCGAGCTACCAGGTCAATCCGGGCAACAACGAGCTGCGCATGCACGTCGAGACCACCACCGACGTACACGACTGGAGTGGCGCGGTGCAGGATTTCGCGATCAGCGGCAACAACCACGACTCGCTGCCGGTCGTGATGCCGGACGATGCGTTCGTGCTGTTCTGGGTGCGCAGCGACGGCGGTCCGTTCGACATCGCGTCGCGTCGATCGCTGGACGGCGAGACCTGGCAGCCCGTGTTGCCGGTCACCACGACTCCCGCTGCCGGCGAAGTCGAACCGCACCCGCTGGTCGGTGCGTTGCCGGGCGTCGTCGAGGTGTACTGGGGAAGCGAATCACCGCCCGGCAGTTTCGAGTACCACATCCTGCGCGATCCCGACGTGGTGGTCATCGCGGACCTGGTGTTCAGCGACTCGTTCGAGGATTGATCCGCCGCGATCCGCGCTGCGTGCTTCCGCGGGAACCAGCTTCCGCCGCGATGCCCTCGCCGCGTGCTTCCGCAGGAACCAGCTTCAGCCGCGACGCCCTCGCCGCGTGCTTCCGCAGGAACCGGGCTTCCGCCGCGACGTCCTCGCCGCATGCTTCTGTAGGACCTGGCTTCAGCCGTGATGCTCTCTCTGCGTGCTTCCGCGGGAACCGCGATTCAGTAGCGCACGAAGTACGGCACCGCCATCACCACGAGTCCGCCCAGCACGAGCCACATCGTGGACGCCACGAACCACGGCAACGCGATCAGCACGATGCCCGCGAGCAGCGGCACGAACATCTGCTCGCGCTTGCCGTAAAGAAAATAGCCCACCCCGATCGAGCCGAACAGGATGCCGAGGAACAGGGACGCGGGCGATGGCATGGCAACTCCGATGCAGTGTTTCGTTGGCTGTACGGTCGAACCTGGCTCGAAAGAGGCATCCACGAACCGCCTCGGTTCCCGCCGCAGCGGCAATCAATGCGACCCCGTGTTCGGTGTCGGTACGAGTGCTGCGAGATCGTCCGGCAAGTTGAACTGCGGATAGTCGCGCAGCAGGGTGCGGACGTGGTTTCGGGCAGCCTCCTC
>CAYWZC010000247.1:0-1777 GCA_964462745.1 uncultured Rhodanobacteraceae bacterium
AGAGATGTCCACCATGTCTCCGAACACCCGTTCACCATGTGTCCGGTACAAACAACGGGGTCGCGGGGCGGTCGAGCGCTGCTGGATCGGCGCAACCGGTGCCCCGCTTCCGTTCAGGCCGGCTCGAGGCCGAATGGCAGGCCGGGTTCGATGAGGCGACGTACCGGCGCGAAGCTGCGCCGGTGGATGGCGCACGGGCCGAGGCGTTCCAGGGCGTCGACATGTTCCGGCGTCGAATACCCCTTGTGGCGCGCGAAGCCGTAGCCGGGATGGCGGACATCGAACTCGCACATCAGCCGGTCGCGTGCGGTCTTGGCCAGAATCGACGCGGCGCTGATCGCGGGTTCCAACGCATCGCCGTCGATGATCGCGTGACCGGTGCACGGCAGGTCGGCCGGCAGGCGGTTGCCGTCGATGAGCGCAAGATCGGGGCACGGCGCGAGTTCGCACAACGCGCGCGTCATGCCGAGCAGGGTCGCCTGCAGGATGTTGATCCGGTCGATGACATCGACATCGATCACGCTGACCGCGAACGCGAGCGCATGCGCACGGATCGAAACCTCGAGTGCCTCGCGACGTTCGGCGCACAGGACTTTCGAATCCGCGAGTCCGTCGATCGGCCGCTGTACATCAAGGATGACAGCCGCGACCACGACCGGACCCGCGAGTGGCCCACGACCGGCTTCATCGACGCCGGCGACGCACAGGGGACGGGACGGGATGATCGGCATCGGCGGCGGTCAGCGGCTTTGCTGTGCGGATGGTAACGAACCGCGGCGCGTGTCGTCGACGAGTTCGGCGATCGCGGCCGCAGCGCTGCGATCGGCGTCGTGTCGCAGCAAGTCATGCAGGCGTCGGTACTCGGCGGCGACCGCGGCGCTCGGTCCGCGCCGTTCGAGCGGGGCGCGCAACGCGTCGGCGAGAGCCTCGGGCGTGCAGTCGTCCTGCATGCATTCGGTAACCAGTTCGTGGCCCGCGAGCACGTTCGGCAGCGAGTAACGGGCCACCTTGAGCAGGCCGAGCGCGCGCACCGCGCGATAGCTGACCGGATGGAGCCGGTACGCGACGACCATCGCGCGCTTGGCCAGCATCGCCTCGAGCGCCGCGGTGCCCGACGCGAGCAACACCGCATCGGCGGCGATCATCGCGGCGTGCGCGTTGCTGTCGATGACATGCAGCATCTCGGGCGGGACGCGCGTCGCGGCTGGTTGTGCCGCGACGAGCGCCTCGAAGGTTTTCCGGCCGGCAGGTGTCGCCATCGGTGCGACGATTTCGAGATCGGGAAACTCGCGGCGCAGCAAGGCGGCTGCGGCGAGGAAGTCCGCACCGAGCCGACGGATCTCGCCGAGTCGGCTGCCCGGGAGCAGGGCGAGCACGCGCGCATCGACACGCAGGCCGAGTGCTTCGCGCGCCGCGCCCTGGTCCGGTTCGAGCGGGAAGCGGTCGCCCAGCGGATGGCCGACGAAGCGCGCATCGACGCCATGGCGCGCATAGATCGGCGGTTCCATCGGAAACAGGCACAGTACCCGATCCGCGCTTTGTCCGATGCGCGCCGCGCGCCGCTCGCGCCACGCCCATACCGACGGACTCACGTAATGGACGGTCACGATGCCCGCGCGCTTGAGGCGTCGTTCGAGGCCGAGATTGAAGTCCGGCGCGTCGATGCCGATGAATGCATCCGGATTCCACGCGATGCTGCGGCGTGCCACTTCGGCGCGGATGCGCAGCAGTCCCGGCAGGTGGCGCAGCACCTCGACGAGCCCCATGACGCTGAGCC
>CAYWZC010000248.1:0-1767 GCA_964462745.1 uncultured Rhodanobacteraceae bacterium
CGGTGACGTGACGCCGATGGCGGCATAATCGGACGCAAGCCTCGGAGGATGCGTGATGTTGCCCTGCGTACTCGTCGTGTTGCTCGCCGTCGCCGCGTTTCTCGTTCTCGCCTTCCGCGGCATGGGTTTCCTTGCGTGGCTCGCGGCGAGCGCGATCGCGCTGGTCGGCTGGCGGCTCATCGGCATTGGCCATCCGATGCTGTTCATCGCGTGCGTCGTCGTGCTCGCGGTCCTCGCGCTGGTGTTCGGATTGCCGCCGTTGCGTCGGATCCTGGTATCGCGATTCATCATGCCGGCCTTCGCGAAGGTGCTGCCGCGGCTCGGCTCGACCGAGCGCGTCGCGCTCGAAGCGGGCACGGTGTGGTGGGACGGCGACCTGTTCTCGGGCATGCCCGACTGGCAAAAACTGCTCGATTTCGAGATCCCGCCGTTGTCGGCCGCGGAACAGGCGTTCCTCGACGGGCCGGTCGAGGAACTGTGCCGCCGGCTCGATGACTGGGCGATCATGCAGCGCCGCGACCTCGCGCCGGAGATCTGGGAGTTCCTGAAGCGCGAGCGCTTCTTCGGCATGGTGATCCCGGAGGAATACGGCGGCCTCGGCTTCTCGGCGATCGCGCATTCGCGCGTGGTCACGCGCATCTCGAGCCGATCGATCACCGCCGCGGTCACGGTCATGGTGCCGAACTCGCTCGGCCCCGGCGAACTCCTGTGGCATTACGGCACCGACGCGCAGAAGGCGTACTGGCTGCCGCGGCTCGCGCGCGGCGAGGATATCCCGTGCTTCGCGCTGACCGGTCCCGAGGCGGGTTCCGACGCGGCCGCAACGCAATCGACCGGCATCGTCGAAAAGCGCGTGATCGACGGCGAGGAAGTCATCGGCCTGCGCCTCGACTGGGTCAAGCGCTACATCACGCTCGCGCCGGTCGCGACGCTGATCGGGCTTGCGTTCCGGCTCAGGGATCCGGATCACCTGCTCGGTGACGTCGAGGATCGCGGCATCACCTGCGCGCTGGTCCGGCGGGATACGCCGGGCGTCGAAATCGGCTTGCGCCACGACCCGATGGGCGTGCCGTTCCACAACGGGCCGACGATCGGCCGCGGCGTGTGGGTGCCGCTCGACGAGGCGGTCATCGGTGGTCGCGCCGGGATCGGCAACGGTTGGCGCATGCTCATGGAATCGCTGGCCGCGGGGCGCTCGATCTCGCTGCCTGCATTGTCGATCGGCGCGGCGCAGATGGCGACGCGCATCTGCGGCGCGTACGCGACCGTGCGCGAACAGTTCGACACGCCGATTGGCCGCTTCGAGGGCATCGAGGAACCGCTGGCGCGCATCGCGGGGCTCACGTACCTGATGAACGCGACCCGCGACCTGACCTGCGGCGCGCTCGATACGGGCGAGAAACCGGCGGTGCTCGGCAACATCGCGAAGGCCTATCTCACCGAGGGCATGCGCCAGGTGGTCAGCGACGCGATGGACATCCGCGCGGGTTCGGCGATCCAGCGTGGTCCGCGCAACACGCTCGCCCGCGCCTGGGCCGCGGTGCCGATCGGCATCACCGTCGAAGGCGCGAACATCCTGACCCGCAGCATGATCGTGTACGGGCAGGGCGCGATCCGCTGCCATCCGTATGTGCACGAGGAAATCGATGCGGTCGCGGCGAACGACCTCGCCGCGTTCGATCGCGCGATCTTCGGCCACGTCAACGTGTTCGTGACCCGCGCGGTGCGCGCCTTGCTGCTCGCGCTCAGCGGCTCGCGCATCGCGGG
>CAYWZC010000249.1:0-1741 GCA_964462745.1 uncultured Rhodanobacteraceae bacterium
CCGCCTCAGCTTCGCATCAGGGTCGACTTGCCGAACAGGCTTTCGACCAGGTCGACCATGAGCCGCGCGCTGCGGTTGTGCTCGTCGAATGCGGGATTCAGTTCGACGAGGTCGAGCGAGGCGAGGCGGCCGGTGTCGGCGATCATTTCCATGCACAACTGCGCCTCGCGATAACCCGGCCCGCCCGGCACCGTGGTGCCGACCGCGGGCGCGATGCCGGGATCGAGGAAATCGACATCGAAGCTCACGTGCAGGTGGGTATCCGCGTCGAGCCCCGCGAGCGCTTCCTCCATGACCCGGCGCATGCCGATCTCGTCGATGTAGCGCATGTCGTAGACGTCGAGGCCCGCCTCGTGGACGAGCTTCTTCTCGCCCGCATCGACCGAACGAATGCCGATCTGGCGCAACTGGCTCGCATCGAGCACCGGGGAAAATCCGCCGAGATGGGTCAGCTCGCGCGGTCCGTAACCGAACAGGCACGCAACCGGCATGCCGTGGATGTTGCCGGACGGGGTCAGCTCACTGGTGTTGAAATCGGTATGCGCATCGAGCCACAGCACGCGCAGCTTGCGGCCCTCGGCGCGGCAATGCGCGGCGACCGCGGTGATCGATGGCAGACCGAGGCAATGGTCGCCACCGAGCAGGATCGGCATGCGCCCGAGTGCGAGCTCCGCACCGACGGCGTCGAGCGTGAGGCGCGACCAGGCGATGACTTCGTCGAGATGCCGGTAGCCGTTCTTCGGCGGCTGCCACGGATTGTGCGGCCCGGCGAGATTGCCGCGATCGGCGACGTCGAGACCGCGTGCGGAGAGCGCCTCGGGCAGGCCCGCGACGCGCAACGCTTCCGGGCCCATCGATGCGCCACGCGCGCCCGCACCGATGTCGGTCGGCACGCCGATCAGGGATACGGGAGGAAAGCTTCGGTTCATGGCGTGTTCCGGCATTTGATCGATGCAGGCATGCTAACAGCCTGCTCGTGCGGTGGCAGCCTGCGGCCCCTCGCGGCACGTACAATCGGCCGATGCGCAAGCGCCCGACCCTGCAACGCCTGTTCCTGACCGGCGTGTTGACCCTGCTGCCATTGTGGCTGACCTGGATCGTGGTCAAGTTCGTGTTCGTGTTGTTGTCGGACACGAGCCGTCCGCTGACCACGCCGCTGCTCGCCCGCCTCGCGCTCGCGTGGCCACGGCTGCTCGGCTGGCTCGACCAGCCCTGGGTGCAGAACGCGATCGCGTTGCTCGCGACGCTGCTGGTGATCCTGGTCGCCGGCGTGCTCGCGCACCGCGTGTTCGGCCAGCGCCTGCTCGGCTGGTTCGAGTCGCTCGTCGCGCGCATCCCGTTCGCGAGCACGATCTACGGCAGCGCGCGGCAGTTGCTCGACATCCTGCAAACCAAGCCGGACGGTACCCAGCGCGTGGTGCTCATCGACTTCCCGCACGACCAGATGAAATCGATCGGCTTCGTGACCCGGGTGCTGAAGGAGCACGGCACCGGCCGTGAACTCGCCGCGGTCTACGTGCCGACCACGCCGAACCCGACCTCCGGCTACCTCGAAATCGTGCCAGTCGAGCGCATCACGCCGACCGACTGGAGCGTCGACCAGGCGATGAGCTTCATCATCTCCGGCGGCGCGGTGTCGCCGGACGCGATCCCGTTTTCGCCGCCGGAGCGGCATCAGGGCCCCGGTTCCCTGTAGGCCGGACGCGCCCAGCGCGGCCGGCACGCGCGACGCGGGAAGAAA
>CAYWZC010000250.1:0-1706 GCA_964462745.1 uncultured Rhodanobacteraceae bacterium
GTTGCGCCTGGGTCAGATTGCGGGCCAGGCGCTGGCGCGCGAGACGCTCGCCGAGTTCGGCCAGTACCGCGTCGTCGGTCAGCGAACTGGTGATGTTCATGATTCGTCCAAGGTGGCGAAAATGGCGTAAAAATGACGATGAATCGCCGAGAAGGACGAGTTGTACTACAGTTTGATGGATATTTCAAGTAGCCAAATATGGCACTTTATAGCTCAAATGTGCCGCTATTCGTCTATCATGACGACTAATGGTTGCCTTGATGTCTTCGTCACCGGCTCGTCCAGGTTCGCCGCAGCGGGTGCGCTTCGGTATTGAACGTCACCGCGCCGAAGTCCAGCGCCTGCGGCTGGAACAGCAACGCCTGCGGCTTGAAGAGCAAGTAGTAGTACTTGAACGTCTCGGCAAGCACGAAGCTGTGCATGTCGTCGCGCTGCTCCCCGGTCACGACGTTCGCGAGCGCGGCATAGCCCGCGTCCGTGCGGCAATGACGCACGAAATCCTCGAACATTCGCGCGCCCATCGCGACGTATTCGGCATCCCCCGTCGCCTGATGCAGGTAGTACGTCGATTCGACGATTTCCGGACGCAGCGCGTAGCCCGGCGAAGTAACCCGCATCGTCCGGTAATCGAGGGCTTCCGGTTCGATGCCGTGCAGGTTCCACATGCGGAAACCCGATTCCTGCAGGCGCGCGGCGCGCCCGGTGTCGCCGGACAATGCGAGCAGGGCGGGGAAGAACGCATCGAGCGCGCCGTATTCGGTGGCGCTGCGCTTGCCGGTGCGCATGTCGGCGTGTCCGTACCAGAGTTCGCCGCGTATCTCGTCAGCCAGGTATTCATGTACGGCCGGAATGCTCGCGTTCCACATGTCGAGGCAATCACGGTCGCCGAACAGGCGCCAGCACTTCCACAGGTATTCGTAGTACGAATCGATGCCGCCGCTGATGCTTGCATCGGTGTCGGTCCATGCGCCGGTGTCGGCATCGAGGCCGACACCGACCAGTCCGATCTTCGACCTGCGCTTGAAGGTTTCGACCAGCGCGCGCTTGGCCTTCGCGTAGAACACCGGTTTGCCGGTGAGTTTCGCGAGGGTGCCGAACTCGAGCAGCAGGGTGCCGGTTTCGGCCGGATTCGTGGCCGGATCGCGGGTCGCGCCGGTGCGCAGGTTGACGTACACGTACGGCAGGCCGGTCGGCGAATCGAACACCGGCAGCAGGCGCGCGCCGAGATCCTCGGCCTTGCGCAGCAGGCGCTCGTCGCCGGTCAACTGGTAGCCGGACAGGAGGCCGCCGAGCAGGCGGATCGTGATCTCGAAGTTCTTGACGTAGATGTCCTTGTCGAAGTCGAGCCGCTCCGCGATGAGTTCGCGGACCGCATCCGCTTCGTCGTCGAGACCCATGAGCACGAGGGTGTCGAGCGTGTCGATCGGCGTCATCAGCAAGGATTGGCCGTACCAGTCGTGCGGCGTCTTGCTGAGCGGTCGCAGGTCGTCGTGACCCCACGCAAACCGCTTGTAGCCGTTCCATGCATGCAGGAATTCCGCCTTGACCCGCGCCGCCATCGCGGTCGCATCGATCGGCGGTGCAAACGAGGGCGGGGCATCGTCGGTACCCGTTGCCCGGGTCCGGTCCGGTTGTGCGGCCAGGGTGAAGTGCAGGGTGCCGCCGTGTTCGGAAAATTCCGGCGCGAGCCATGCGCGCGGATGCGG
>CAYWZC010000251.1:0-1706 GCA_964462745.1 uncultured Rhodanobacteraceae bacterium
GTTGCGCCTGGGTCAGATTGCGGGCCAGGCGCTGGCGCGCGAGACGCTCGCCGAGCTCGATCAGTACCGCGTCGTCGGTCAGCGGACTGGTGATCTTCATGATTCGTCCAAGATGGCGAAAAGGACGTCTAAATGACGATGAATCGCCGTGTAGGACGAGTTGTACTCCGGATTGCTGGATATTTCAAGTCGCCAAAAATGACGTTGCATATTCAAAAATCACTATTATTCGTCGATTTCGGCGAATAATACTTGCCTTGATGTCTTCGTCACCGGCTCGCCCAGATTCGCCGCAGCGGGTGCGCTTCGGTATTGAACGTCACCGCGCCGAAGTCCAGCGCCTGCGGCTGGAACAGCAACGCCTGCGGCTTGAAGAGCAAGTAGTAGTACTTGAACGTCTCGGCAAGCACGAAGCTGTGCATGTCGTCGCGCTGCTCCCCGGTCACGACGTTCGCGAGCGCGGCATAGCCCGCGTCCGTGCGGCAATGACGCACGAAATCCTCGAACATTCGCGCGCCCATCGCGACGTATTCGGCATCCCCCGTCGCCTGATGCAGGTAGTACGTCGATTCGACGATTTCCGGACGCAGCGCGTAGCCCGGCGAAGTAACCCGCATCGTCCGGTAATCGAGGGCTTCCGGTTCGATGCCGTGCAGGTTCCACATGCGGAAACCCGATTCCTGCAGGCGCGCGGCGCGCCCGGTGTCGCCGGACAATGCGAGCAGGGCGGGGAAGAACGCATCGAGCGCGCCGTATTCGGTGGCGCTGCGCTTGCCGGTGCGCATGTCGGCGTGTCCGTACCAGAGTTCGCCGCGTATCTCGTCAGCCAGGTATTCATGTACGGCCGGAATGCTCGCGTTCCACATGTCGAGGCAATCACGGTCGCCGAACAGGCGCCAGCACTTCCACAGGTATTCGTAGTACGAATCGATGCCGCCGCTGATGCTTGCATCGGTGTCGGTCCATGCGCCGGTGTCGGCATCGAGGCCGACACCGACCAGTCCGATCTTCGACCTGCGCTTGAAGGTTTCGACCAGCGCGCGCTTGGCCTTCGCGTAGAACACCGGTTTGCCGGTGAGTTTCGCGAGGGTGCCGAACTCGAGCAGCAGGGTGCCGGTTTCGGCCGGATTCGTGGCCGGATCGCGGGTCGCGCCGGTGCGCAGGTTGACGTACACGTACGGCAGGCCGGTCGGCGAATCGAACACCGGCAGCAGGCGCGCGCCGAGATCCTCGGCCTTGCGCAGCAGGCGCTCGTCGCCGGTCAACTGGTAGCCGGACAGGAGGCCGCCGAGCAGGCGGATCGTGATCTCGAAGTTCTTGACGTAGATGTCCTTGTCGAAGTCGAGCCGCTCCGCGATGAGTTCGCGGACCGCATCCGCTTCGTCGTCGAGACCCATGAGCACGAGGGTGTCGAGCGTGTCGACCGGCGTCATCAGCAAGGATTGGCCGTACCAGTCGTGCGGCGTCTTGCTGAGCGGGCGCAGGTCGTCGTGACCCCACGCAAACTGCTTGTAGCCGTTCCATGCATGCAGGAATTCCGTCCTGACCCGCGCCGCCATCGCGGTCGCATTGATCGGCGGTGCAAACGAGGGCGGAGCATCGTCGGCACCCGTTGCCCGGGTCCGCTCCGGTTGTGAGGCCAGGGTGAAGAGCAGGGTGCCGCCGTGTTCGGAAAATTCCGGCGCGAGCCATGCGCGCGGATGCGG
>CAYWZC010000252.1:0-1704 GCA_964462745.1 uncultured Rhodanobacteraceae bacterium
GGTGAGCGGTGAGCGGTGAGCGGTGAGCGGTGAGCGGTGAGCGGTGAGCGGTGAGGATACCGAAAGTTGCGCGGCGACGATCAGCGGGCGGCGCGGCGGCGGCCGTCGATGCGCATCCAGTCCTCGCGTTGCGTGACGCGCAGGTCCTCGAACCATTCCGCGTAGCGCTCGAGCAGCTCCGCTTCCTGGCCCGCGAGGATTCCGGACAACGCGAGACGTCCGCCCGCGACGACCAGACCGGCAAGGCGCGGCGCGAGCGCATGCAGCGGACCCGCGAGGATGTTCGCGACCAGCACGTCGGCGGGCGCGGGATCGGCGGCATCCGGCAATTGCAACACGAGCCGATCGGCCAGGCCATTGCGCGCGGCATTGTCGGCGCTCGCATCGAGCGCCTGCGGATCGGTGTCGACGCCGACGACCCGCGCCGCGCCGAGCGCGAGCGCCGCGATCGCGAGCACGCCGGAACCGCAGCCGTAGTCGATCACATCGCGGCCGGCGAGCGCCTCGCCGTCGAGCCATTCGAGGCACAGCGCCGTGGTCGGATGGGTGCCGGTTCCGAACGCGAGGCCCGGATCGAGACGCACGATGATCGCGTTCGCATCCTCCGGCGGCTCGATCGTCGACGGATAGATCCACAGGCGCGAACCGAATCGCATCGGCTGGTAGCGATCCATCCATGCGCGCGTCCAGTCCGCATCGGCGACCTCGCGGAACGTGATCTGCTCGGGTGCGATGCCGGCTTCGGCATCGAGCAACACGTGCACGATGCCGGCGCGGTCGGTCGCTTCCTCGAACAAGGCCGATAGCGCGATCGTCGGCCACAACGGCGTTTCACCGGGCGCGGGCTCGTAGATCGGGTGATCCTCGGCGTCGAGCAGGGTCACCGCGAGCGCGCCGACATCCTCGAGCGCCGCCTCGACGGCTTCCTGCTGTTCCGCGTGCAGGATCAGGGAAAGTTCGAGGAAGGGCATTCGAAGGCCGGGAATGGGGAATCGGGAATGGGAAAAGCGGGTGGCGACGCGGGGGTCAGACCAAAGCGGAGCTATCGAGATGCGGGATGTAGACAAGAAGCATTGCGAGGCCGGGATTCGGGATGCGGGATGCGGGATTCGGATGCGGGATTCGGGATGCGGACAAGAAACGTGGTGCCTTCGTGGTGCGAGGTTTCTTCCCTATTCCCTCCCTATTCCCGGCCGCTGGCGGCCCCGCCGCCGGCGGCCAGCCGCCGCTAGCGGCCCTCCGCGATGCGCCGCTCGAGGTAATGGATGTTCTGGCCGCCGAGCTGGAAGCCGCCATCGGCGAGGATGCGCTGCTGCAGCGGCACGTTGGTGTGCACGCCCTCGACGACGAGTTCGGCGAGCGCGAGGCGCATGCGGGCAATCGCGGTTTCGCGGTCGCGGCCGTGCACGATGAGCTTGCCGATCATCGAATCGTAGTTCGGCGGAATCCGGTAATCGTCGTACACATGGGTGTCCACGCGCACGCCGGGGCCACCGGGTGCCTCGAAGCGACGCACGGTGCCCGGGCTCGGCATGAAGGTTTCCGGGTGCTCGGCATTGATCCGGCATTCGATCGCATGGCCGTCGATCTGGATGTCGGACTGGCGCAGGGTCATCTTCTCGCCCGACGCGATCAGCAATTGCTCGCGGACCAGGTCGACTCCGGTCACGAACTCGGTCACCGGGTGCTCGACCTGGATGCGCG
>CAYWZC010000253.1:0-1690 GCA_964462745.1 uncultured Rhodanobacteraceae bacterium
GTCGTCGCCTCGGCCGCCGGTGCGTCGATCGCGCGGCGCTGGCGGTGCTTGTCGAACGGGCCGATGCGTTCGCGACCGTCGAACTTGAAGCTCGTGTACGGGCCGTCGGCGCGCACGTAGTGCAGGAATACCTGGATCCAGAATTCGCCGTCGTAGGTTTCACGCCAGTGCGGCAAGTCGGCGCCGTGGTAGATCAGCATGTCGCCGGGCGCGAGTTCCAGCGCACGCTCCTCGCCGCACGCCTCGATCCAGATCGGCCATTGGCCGGCGGCCGTGTCGAAACCGAGCGTCATCGTCGTGCTGATCTCGCACGAGGGCCGGTCCAGGTGCTTGTCGAGCACCGAACCGCGACGATAGATGCGCAGGAACGAATAGCACGGCAACAACGGACCTTGCGCGACGAACTGCATGAGCGGCAACTGCTGTAGGAGCAGGCACTCACCGAGCGCATCGGCATACCGGCCCTGCGATCCGGTCAGGTCCTCCATCTCGTAATAGTCCGGATTGCCGGTTTGCAGCAGTGCGTAGTTCGCGCACAGCTCGGCCATCGGTGCTCCGATCGCGCGCCGCGCGACGGTATAGCCGTCGCGGCGGAATTCGTTGGCCAGCGTTTCCAGCGCTGCCTGTGACATGCACACGCCCTCGTTCGGAAGCCCGCATCGCGGATGCGCGAGTGTATCAAGCCGGTTTCAGTCCTGCCGCCGCAGGCGACGCAGATCGCGGCGCTGCTGCTTGTCGGGACGTGCGCCGGCATCGAACCCGCCGAGCCGGCGCTGCTCGCGCTCCGCCTCGCGCGCGGCAATGCTGGCCTCGGTCTCGCGATACAGGAGGGCGGCACGGCTGGCCGGTCCACGGCGCGAATCGAGCGATTGCACGATCACCTCGAATCGCTCCTCGCCGCGCACGATGCGCAACCGATCGCCGACATGCAGCGCGCGGGCCGGTTTCGCGCGCGCGCCGCCGACCTCGACCCTGCCGTTCGCGATCGCCTGCTGGGCCAGGGAGCGCGTCTTGAAGAAACGCGCCGCCCACAGCCAGACATCGAGGCGCAGGCTCGCGGCGCCGTCCGCAAGTCCACCCTCGTTGCGCGAGTCCACCGCCATCGGGCGCTCAGCGTTGCGCCCCGCCGAGCAGCTTGAGTCCGACGATGCCGGCGACGATGAGCACGATGCACACGATCCGCAGCAGGTCGCGCGATTCGCCGAACAGCAACATGCCGAGGATCACCGTACCGACCGCGCCGATGCCGGTCCAGACCGCGTACGCGGTGCCGAGCGGGATGCTGCGCATCGCGAGCGCGAGCAACCAGAAACTCACGACCATGCCGACGACCGTCGCGATCGAAGGTCCGACGCGCGTGAAGCCGTCGCTGTACTTGAGTCCGACCGCCCAACCGATCTCGGTGAGGCCGGCGAGCACGAGAAAAGTCCAGGCGAGCGTGGAAGCGGGCATGTCGAGAATTGCGGAGCGCGGGCAGGATTGCGAAGCGGACCCGGTACCCAGGGCGATGGCGCAAGTGATTGAACCAGAAGACTGCCCGGGGCCGGACTCGAACCGGCACGGCCTTGCGGCCAGCGGATTTTAAGTCCGCTGCGTCTACCATTTCGCCACCCGGGCGACGGTACGGTAAGGCCTGGGTCGGAATCGAACCGGCGTACACGGCTTTGCAGGCCGCTGCATGACCACTCTG
>CAYWZC010000254.1:0-1664 GCA_964462745.1 uncultured Rhodanobacteraceae bacterium
TCGACCGCGAGCACCGCGATGCGCATTTCCGGGAACGCGTGCAGGAAGCGCAGCAACAGTTCGTCGACGACCGAGGACTTGCCCGCGCCGCCGGTGCCCGTGATGCCGACTACGGGAGACGGGAGACGGGAGACGGGAGACGCAGGGCGCGGGTTCGCCCACTGCTTTCGCAACAACGCCAGCTCCGATTCCGAAAAAGCGCCATCTTCGATTGCGCTGAGCATGCGACCTATGCTGATTTCGTCGTCAACGTCCGGCTTGCCGGATTTCCCCGCCTCCCGTCTCCCGTCTCCCGTTTCCCGCGCGCGCAAGGCGCGCGCAACCACGTCCTCGATCATCTCGACGAGGCCGAGTTTCATGCCGTCGTTCGGGTGGTAGATGCGTTCGACGCCGTAGGCTTCGAGTTCGCGGATTTCCTCGGGCGTGATCGTGCCGCCGCCGCCGCCGAACACGCGGATGTGGCCGGCGCCGCGCTCGCGCAGCATGTCGATCATGTACTTGAAGTATTCGACGTGGCCGCCCTGGTAGGACGACACCGCGATCGCGTCGGCGTCTTCCTGCAACGCCGCGCGCACCACGTCCTCGACCGAGCGGTTGTGACCGAGGTGGATGACCTCCGCGCCCTGCGCCTGGATGATGCGACGCATGATGTTGATCGCCGCATCGTGGCCGTCGAACAGGCTCGCCGCGGTCACGAAACGCAACGGTGTCGTGTCGGTTTGCGCGGCGGCGGCGGTGACGTGCTGTGCGACGGAACTCATGACAACTCCGGCAATCGGCATGGACCGCCAATTCTAGCAGGCCGCCGCGGTGGCCCCGGTCCGCTCCGGGCGACGGCACCCGCACACGGCCGAAGCACGTCGCTGGCGCGGATTCGCGGTGGCGTATGTCGTGCCGCCTGTGGCTGCGGGTATGCTTTCGGACTGTCCTGTCGGGAATTCGACTCCACGTGAAACGCCTTCAACCGATTGTCCCGATGCGGCGACTTGGGCCGGAAGCCGGCCCCCGCCTCGTGCGGGCACGCGCGACGGGTTGTCCATGACGAAGCCCCACAAGTTTCGTTTCGGCGCGTACCGGCTCGACACCGCCGCACGCGAACTGCGCCGCGACGGTGAACTGCTGCCGCTGCCACGACGCGTGTTCGATGCCCTCGCCCACCTCGTCGAGCAGCGCGATCGCGCGGTCAGCCACGATGAACTCATCGCGACCCTGTGGGGACGCACGCACGTCGCGAATGCGCAGGTCAGCCAGCTCATCATGCAGGTGCGGCGCGCGGTCGGGGACGACAGCAACATCCAGGGACTGGTGCGCACGGTGCCGGGATTCGGCTATCGCTGGATCGCCGCGACCGAAGAGTTGGCCACGCGGGGAGACGAGGCCGACCCGACGACGGATCCGGGCACGGAACCCGCACCACCCGGTGTGACGAACCCTGCGCGTCCGCAGGACGGCGCGGTGCCAAGCGGCAACGCGTCACGCGTCACCGGCCCTGCGCGCTGGCGCCCGATCGCATGGTTGCTGGCCGCATGCGCGGCATTGCTGCTCGTGTTCGTGCTCGTGCGGCCCCGTCACGACGACCGCTCGCAACCGGAAGCGGACGCGCAGCGCACGCCGTCCGGCGAGGCGATCGTGGTCCTGCCGCTGGGCGTCGAGGCGGCCGAGAA
>CAYWZC010000255.1:0-1660 GCA_964462745.1 uncultured Rhodanobacteraceae bacterium
AAGAAGAAGACGGGATTACGGCGTTGGAGTACGGGATTCTGGCGGCGATTGTTGCTGTCGTTCTGATCGCGGTCATCGGAACGACCGAAGACGGGCTTCTGGGAAGCACATTCACGACCATCTTTCAACAGTTGAAAGACACCGTGACCGGACTTGGTGGCGGTAGCGGCACTTAATTCTATCCATCGGGGGGATCTTCGGAGTTTCCGATTTCGGGGACTCCGCCTCCTGTCATCTTGAATTTGGGCTGATTGGAATCATGCTTGTCGCCTTAGCAATGGTCTTGGCGCTTCTTGCGATAGGTTGGGACTTATACGCGCGCCGCGTGCCGAATACATTCCTGATGTCAACGCTCGCCATCGGGGCGCTGTGGCAAGTCGCCACGCTTTTCACTGGCACTTCGGTAACGCTTGGCGCCGGCGCAGCGTTGGTCGGCCTCTCCATCGGCCTCGTCTCCATGCTGCCCTTCTACGCGATCCGCTGGATGGGCGCGGGCGACGTGAAGTTCTTCGCGACGCTCGGCTTCCTGCTCGGCGCGAAGGCACTTTTGCCGATTTGGATCATTGGCAGCCTGCTTTGTGGTGTACATGCGTTCGCGGTACTTGCGCTGCGCGCGGCGCCGCGCTGGGCGCCGCAGGTGGCGATCTGGCAGGATTCCGTGCAGACCTCGGCGTGGTACCAACGTATGCTCGAACCGCGGCAGGGTCGGCAGGGATTGCCGTATGCCGCGTATCTCGGGATCGGAACCATCGCCCAGGTCCTGTTCCTGTCGGCACCGGGGTCGTAGGGGAGCGGAAATGTTGCAGCGAATCGAATATCGCCCAGCCGCCAGCAGGTCGCCGCGCGCGCGCCAGCGCGGCGTCGTCGCGATCGAGTTCGCGCTGATGTTCCTGTTCGGCCTGCTGCCGCTTTTACTACTTACCTTTACCGGCGTGCTGATCTTCGCGGCCAAGCAGTCGCTGACCCTCGCCGCCGCCGATGGCGCGCGCGCGGCGCTGCGCTTCCAGCCGACCGTGGCCGAGCGCCACGCGACCGCGATCGAGGTCGCCGCGCAACGCATGCAATGGCTGCTCGATTTCAGCGGCGTCGCGCCCGAGGCAGCGGTCGCCGTGACCGACGTGGATTGCGATGACGCGAGCGCCGGTGCCGCGGGCGTGACCTGCATCAACGTAACGACGACATTCAACTACGACGAACACCCATTCCTGCCCGGTACCGTGACCGCCTACGGCTGGGTGCTCGGCGGGCCGTTGCAAGGCTCGGCCACCGTCCAGATCGAAGCCGGCACCTGACCGGCCACCACGGGGAAACTGCCTGATGAACAAGTTCACGCGCCTCATCGCGCTCTTGCTGGTCGCGGCCGCGATCATCCTCGTCGTGATCGCGTTCAGCATCGGTCGCAAGCCCGCGCCGACCGCGCCGGCGACTGCGACCCGCAGCACGGCGCCGGTCGAACGGCGCGCCGCGCCGACCCATGCGGTCGTGGTCGCGGCGGCGGATCTCGGGGTCGGCGAGCCGATCGCGGAAGCTGCGCTGAAGGTCGAACAGCGCCCGCGCGCGGTCGAAAACAGCTACACCCGGATCGCGGACGTGATTGGCCAGGTGCCGGTGCAGCCGATCGCGGCCGGCACGCCGCTGACCCGCGAACTCCTGATCAATG
>CAYWZC010000256.1:0-1638 GCA_964462745.1 uncultured Rhodanobacteraceae bacterium
GGAGGAGCCGCTCGTTCTTCCGAGCCGGATCCCGAACCTGCTGATCAACGGCTCGGCCGGCATCGCGGTCGGCATGGCGACCAACATCCCGCCGCACAATCTCGGCGAGGTCATCGATGCCTGCATCGCGCTGATCGACGATCCGGACACCTCGTTCGAGGAACTCCTGCGCCTGATCCCGGGGCCGGACTTCCCGACCGCGGGCATCATCAACGGCTCGGCCGGCATCGTCGAGGCGTACCGGACCGGGCGCGGGCGCATCCTGGTGCGCGCGAAGACCGAAATCGAGACCGACGACAACGGCCGCGAGACGATCATCGTCAACGAACTGCCGTACCAGGTGAACAAGGCGCGCCTGATCGAGAAGATCGCGGAGCTGGTCAAGGAAAAGCGCATCGAGGGCATTTCCGAGTTGCGCGACGAGTCCGACAAGGACGGCATGCGCATCGTGATCGAGGTGCGCCGCGGCGAAATGGCCGAAGTGCTGCTGAACAACCTGTTCCAGCACACCCAGATGCAGGTCACGTTCGGCATCAACATCGTGGCCCTGGTCGATGGCCAGCCGCGCACGTTGAACCTGCGCGAGGTGCTCGATGCGTTCCTGCGCCACCGTCGCGAAGTGGTTACCCGGCGCACGGTGTTCGATCTGCGCAAGGCGCGTGCGCGCGCGCACGTGCTCGAGGGCCTGACCGTCGCGCTCGCCAACATCGACGAAATGATCGAGCTCATCAAGACGTCCGCATCGGCCGACGAGGCGCGCGAGCGCATGCTCGCGCGGGTATGGCAGCCGGGCATGGTCGCCGCGCTGCTGGCCGCCGCGGGCGCCGACGCGTCGCGCCCGGAGGGACTCGATGCGGCAACCGGCCTCGGTGCGGACGGCTACCAGCTTTCCGAGATCCAGGCGAAGGAAATCCTCGAGATGCGCCTGCACCGCCTGACCGGGCTGGAGCAGGAGAAGCTCAGCGACGAGTACCGCGAACTGCTGGACACGATCGGCGGCCTCATCGCGATCCTCGAGAATCCGGACAAGCTGCTCGGCGTGATCCGCGACGAACTGACCGCACTCCGCGAGGCGTCCGCCGATGCGCGCCGCACCGTGATCCAGGCCAGCCAGGAGGATCTCGACGTCCTCGACCTCATCGTTCCGGAAGACGTCGTCGTCACCCTGTCGCACGCCGGCTACGCGAAGCGCCAGCCGGTCGCGTTGTATCGCGCGCAGCGGCGCGGCGGGCGCGGTCGTTCGGCGACCTCGATGAAGCAGGAGGATTTCGTCGAGCGGCTGTGGATCGCGAACACGCATGACACGCTGCTGACCTTCACCAGCGCCGGGCGCGTGTTCTGGCTCAAGGTGCACAAGCTGCCGGATGCGGGACCGAACGCGCGCGGCCGGCCGATCGTCAACCTGTTGCCGCTGGAAGCGGGCGAGATCGTGCAGGCGGTGCAACCGGTGCGCGACTTTGGCGACGATCGTTACGTGTTCTTCGCGACCCGCAACGGCACGGTCAAGAAGACCCCGTTGCGCGAGTTCGAATACCAGCTCCAGCGCGGCAAGATCGCGATCAAGCTCGACGACGGCGATGCGCTGATCGACGTGCAGATCACCGACGGCGACCGCGACATCCTGCTGTTCGCGAGCAA
>CAYWZC010000257.1:0-1571 GCA_964462745.1 uncultured Rhodanobacteraceae bacterium
GATCCACGCATGGGGATTCGGACAAGGTAGCCATCGGAATGGCTGCGGGTGGCGACGCGCAGGACGCGTGTCGCCGCCCGTCCACGGAATCGTAACGGCTTGCAACTTCCATGCTTGGTTCCGACCCGCATCCGATCTTCGTGTTCAGGCACGCGCGCCTATTCTCGTTGCGCGCGTCGGCATGCCGCCGATTCATCCAGGAGGAGAACATGGCAAATACACGCGACAAGCGACATGAACTTGGCGAGGCGGCCGGCGAGGTTGCCGACGCAGCGCGGGAAGCGGCCGCCGAGACCGGTGCGCGCGCACGTCGTTTCGGCGCCCGGCTTCGTGACAACGGGGCTGAGCTCGAAGACGAGCTGCGAGACGCCGGCAAACGCTTCTCGGAAGGCGCGAAACAATTCGGTGAAGCGGCAAGCGATCAGATTCGCCAGCACCCGCTGGCGGCGTTCGGCATTGCGTTCGCGGCAGGCGTGCTACTGACCCGTTGCCTGCGCCCGCGCGAGTCTGGTCGTGGCCACCGCTGATCGGCAATGCCACGCCGGGGAATCCGACCCGTCCCTTGCGGACACCGCGTCGCTGGCAGCGCGGATGCTGGATGACCTGTTCGAGGCGTTGCGCGCCGCCGGACACCTGCTGCGCGCCGAACTGCGTCTCGCCCGCAGCAGCCTGGTGGCGATCATCTGGCTGGCGTTCGCGACGCTCGTGTTCGCATTCGGCGCGTGGCTGGGTCTCAACGTGCTGGCATTCTCCGTCGTCCACGCCTGGACCGGCAGCGTTCCGCTGGGTGCCGGCGCCGTGCTTCTCGCCAATCTGGGCGGTGCGGTCTGGTGCGTCGCAATCCTGCGTCGCTGCCTGCGCGATCTCGCGTTGCCGCGCACCCGGCGCATGTTCGATCGCGACGCGTATCCGGCGCCATCGACACACAGGGCCCGTGCATGAGCCTGAACGAGCGGCGCGCACTGGCCGATCATGCGTCGATGGCGATGGCGCTCCATGGCGCGCGCCTGCGCCATCGCATCGACGCGCTGCGTGATCGCTTCGAGCCGCATCGCGCGAGCCTGACTGTTGCAGCGGGTCTGGCCGCCGGGGCATTGGCTAGCCTGCTTCCGTTGCGCCGCGTGGTGCGGGTCGGAATGCTCGGCATGGATGGCGTCCTGCTGTTCGCACGCCTGCTACCACGCCGCACAAGGAATCCGACAGCACATGCCGCAGGTGCTGCCGACGTTCCCGGATCGATACGCGGCGAATGAGCGGTTCGCAGGCCAGTGCGTCTGAGGATCCGCGGCAGGCGGTGCCGCGGCAGCCGGCCGAGGGTGTTCCACAACCAGTGGAGTCGCCATCTGTCGAATCGCCGGCAACCGATCCCGCCGCATCGACGGCTCGACTCCTGGTCATCATCGTCGTATTCCTGTGCATCGGTGCGAGCGCACTGGCTGCCGCGGTGATCGTTCCGATGGTCGTCGCGATCCTGGTTTCGCTCATGCTCGCGCCCGCGGTGCGCCGCCTCGAATCCTGGCGCGTTCCGCGATGGCTCGGTACGACCCTCGTGCTCGGCGCGACGATTGCGG
>CAYWZC010000258.1:0-1522 GCA_964462745.1 uncultured Rhodanobacteraceae bacterium
GTCCCAACGTCGGCAAGTCGACCCTGTTCAACGTGCTGACGCGCTCGCGCGACGCACTGGTCGCGGACGAGCCCGGGGTCACGCGCGACCGCCATTACGGTGTATGTCGCACGGGCGACCGGCCGTTCATGGTCATCGACACGGGCGGACTCGTCGAGGACGCGGACGGCATTGCGACGCTGACCGCGCGCCAGGTCGATGTCGCGATCGGCGAAGCCGATGTCGTCGTGTTCGTGGTCGACGCGCGCGACGGCCTGCTGCCGACCGACCAGGCGATCCTCGCGCAACTGCGGCGCGCGGACAAACCGGTCGTGCTCGCGGTCAACAAGGTCGACGGGCTCGACGAATCGGTCGCGATGGCGGATTTCGCGAAGCTCGGCCTCGCCGACCCGTTACCGCTGTCCGCCGCGCACGGCCGCGGCGTGCTGGCCCTGCTCGCGGCGCTCACGCCCTTGCTGCCGGCGCCGACCGAGGACGCGGCGGAGCAGGGCACCGAACACGGCATCCGCGTCGCGATCATCGGTCGGCCGAACGTCGGCAAGTCGACCCTGGTCAACCGCCTGCTCGGCGAGGACCGGGTCATCGCCTCGGACCTGCCCGGCACCACGCGCGACGCGATCCGGGTCGCGCTCGAGCGCGACGGCAAACGCTACACCCTGATCGACACGGCCGGCGTGCGGCGCCGCGGCCGCATCGAGGACAAGCTCGAGAAGTTCAGCGTCATCAAGACGATGCAGTCTCTCGAGGCGGCCGATGTCGCGGTCCTGCTGCTCGACGCGGTCGAGGGCGTGACCGACCAGGACGCGGCGCTGATCGGCCATGTGCTCGATGCGGGACGCGCGCTGGTCATCGCGGCCAACAAATGGGACGGCCTCGATCGCTACCGTCGCGAGCAGTGCATCACGTCGCTGGCGCGCAAGCTGCAATTCGTGCCGTGGGCGCGCCAGGTGCACATTTCCGCACTGCACGGCTCCGGCATCGGGGAACTCATGAAGGCGGTCAACCGGGCGCATGCCGCGGCGACACGCGAGTTCTCTTCCTCCGAACTGACCCGTGCAGTCGAAGCCGCGCACGCGGCCCACCAGCCGCCGCTGGTACGCGGCCACGCGCCGAAGTTGCGCTTCGCGCATCCGGGCGGCAGCAATCCGCCGACCATCGTGATCCACGGCTCACGCACGCGCTACATCGACGACGCGTATCGTCGCTACCTCGAAAACTTCTTCCGCAAGCGCTACCGGCTCGAGGGCACGCCGATCCGCATCGAATTCCGCGACGGCGAGAACCCGTTCGCCGGCAAGCGCAACGTGCTCACCGAGGGCCAGCAGCGCCGCCGCCAACGCATGATCCGGCACGCGAAACGCGGCAAGCATTGAGTCTCGACGATCGGTTGCCGGTCGCGATCAACGGTTCAATCGTCCCTCGACGAGGTCCTTCACGACTTCCGGATCGGCCAGGGTCGAGGTGTCGCCGAGCTGGTCCGGCCGGTTCTCGGCGATCTTGCGCAGGATGCGGCGCATGATCT
>CAYWZC010000259.1:0-1519 GCA_964462745.1 uncultured Rhodanobacteraceae bacterium
ACGCCGACGTGATCCTGATCGGTGTGTCGCGGGTCGGCAAGACGCCGACCTGCCTCTACATGGCGTTGCATTACGGCATCAAGGCGGCCAACTATCCGCTCACCGAGGATGATCTCGACAAGCTCGAACTCCCGCAACGCGTCACCCCGTACCGGGAACGCCTGTACGGCCTCACCATCGACGCGCAACGCCTTGCCCAGGTGCGCGAGGCGCGTCGCCCGGGCAGCCGCTACGCGACGATCGAACAATGTCGCCGTGAACTTGCCCAGGCCGACAAGCTGTTCCGCCGCGACGGCATTCCGGTGCAGAGCACGACGCATACCTCGATCGAGGAAATCGCGAGCAAGATCCTGTCCGGTCTCGGCATCGACAAGCACATGTTCTGACGGCCGCAGGTCGGCTCGAGGCCCGAAGAGCCTGCCCGGACTTGATCCGGGGGCCGGAGCCGACGAGACCCGAGATCCGACGCGCGGCATCCAACGTCGGCGCCCCTCGCACGTCGTCGGTTCTGCGGCTGCGCCGCTTGAATCGACTTGCCTTCATCCGTCGCCGTGCCGTAACCGGTATTGCCCGATTTCCGCGACGTCGTCGCGTCGGGATGCGCGTCTCGACGCAAGCGGATCGAATGCTATGATCGGGCCATGTCCGCCGTCCTCGACCGTCCGCTCGACATCCTGCCCAGCCGCTTCGCGTGGCTCATGGGCCTGTATGGCGAGAACCACCAGCGCCTCGCGCGGATGTTCGCGCCGCAACGCCTCGCGATCGGTCGCTACCGGTCCTCGGTCGGCGATGGCCTGGATCTGCGGCTCGACATACTGGAGCGCCATCGCTACACGATCGACCTGCACCTGAGCTATGCATTCGTCGACGATTCGACGGGCGAGCCGGCACCGTCCGCGCAGTTGCGCATGTACGACGACGCGCGCGCGGCCGAGGTGCTCGCGTGCTGCGCCGATCGGCGCCTCGTCAACGCGATCGGACCGTTGCAGCCGGCCCGCGACGAGTTCGAGCGGCGCCTGCAGCGCAGCACGTTCCTGAGCCGCTGGCTCGAATACCTCGCCGAGCAGGGCCATTCGATCGGCACGCTCGAGGCGATGCGCGAAGCGCGCGTGGCGGTTTCGTAAGGCGGCTGTATTCCTCGCGACGTGCGCGCATGCGGAGTGACGATTGCGCGGGGCGCGCGCGGGCGCGATCGACAACACACCGAATCGGAGGATGACGATGAAAACCCGTGCAGCAGTCGCCTGGCAAGCCGGTCAGCCGCTGTCGATCGAGGAAGTGGACCTCGCGCCGCCGCGTGCGGGCGAAGTGCTGGTACGCATCGTCGCGACCGGCGTGTGCCACACCGATGCGTTCACGCTTTCGGGCGCCGACCCCGAGGGCCTGTTCCCGGTGATCCTCGGCCATGAGGGCGGCGGCATCGTCGAGGAAGTCGGCGCGGGCGTCACCAGCGTCCAGCCCGGCGACCACGTGATTCCGCTGTACACGCCGGAATGCGGCGAGTGCAAGTTCTGCCGGT
>CAYWZC010000260.1:0-1519 GCA_964462745.1 uncultured Rhodanobacteraceae bacterium
ACCGGCAGAACTTGCACTCGCCGCATTCCGGCGTGTACAGCGGAATCACGTGGTCACCGGGCTGGACGCTGGTGACGCCGGCGCCGACTTCCTCGACGACGCCGCCGCCCTCGTGGCCGAGGATCACCGGGAACAGGCCTTCGGGGTCGGCGCCCGAGAGCGTGAACGCATCGGTATGGCACACGCCGGTCGCGACGATGCGTACCAGCACCTCACCCGCACGCGGCGGCGCGAGGTCCACTTCCTCGATCGACAGTGGCTGACCGGCTTGCCAGGCGACTGCGGCACGGGTTTTCATCGTCATTCTCCGATTCGGTGTGTTGTCGATCGCGCCCGCACGCGCCTCGCGAAGTCTCACTCCGCTTGCGCGCACGTCGGCAAAACTGCGGCCGCCCTACGAAACCGCCACGCGAGCTTCGCGCATCGCCTCGAGCGTGCCGATCGAATGGCCCTGCTCGGCGAGGTATTCGAGCCAGCGGCTCAGGAACGTGCTGCGCTGCAGGCGCCGCTCGAACTCGTCGCGGGCCGGCTGCAACGGCCCGATCGCGTTGACGAGGCGCCGGTCGGCGCAGCACGCGAGCACCTCGGCGGCGCGTGCGTCGTCGTACATGCGCAACTGCGCGGACGGCGCCGGCTCGCCCGTCGATTCGTCGACGAACGCATAGCTCAGGTGCAGGTCGATCGTGTAGCGATGGCGCTCCAATACGTCGAGCCGCAGATCCAGGCCATCGCCGACCGAGGACCGGTAGCGGCCGATCGCAAGGCGTTGCGGTGCGAACATCCGCGCGAGGCGCCGGTGGTTCTCGCCATACAGGCCCATGAGCCACGCGAAGCGGCTGGGCAGGATGTCGAGCGGACGGTCGAGGACGGCGGACATGGCCCGATCATAGCATTCGATCCGCTTGCGTCGAGACGCGCATCCCGACGCGACGACATCGCGGAAATCGGGCAATACCGGTTACGGCACGGCGACGGATGAAGACAGGTCGATTCAAGCGGCGCAGCCGCGGAATCGACGACGTGCGAGGGGCGACGACGTTGAATGCCGCGCGTCGGATCTCGGATCTCGTCGGCTCCGGCCCCCGGATCAAGTCCGGGGCAGGCTCTTCGGGCCTCGAGCCGACCCGCGGCTTTCAGAACATGTGCTTGTCGATGCCGAGGCCGGACAGGATCTTGCTCGCGATTTCCTCGATCGAGGTATGCGTCGTGCTCTGCACCGGTATGCCGTCGCGGCGGAACAGCTTGTCGGCCTGGGCAAGTTCATGGCGACACTGTTCGATCGTCGCGTAGCGGCTGCCCGGGCGACGCGCCTCGCGCACCTGGGCGAGGCGTTGCGCATTGATGGTGAGGCCGTACAGGCGCTCCCGGTACGGCGTGACGCGTTGCGGGAGCTCGAGTTTGTCGAGATCGTCCTCGGTGAGCGGATAATTGGCCGCCTTGATGCCGTAATGCAACGCCATGTACAGGCAGGTCGGCGTCTTGCCGACCCGCGACACACCGATCAGGATCACGTCGGCGT
>CAYWZC010000261.1:0-1517 GCA_964462745.1 uncultured Rhodanobacteraceae bacterium
ACGCGTGCTGGAGATTGCACGCGAGGTGGAGTAGGCCGCATCGAGGCGATCCGATATATCTCGTAGAGCGGAGCTTGCTCCGCTGCTCCAGCCCGACGTCACCCCGTAGAGCGGAGCTCGCTCCGCTGCTTCTGACCGCGGTCCCCGCGCCCGATCCCAAGACCAGCCGAGCAAGCTCGGCTCTACGGCCCCCCCCCCCATGCCGATCCAACCCGCGGCACTCGATCCACCACCGGACGCAGGTCAGAACCGGACTTCGCCCCACACGCCAATTTCGTTGGTGCGCAGGTCGGCGGTGCGAAGATCCGGCGTGCCGGCCGCGCGCTCGCGATCGATGTGCTTGTACACCGCGGCAAGCTTGAAGTCCCTGGTGACCTGGTACTCGACGCCTGCGTTGTAGTAGGTGTCCTCGGCGGCCGGCTCGAGGTCGCGGCTCAGGTTGGCGCGGTCGTAGCGTGCGAACACGGTGAGGTCATCGGCGACTTGCTGGCTCGCCCACAGCGACCAGCCGTCTGCGCTGTCCGACTCCGGATTCAGCACATTGCCCCAGTTGCTGGCGCGGAAGTACTCGGCGCCGACGCGCAAGGTGTCGGTCTTGTAGGCAACGAGCGCATCGGCGCGCTTGGCAGTGTGGAACGTGTCGACGGTATCGCGATCCTCGCCGAGCTTGCCCGAGTACCCGCCCACCGCGACGATCATGCCTTCGATGGGGACGAAGCCGACGCGCGCCTCGAAATCCACCGCGTCGCTGCGGTCCGGTTCCCGATAACCGGCGCCGTTGACCACCGAGGCCGCGTAGTTGAACGTGCCGTCGCCGACGTCGCCACCGAGGTGCAGGCCCCAGTCCGTCGAGCCGCCGAACTTGAGCCGGTCGATGAGGGTGTTCTCCACGTAGCGGAACCCGTAATAGCTCTCGACCAGCGGAACCCACGGCATGTCCGCGGCACCGGCGCGAAATACCGCGGCTTCCGAGAACTTGCCCTGCAGGTATGCCTTCTTGACGAAGAGGGCGTCCAGGTCGTCATCGCGCTGGTACTGCGAGTCGAGAATGAGGTTGGCCGACCAGGTTTCGTCGAACGCATGTTCGACGCCGAGGTAAATGCGCTTGACGTCGAGGCCGAAGCCAGACTTGCCGGTTTCGCCGGCTTCGCTGTCGATCTGGTCGATGTGGGTCAGGTTGAAATACAAGCGGCCCGAGAAATCGGTCTCGCCGGCACTGGCGGCGGGCACGACTGCGGCGAGGCCGACGGCCGCAGCGATCACGGGGGCGAGGGGTTTGCGATGCATAGCCGTGTACTCCTGGATCAGCGGGCATCGACCGGCACCACGCCGGGCGATTGGCCAGCTACGGCGGGCAGGATGCGTACGAATGATGACGAATCTGCGCAGGTATCGTGACACTTCAATGACAGCAACACGCGTGCGCGATGCATGGCGAGCAAACTGTCACACGACTGCAATATTCATCGCATTCAATTGCAACATGGCTCGCCTAAAAAGGGTCCGGAAGATTCACC
>CAYWZC010000262.1:0-1513 GCA_964462745.1 uncultured Rhodanobacteraceae bacterium
CTCGCGGACAGGCGCGCCGCGAGGACCATGCCGATCGCGACCGCTTCGCCGTGCACCAGGGTGCCGTAGCCCGCCTCGACCTCGATCGCGTGCGCGAACGTGTGGCCGAAGTTGAGCAGGGCGCGTTCGCCGCTTTCGCGCTCGTCCCTCGCGACGATCGCAGCCTTGTGCGCGCAACTCGTCGCGATGGCGTGTTCGAGCGCGGCCTCTTCCCGGGCCAGCAGCGCATCGGCGTGCGTTTCCAGCCAGGCGAAGAACGCGACATCGGCGATCGCGCCGTATTTGACGATCTCCGCCAGTCCGGCGCGAAACTCGCGTGCGGGCAGCGTCGCCAGGGTTGCGGTGTCGGCGATGACCGCGCGCGGCTGATGGAACGCGCCGACCAGGTTCTTGCCCGCGGCGAGGTTGACCGCGGTCTTCCCGCCGACCGCCGAATCGGCCATCGCGAGCAGGGTCGTCGGTACCTGCACGAGATCGATGCCGCGCATCCAGCATGCGGCCGCGAAGCCGGCCACGTCGCCGATCACGCCGCCGCCGAGCGCGACCACGGTCGCATCGCGTGTCGCACCGAGCGCCGCAAGCGCATCGAAGATGCGCTCGGCGCTTGCGAGCGTCTTGTGCGCCTCGCCGTCCGCGAGCACCAGGCTCGCGTGTGTGCCGTCGCCGAGCGCGGCGCGCACGCGCTCGAGATACCGCGGCGCGACGACGTCGTTGCTGACCACGAGGACATGGCCGCCGCGTCGCACGGCTTGCCAGAGGTTCGCATCATCCAGCAGGCCGCGGCCGACGTGGATCGGATAGGCTCGTTCGCCGAGCGCTACGTCGATCGTCCTCATGCGACGTGCGCCGCGCGGCGCTGCCAGCCCGTCGCGAGTTCGCCGGCCAGCTCGCGCGCGAGGCGCACGCTGCTGCCGATGCCGTGTGAAGGCACCTGCAGGTCCGCGATCCCGGCGTACAGCGGATCGCGTGCGGCCGCGAGTTGCTCGAGTCGCTCGCGACGATCGGCGCCGGCCAGCAGCGGTCGCTGGCGATCGCGCGCGAGCCGTGCGAGTTGCACGTCGACCGTCGCATCCAGCCACATGACGAAGCCGCGCTCGCGCAGGATCGTGCGGTTCTCCTCGCGCAGCACCGCGCCGCCGCCGGTCGCGAGCACGATTCCGCTGCCCGCGGCGAGCCGCCGGAGCGCGCGCGACTCACGCTCGCGAAATCCGTCCTCGCCCTCGATGTCGAACACCGTGAACACCGACGCACCGGTGCACGCCTCGATCTCGCGATCGAGGTCGTGGAACGGCAGGCCGAGCAGGGCGGCGAGGTGGCGCCCCACGGTCGTCTTGCCAGCCCCCATCGGCCCGATGAGGAAGAGATTCGGCGCGGATTTCATGGGGTGGATGCTAGCAGCGAAAGGCCGGGAATCGGGATTCGGGAAGAGATCGTGGTGCGAACAATCTTTTCCGTCTCCCGTCTCCCGTCTCCCGTCCCTCGTCCTTGCTATGCTTCCCGTCTCCCGTCTCCC